>JAHQVV010000018.1 GCA_019634195.1 Phycisphaeraceae bacterium | reverse complement strand
GTGTTGCCCAGTATTGACCTCGATGTCGCTGGCTCGGGCGTCTACTGGCCGACGCGAAACAATCCGCGCGCCTACCTCAACGCGGCCTCCGACCACAAGCTCGTCTGGATCGACCTGCGACTGCCGTGAGCGGGGCGTTTATGATGTCTTTCCGCCCCAATCCATCCTCAACGATCAAAGCCGAACCGATGCAAAAGCGATTCCAAATCACCGTCTTGTTCCTGCTGGCCTTGATGCTGCCCGCCGCGAGCCTCAGCGCGCAGCAGCCAACCGAAGCGATGCCCGCCGACCGCGATAGCCCGCGGGCGGCGATGTTTACGTTCCTGCGCGTGATGAACGAGATCGAGAAAGGCGAAGACGAACGCTGGCCCGAGGTCTACCCGTTGCTGGGCGAACCCGATCCCGGACCCGAGATTGCGCATCTGCTGCGGCGACGCGCGGTCAAGCTCAAGGAGTCGTTGGACTACATCGGCCGAGTGGATGAGGATGAGCTGCCTCAGTCGCTGGCGGACGATTACTTTGTCTACTTCCCGAAGGCCCTCAATGAGACGCACGAGAAAGCGGTCAAAGACATTGGTACCGACAAGAATCGCATCGCGTTCCAAACCCGCGATACGCTGGGCTGGACCTTTTCCGAAGACACTTTTGCGGGCCTCGACGAACTGCACGGCCTGCTGCTCGAGCACCGCAACGAACAATACGACGAGCAAACCTATGGTGACGGCGGCAAGTTCCTCGCCGAGCTGATGCCCAATTCGCTCAAATCGGGGACGATCCTGGGCCTGTACTACTGGCAGTGGCTCGCGCTGGCCGCACTGATCCTGCTCGGTGTCGTTGTCGATCAGCTCCTGCGGACGATCCTCCGCGGCGCGTTCTTGCGTCAGATCGATCGTGCCGAACACGATGAGCAGAAAGAGCAGCTGGCTAAGACCGTTCGGCCGTTCGGCTTCGTAGCAGGGGGCGTGCTGGTCATGCTCGGGCTCACGCTCGTCGGCCTGCCGGACCTGGCGCACCGGTTCCTCTACGGCGCGGTCGCGGTGTTCACGGTCCTCGCCGGCATCCTCGCCGCCTGGCAGCTGATCGACCTCGTCGCGTCGGTCGCCTTCGCCAAGGCCGAGGAGACCAAGACCAAGTTCGACGACATCCTCGTCCCGATGTTCGCCAAGGCCGCGAAGATCTTCGCCGTCGCTATCGGCATCGTCTACGCCGCGCAGGCCCTTAACCTGCCCATCGTCCCGCTGCTCGGCTCATTGGGCATCGGCTCGCTGGCTTTCGCCTTCGCCGCGAAAGACACCATCGAAAACTTCTTCGGCTCCGTTTCTGTCATTCTGGATCGCCCCTTCGAGGTCGGCGACTGGGTCGTCTTCGACGGCAAGACCGAGGGCACCGTCGAAGAACTCGGCTTCCGCTCTACCCGCATCCGCACCTTCTACAACTCACAGATCACCGTGCCCAACGCGACCCTGGTCCGCGCGACCGTCGACAACTATGGAAGGCGGACGTACCGCCGATGGAAGACGCACATCGGTGTGCAGTACGACACCCCGCCGGACAAGCTCATCGCCTTTACCGAAGGCATCCGCGAACTCGTGCGCAGCCACCCCTACACAAGGAAGGACTACTTCCAGGTCTGGCTGCACCGGTGGTCCGCCTCATCGATGGATGTCTTGCTCTATATCTTCTTCGAGGTGCCGGACTGGTCCACGGAGCTGCGTGAAAGAGAACGGATGTTTGTGGATATCGTGCGCTTGGCCGACAAGCTCGGCGTGCAGTTCGCGTTCCCAACCCAAACGGTGCATCTCTATAAGGAAGAACACAAGCCCCACGAGGTCCAGCACGAAACCCCCGGTGGCTCAACCGACAAACGCTCCATGGTCCAGGGCATCCGCACCGCCCGCGAACTCGTCAGCCAACAAACCTGGCACGACAACCCGCCCGGCCCGGTCAGCTACAGCCTCGACGGCGTTGAATCGCTCCTCGACGAGGCTGGCAATGCAACGCTGGTTGAAAAGGAAGACGCCACCGATCCGACGGGCGACGAACCAGTTGATCCGAAGTCATTGACAGACTCCCAGTAAAGCCAGGCGGTGGCCACCGCCTGGCTTTACCTGCGTTATGCTGCGCCTATGCTCACCCACCGTGTCATCCCGTGCCTTGATGTGAACCAGGGGCGTGTCGTCAAGGGCGTCAACTTCGTGGACCTCCGCGACGCGGGGGACCCCGTTGAGATCGCTCGGCAGTACGACGAGGCCGGGGCCGACGAACTCGTCTTCCTGGACATCACCGCGAGCCACGAATCGCGCGACATTACGTATGAGATGGTTCGGCAGGTGGCCGAGCAGTGCTTCATGCCGTTTACGGTTGGCGGGGGGATCCGGACGGTGGAGGATGTGACGAAGCTGATCCAGGCCGGCGCGGAGAAGGTGAGCATCAACACCGCAGCGATCCTCGATCCGCAGATCGTGGCGCAGACGGCCAAGCGGTTCGGGACCTGCGCGACGGTCGTAAATATCGACCCTAAGCGCGTGCCAATCGATGAGGCGCTGCCACGCATGCGCGAGCGCTACGGGGCCGGCTTTCAGCCATCAGCCATCAGCACTCAGCAAGACGAGCAAGGCAACAAGACCGAGTGCGTCTTTGAGGTCCACACCCACGGCGGCCGTAAGCCCGTCGGCGTCGAGGTACTGACATACGCGAAGCAGGTTGTTGAGCTCGGTGCCGGCGAGATCGTGCTCACCTCGATGGACGGCGACGGCACCAAGGCGGGCTACGACATCGAGGTCACCAAGGTCGTTGGCGACGCGGTCGATGTCCCCGTCGTCGCGTCCGGCGGTTGTGGCAGCCCGCAGCACATGATCGATGTCTTGCAGCAGACGCGCGCTGACGCGGTGCTCGCCGCGAGCATCTTCCACTTCGGGGAGTACTCGATCGCGGAGACGAAGCAGGCGATGGCCAATGCCGGTCTGCCGGTGCGTCTGACCGATCCGGCGAAGCTGTAGCACACAGCCCGTTTTGATTGTGTAGTAGAGCAATGCGTCTGAATAAGGGGTGCCCTGGCAGCATGCCAGTTCGGACGCGTTCTTTGGGATTCGCTGGTTCGGCAAGTAGCCCGGGCATCCATAATCTTAAATGGGCTGCGTATATGGCCTGATTGAGCTTTTCTGTGCCGGATTGTGCTTCTACCTTTGATGCTTGTGTAAAGGCTGTGTATTGATTGGTCGATCACTTCTGTGTTGCCGGCTCTTGCTGGCGGGTGGGGGCTAAATCAGGTGCTTCCTCGGCTTAAGCATGGTTGGCAAGACCTCGGCTTGGGTCGGAGCGCGTCTCGAGGAGGTCGTGATGGATACCAAGCAGCAGGTCAGGCAGGGCACGGCGCCTCTATCGGATTATTTTATCGGCCGTCAGCCAATCCTTGATACAGATGGGAACACCTACGCGTACGAGTTGCTGTTTCGTTCTGGCCAGCTCAACCAGGCGGATGTCATTGATGGCACGGCCGCGACATCCTCTGTCTTGAATTGCGTGATGAACGTGATGGGGCTGCCATCGCTGGTCGGTGAACGGCTTGCATTTATCAATGTAACGGAGCAAACCTTGCTCGAGGGGACCTACGAGGTCCTTCCCAAAGACCACGCGGTCATTGAACTGCTCGAAGATGTCCAGCCAAGCGACGCGATCCTGCAGGCGTGCCAGAAGCTTAAGAGCCGGGGCTACATGCTTGCGTTGGACGATTTTTGTGGCCGTGACGACTACGACGCGCTGCTCCGCCTTGCCGACATCGTGAAGGTCGATTTCATGGCGTTGGATTCAGCTCAGCGCAAGAAGGTGACCGCGAGCCTCAAGCCATGCGGCGCGTTGTTGTTGGCTGAGAAGGTCGAGACCGCCGAGGACGTCGAAGAAGCGAAGGCCTTGGGGTACAGCTACTTCCAGGGCTACTACTACCAGAAGCCGAAGGTGATCCAGATGCAGCGCCTCATGCCGACTCAGAACGCGGCGATGCGCCTGCTCCAGGTGATCAACTCGGAATCGTCCAGCCTTGATGACATCGAGCTGGCGATTAAGAGGGACTTTGTCTTAACGACCCGTCTGCTGAGCTACATTAACTCGGCGTTTTTTGGGCTCGGGTCACGCGTCACCTCGATTGCGCACGCTTCGAAACTGCTGGGCATCTTGCAGATGCAGAAGTGGGCGTCTCTATTCGCGGTCGAAGAACTCCGCGGTGATCACCTCCCAAAGGAACTGGCTTGTGACAGCATCGCCCGCGGGCTCTTCTGCGAAAAGATTGGTCCCCACCTCAAAGACGAGATAAGCAGATTGGACTTGTTTATGTCGGGCATGCTCTCGCTGGTTGACGCGCTGACGGGTATGCCCAAGGAACAGATCGCTGAGCAGCTTGGTCTAAAGCAGGATATTACCGACGCGTTGTTGGGTAAGCCGGGCGTGCTGAGTGATGCGATTGCGTTGGCCGAGGCTTGTGAGCAATTTGATGTTCGTAGTGTCGTCGTGTATGCAGGCCGCCTGCAGATTGACTTTGCGACTGCGATCGAGCTGCATAACGATGCGGCGAGCGACGCGTTTCGGTTGGTCGCTTAGCGCATAACCGCAGGGCTCCATCGCATGATTGCTGCTATATAGCTTCCTGGTCCTGTCTGTGCTCGGTCTCGTCTTCGGGTTCAAGTTCGTAAAATGATTGCGGTCGCTTGGGGCGCTGGGGGGGACGATCCGGCTCGACGCCGCGGTTGAACGCGTGGTCTACGAAGACGGCAGGGTGAGCGGCGTGGCGCTCAAGGACGGCACCGAGATCCACGCGCCGATCGTGGTCAGCGCGCTGGGCCCTCGACGCACCTTTACGCAACTCGTTGATCCCAATGACATGCCCGATGACTTGATCCGGGCGATCACTGAGTTCAAGTTCCAAGGCTCTGCTTCGAAGGTTAATTTTGCTTTGTCTGCTGTCCCGACCTTCCCGGGTTTGGAGGGGCGCACCGACATCTTCACCGGGTTTACGAACGTTGGCCCATCGTTGGACTACCTCGAAGAGGCGTTTACCGATTGTTTAGCCGGGCGGTATAGCCGCAGGCCGTTCATCGACTGCCGCGTGCAGTCGACGGTCGATCCAGACATGTCCCCACCGGGTAAGCACATCTTGTCATGCTTTGTCATGTACACGCCATACAAACTGGCCCAGGGCTACTGGGACAGTGAGCGGGAGAACCTTGGCGACGCGGTGCAGGGCACGCTCGAGGCGTTCTTCCCCGGCTTCGGCGGGCTGGTCGAGCACCGCGAGGCCGTGACGCCGCTGGACATCGAGCGTGTCGTCGGGCTGAGCGAGGGCAACATCTTCGCTGGCGAGTTGTTCATGCCGCAGATGTTTTTGAACCGCCCCGCCCCCGGCTGGAATCAATACCTTACGCCGGTTGCCGGCTACTACCAGTGCGGATCGGGGACGCACCCCGGCGGCGGGGTGATGGGTGGCCCCGGCAAACTGGCCGCCAGGCAGGTCCTCAGCGACCACGCCGGGCTGGCATCAAGCTGAATCGTGCCGATCCTCACGCATCGCTGGCGTGAAGGGCGTCGGTTGTGCTACCATTGCGGTTCCAGGCCATGGATGGCGCGGTGTAAGTGCGGGTATCGCAAAGGTATAGGCGAGGTCTCGCTTCGTGCTGACAGCCGGGAGTGTTGGCGACGGTTTTTTGTTCGTGCAAGGCGATCGAATGAGCGGCAGCAATCACGATTCTTCCCCGGTCATGCATTTCGACATCGACCAGGCCCGTCACAAGACGCTGGCGGACACCAAGCTCTACAAGTACTTCAAGGCCGCGGTCCAGCACAAGACCTCGGACCTCTTGATGCGTGGCGGCGAGCCGCCCAAGCTACGCATGCGTGGTGAGCTTAAGGCGCTAGACGTCGACCCGCCGAGCGTTGAAGAGTTCAACGCGATGATCTTCGAGGGGATCACCGACGAGCAAAAAGCGGAGTTCGGCCAGCGCGGCTCGCTGGACCTGGGTATCGATTTTATCGTCGACGAAGAGAAGCACCGCTTCCGGGTCAACATCTTCCTGACCCGCGGCCGATGTGCGATCGCCGCCCGGCGGGTGAGTAACGAGATCCTTGATTTTGACGACCTGTACCTGCCACCCTCGATGAAGAAGATCACCGACGAGGTGCACCAGGGCCTGATCCTTCTCTGCGGCGTGACCGGCTCGGGTAAGTCGACGACGATCGCTTCGATGCTGCAACGCATTAACGAGACACGCAAGTGCCACATCCTCACGATCGAGGACCCGATCGAGTACCTGTTCACCGACGCCAAGGCGATGTTCAATCAGCGCGAGGTCGGCATCGACGTGCCGGACTTTGCCACGGCGTTGCGGGCCATGGTGCGTGAGAACCCGGACGTCGTGCTCATCGGCGAGATGCGTGACCGCGAGACGTTCGAGGCGGCACTGCAGGCGGCGGAGACCGGGCACCTGGTCTTCGGCACGATCCACGCGTCGTCGGCGACCCAGGCGTTTGGCCGAATCTACGACTTGTTCCCCGCAGAAGAGCGTGAGAACGTGCGGTCGCTGCTGGCGTATCAGATGCAGGCTTTTGTCTATCAGAAGCTGCTGCCGACGCTGATGCCGGACGTGCCGCGCGTGCCCGCGGTGGAGGTCTTGCTGCAGAGCCCGCCGACGCGCAACTACATCCTGGAGGGCCGCGAGGGCGAACTCGAGAAAGTCATCTCGGACAGCCGGGAGGCGGGGATGCAGTCTTATGTGGACTCGCTGGTGGAGTTGGTTGAGAAGAATTACGTGCACCCGAAGGTGGCCCAGGCCGCGTCGCCCAGCCCGGAAGAGATCAAGATGCGGCTGCGTGGTATCAAGACGAAGTAGGTATTTGCCTGGTGCGGATCCGTTTAGGAATGTTTCCTCATGATTGAGATGATCGCTCAAATACAAGCCGAGCCCGCGGTGCTGATGAGTATCGCCAAGCCTATCCTGATGCTCGCGGTGCTGGGTGGCTGGGCATGGCTGGTGGGCCGGCTGGATAAGGATGCGGGCTTCTACTACGCCAATCAGACGCAGTGGGGCATGGCCCACCTCGGCATCGGGGTGCTGGGCTTTGCGGTCATGTTGTTTGTGCCGATCTTCTGGGTCGGCTGGTTACTGGGGATCCTGATCTTAGTCGGCGGGGCGTTCGGGTACGTCGCTTATCGCAACGGCAAGGTCCCCGAGGAAGAGCGTTGGAACCCCAAAGACATCGTCAACGAACTGAGCAAGAAGCACGAGCGTGAGCGAGGCGAGCGTGCCAAAGCCCAGGCCAAGGTTAATTTCGTCGACAAGAGCGGCGCGGTCATGGAAGTGCCCCATGGCGACGACCCGCGCACGCCCGCGTTTGAGTTGTTCCAAGACATGCTCGTCTTCGCGGTCCCGCGCGGTGCCGACCGGATCGATATGACCGTCGATGCGGACAAAGCCAGCTTCGTGGTACGTATCGACGGCGTGCGTATCGCCCAGCCCGCCCCGGACAAGGCCTTGTGCGTGCAGTTGATTGACTATCTGAAAGAAAACGCGGGGATGGACCTCGCCGAGCGACGCAAGAAGCAGTCCGGGAGCCTCGGTGTCGAGGTCGAGGGCTACGACCACCACAAGATCAAGCTCACGACCGCCGGCTCGACCAGGGCGCTGCAGCTCACGATCGAGTTCGACCTTGAAGACAAGCACAAGATCAAGCTCGAAGACCTCGGTCTGCTGCCCAAACAGTTTGAGGCCGTCGAGCAGTTGACGAAGGAGCTGTCCGGCGTGGTCATCTTTGCCAGCCCACCTGGCACCGGCACGACCACGTCCATGTACTCCTTGATGAATCACCACGACCCCTACACCTCGTCGGTGATGACGTACGAGAAGCGGTCGCCCTTCACGATGGAGGGGGTCAACCACAACCTGTTCCCCGAAGGCGCGAGCAACGAGCAGGTCACCGATTCGTTCGCGTCCCTGCTGCGTTCAGACCCCAACGTCATGCTTGTCGAGCAGCTGGTCAGCCCGGAGATGGCCCAACTGATCGCAAAGCAGGCCGAGGACACGCGGTTCTATGTCTCGCTGCCCGCCCGTGACACGATCTCGGCCCTGAAGCTGTGGATCAAGATCGTCGGCGACAAGCGGCTGGCGGCCGAGTCCCTCTCGATGATCGTCAGCCAGCGGCTGACGCGTCGGTTGTGCCTGACCTGCCGAGCGCCCTACCACCCCGACGCCGCGGCGATGAAGAAGCTGAACATGACCAAGGAGACGGCCACCCACCTGTACAAGGCCTCGGGCAAGGTCGTCGTCAAAGAAGAACAGAGCACCTGCCAGGACTGCCACGGCCTGGGCTACCGCGGCCGCATCGGGGTCTTCGAGGTCATGCCGATCGATCGCGAGGCCAGTTCGCTGATCGCCTCGGGCGAGGGTGAACGCCTCAAGGCGCACCTCCGCAAGCAACACATGGTTTACCTGCAGGAAGCCGCCCTCTCCAAGGTCGTCGAGGGCGTCTCCGATATCAAAGAAGTGACCCGCATTATGGCCGAACACCAGAAGGCGTAATACCGATGCTAATCGTTCTCAATTTATTCATCGTTTTGTGTCTGCTCGGCTGTGTGTCGATGTGGGCGACGTACGGTTTCTTTTCCGCGTTCATTCAACTGGTCATCGTCATCGCTGCGGGCACGCTCGCCTTTGCCCTGTGGGAGCCGATATCCTACGCACTGCTTGGACGCATGCCGGCTTATGCGCATGGCGTCGGGCTTCTGGCCCCATTTGTGATTCTGCTGATCGTCATCCGTGTGGTCTTCGATAAGTTCTGCAAGGCCAACGTCCATATGCCGCGTATCGTCGACCAACTCGGCGGCGGGGCCTGCGGGATCGCCATCGGCGTGCTGTCGTTCGGGATCTTGCTCAACGGCGTCAATTTCCTGCCGATTGAGCACGACGCGATGGGATGGGATTTCCAAGTCGGGGGCCAGGATGTCTCCAACGACGAAACGGGCACGCTTTGGCTGGATATCAACGGGTGGTCCGGTGGGTTTTTCTCGATGATCTCACGCGGGTCGATGAGCCCGATTGGTGGCATCCCACTGGCGGTGGGCCGGCCGGACCTTTCGCAGCGTGCTCTCGCCTACCGCTTGACCCCCGACCCCAACCAGTTCCGGTCGGCTCACCCCGGCAGCGTCCAGGTCACCGGCGTGTACGCCATCGCCGCGACCGAAGAACAGCTTCTCGCCCTGGCGCGGCGTTCGGCCGTCCTCGCTTTCCTCGCGCCCAGCTACACACTGCCTGAAGTGGAGCCCCCCGCTCCTGACGAGGTCGGCACGGGGCTGCTCGACGCCATCCTCGCGGATCTGAGCAGCCGATTCGAGGACCCCGAGGCCAACGGCAAGCCCTCCGAGATGCTCAACATCGAGGCGATCATGGAGGTCGCACGCACCCCGCAGTTCAAGTTCGAAGGCGCCGCGAGTGCGGAGAATTTCCCACGCTTCATCGAGATGGTCGCTAGCAAGATGGGCGAGGACTTGGTGCGCCGGCTCAAGCCCGTGCTCGGCGAGAACAAGATGCTCTACGTCGTCGACACCGCGTGGAACAACGACTACCCCGGCACGTTCAACTCCGATGGCAAACTGCGCATCGCGATCACACAGGTCAGCCTGCAGGTCGACGACAAAACGATCGCGCCCATCGGCTATTCCATCGAGTACAGCCAGAACACCGGCGGCCGAATCTTTACGGAGATCATCTCCGAAGAGGCCGACGCCGATGCCAGTGATATGGCTTACTCCAAGTACACCGATATGAGCATGGGCTGGGTCTTCCCGCTGGCCAAGGGGCAGGTGCCCAACCGGTTCTTCGTCCGCGAGCTCCGCTTTGACCTCAGCAAGCTGGACAAGCCCGAGGGCCAAGAGCAGATCGTGAACCTGGACCTCGAGGCCGTGGCCCGTGTGGTCGGTGCGCCGTTACTGCCTAGCCCGGCCGACATCACCGAAGACCAGGGGCCGGGGAACGCCGCCGCGACTGGGGCGGTCAAGATCGTCGGGACCGGCGCCTACGCCGAGGTGAGCGAGAAGCTGCCCGGCGCGTTCTCGGGGTCTGCCGTGAGTTTGAACTTCGACAAGGACGCCGACCCCTGGCAGCTCACATCCGGTCAGGCCGAGCGTGTCACGCCCGGCAAGGGCGGCAAGCGTAGCTCGGTCCGTGAGATATCGATCCCATCCTCCGACCGCCTGGTCCGCATCCAGCTCGACGGCAACAAGGCTAAGTCTTTGTACGGCCGAGCGATTGGCTTGGCCGAAGCACTCAACGTCATGCGTGTGAAGGACGAGGGGGGCAATTTCTACGACTCTATCGGCTTCGCACTCAAGCGTAAGGACCGGTCGCTGAACCTGGATATCCGCGAGGACGCATATAAGCGCGGCTTGAGCGCGAATGAATTGCCGGATGTAAGGACGGACGAAGTCTTGATGGTTTACTTCCAGGTGCCCGTCGGCACGAAGCTGACCGCCTACGCCCTGGGCAGCAAAGAACAGAGATTCGAAGAAACCCTGCTCGTTGATCAAGCCAAGTGATAAGCCACGGCGTCCGCGTATACTCCCGCCATGGGTGAGCCAGACGAATTCGCAGGCAAACGCGTGACCGTGATGGGCTTGGGCCGGTTCGGCGGCGGCGTCGGCGTGACCCGCTTCCTCGTCGATCGCGGCGCGGACGTGCTGGTAACCGATCAGCAGCCAGCCGACAAGCTGCAAGAAAGCGTTGCGAAGATCCAGGATCTCGTGGATGTGGGCTCGGTTGAGCTGCGCCTCGGCGGGCATAACGTCAGCGACTTTACGACCTGTGATTTGGTTGTGGTGAACCCGGCGGTGAAGCCGGGCAATCGTTTTGTGCGATCTGCCGAGGCCGCAGGGATCGAGGTGACGACGGAGATGCGGCTGTTGGTCCAGCGCCTGCCGAACCGCCTGCGGACGATCGGCGTGACGGGGAGTGCGGGTAAGTCGACGGTCACCGCAATGATCGGGCATGTGTTGGGGAAGGTGTTTGAGCGGGACGGATCGGATTTATCGCCAAGCCGCCAAGACGCCAAGACGCCAAGTAAGGCAAGTAAGGCAAGTAAGGCAAGTAAGGCAACCAAAGTATGGGTCGGGGGGAACATTGGCGTGTCGCTGCTACCAGTGATCGACGAGATCGGCGAAGACGATTGGGTCGTGCTGGAACTATCGAGTTTCATGCTCGAACGCCTCAAGCAAGACGCCCACTTCCCGGGTTGGTCGCCACACATCGCAGTGATCACCAACATCAGCCCAAACCACCTCGATTGGCATGGGACGATGGAGGAGTATGTGCAGGCAAAGCAGGTAATTCTTGATTTTCAGCATGAGAATATGGAGAAAGACGATGTTGCAGTGCTTGGTCCCAGTGCTGTGGAAGCACTACAAGCAAAAACTGATTGTTTGTTCATTTGGAATCCTGAGAAGGTTGCAGAATGGGTTAAGCCGGAGGATTGGCCCTTGGCCATACCTGGACAGCACAATCGATTGAATGCCGTGCTTGCAGACTTCGCTCTGACTTACATCGGTCCAAAGATTCAAACTGCAACTTGCCTTTCTGACTTCCCCGGCCTCCCACACCGCCTGCAACTCGTCGCGGAACACAACGGCGTTCGTTACTTCAACGACAGCAAGTGCACGACGCCCGAGGCGGCGATGCTCGCGATAGAAGCGTTTATCGAGGGCGGCGAGAAGCCTGGCATCCATTTGATCCTTGGTGGGAAAGACAAGGGCAGCGATATGAAGCCGCTTGCCGGTTTAGCAGCAACCAAGTGCAAAGCGGTGTACACCATCGGCGCGTTGGGCAACACGATCGCGGACCTGATCCACAACGCGGCGAGCCGGTCTGTGTCAGACCGGCCTACTACCTGCGGCGGCGTGAGTTGGCCCGCTGAAACGCCCGAGGTCGTGCGCTGCGGTGAACTCGATCAGGCGGTCACTGAAATCCAGCAACGCGTGAAGCCCGGCGATGTCGTCTTGCTTTCGCCCGCCTGCGCTTCCTGGGACCAATTCGAGAACTACGAGCAGCGGGGCGAGCGTTTCATCGAATTGGTCAATCAAACCATCTGAATCGGCAGCGCCGCCATTTTGAACGCCGCGGCGATCATCAGCAGGATGAACGCGATGCGGACGTAGCGGGGGCGGAGTGTGTGGGTGAGTTTGGCGCCGACGCCAGCCCCGATGATCGCGGTGGGGGCGAGGATGCCCGCCAGAAGCAGCGCGACCTGCCACGCCGGCCATCCGCTCCCCGTCTCCGGGTAGTGGCCTCCAAGGGTGGTGAGCTTGAGCACGGCACCGATTCCGGCACTGAAGACCATCACAAACGATGAGTTCGCGATCGCGTTGCGGAACGGCAGCTTGACCAGTGTCTGTTGGAGTGGCACCGCCAGCGCGCCGCCGCCGATCCCCATCAGCCCCGCCGCGAAGCCCATCACGGCCCCGACCGCGCCGCATCGGGTGGGCGTCGTCTTCGGCTCTCTCGCCCAGTCGGCGGCCTTCTTCTCTTTTGTGCGGAAGAGCTTGCGCAGATTTACAACTATCACGTAGGCCATGAAGACGGCCAGGATCCGACCCAGCCACAGCCCGCCTTCGCCGCCGTCTTTGACGCTGAAAATGGGCAGGTTGCTCGCAAGCACGCCTGCCACGATGAACAGGACCGTGGCGGGGAGCATCCAGCGCAACACGCTCGGCCTCAGCGCCCCGGCTTTCCGGTGACGCCGGGCGGCGGGCAGGGCGACGGCGAGGTTCGCGGTCATGGCCGCGGCCTGGTAGAGGTGCTGGTTTTCCCCGGTCCCAAAGAGGATGGCCAGCCCGGGGATGGTGATGACACTGCCGCCGACACCGAGCAGCCCGCCGAGGGTCCCCGCGAGCAAGCCGATAATAGCGATCGCTGCGAGTGTTTCGGGCTGAAAAGGGTCGGGCATTTTTTTAGCATACTTGCCCCTTGCCGGGCTCGCTTCGTGGGCTGAGGTGTGTAGAATCCATCGAAGCGCTGCTGAGCAATAGCTCAGCACGTATTTGGTCGATCTTCTATTAAGAATGTTCGGCCGATCCTGGCCCGCCTTGACCCACCAACCGCCGTGTCTGAGCGAAACGCCGATGTCCCAACCGCCCGATTTTTCTGCTGGCAACCTCGTGTATGCCGAGGCTCAATACGAACGCTATCTCGCCGATCCGGACTCGGTCGATGAGCACTGGCGGCAGCTGTTCGCGGGCTGGGGCGCCGAGCTCAACGGCTCGGCCGGGCGCATCGGCCCGAGCTTTACGCCGCGTAGCAACTACGACCCCGCCGGCACGATCGCGCAGACACCCACGAACCCCAACGGCCAGCCCGCGCACATCGTGCCCGCCGCCTCGCCGCCCTCTGGCGTCGACGGCGCGCTGCAGCACCGCGTGGACATGCTCATCCGCAACTTCCGGATGCTCGGCCACAACTTCGCGAACTACAACCCGCTCAAGCCCGAGCCCGATCGGCCGCACCCGGAGCTGACAACCGGGTTCTACGGGTTCAATGAGGATGACCTGGACAAGCCGTTCTCGACGGTCTCGACCGTCCCGGGCAAGCAGATGCGGACGGTGCGCGGCCTGCTCGATCAGCTCAGCCGGACGTACTGCGGGCAGATCGGCGTGCAGTTCATGCACATCGACGACCTGCCGACACGCCGCTGGCTACAAGAGCGGATGGAGGAATCGCATAACGAGATCCAGCTGTCGCGCAAGGAGCAGATCCGCATCCTGACCCGGCTGACCGATGCGGCGCTGTTTGAAGAATTCATCCAGCGCAAGTTCATCGGGGCCAAGTCGTTCTCTCTGGAGGGCGGGGAGACGCTGATCCCGCTGCTGGACCTGTGCTTCGAGCACGCCGGCGAGAAGGGCACGCGCGAGATCGTCATCGGCATGGCCCACCGCGGCCGGCTCAACGTGCTCGCCAACATCCTGGGCAAGAGCCCGCAGAAGATCTTCCGCGAGTTCGAAGACGTCGACCCCGAGCTCTACATGGGCGGCGGCGACGTGAAGTACCACCTGGGCTACTCCGGCGACTGGCGGACCCGCTCGGGCAAGAACATCCACCTGTCGCTGTGCTTCAACCCGTCGCACCTGGAGTTCGTCAATCCCGTGGTCCTCGGGCGCATGCGTGCCAAGCAAGACCGCTGCCACGCGCAGACCACCACGCAATCGCGTGGCGACCTGGGCTTTGCGCTCCTGATCCACGGCGACGCGGCGTTTGCCGGCGAGGGCATCGTCCCCGAAACGCTCAACCTCTCCGAGCTGCAGGGCTACCACACGGGCGGCACGATCCACGTCGTCATCAACAACCAGATCGGCTTTACCACCGGGCCGGACGACTCACGCTCTACACAGTACTGCACCGACGTTGCGAAGATGCTCCAGAGTCCGATCTTCCACGTCAACGGCGAGTCGCCCGAGGCGGTCGCGCAGGTCGTCAAGCTCGCGATGGCGTTCCGTCAAGAGTTCAAACGCGACGTCGTGATCGATATGTACTGCTACCGCAAGCGGGGTCACAACGAGGGCGATGAGCCGCGCTACACCCAGCCGAAGATGTACGAGAACATCGACAGCCGGCCCGGCGTGCGCGAGGCGTACCTGTCCAAGCTGCTCAAGCTCGGCGGGGTGACGCAGGCCGACGCGGACCGGATCGCCGAGCGACGCACCGCGCTGTTGGAAAAAGAGCTCAGCGCCGCGCAGTCCGCCGCGTACAAGCCCCGCTCCGACGACCCGCGTGGCCAGTGGGCGGGCTACCACGGCGGCAAAGAGAATGTTAATGACGATGTCGACACCGGCGTCGACCGTGACACGCTCAAGGCGCTCATGCACAAGCAGCTCGAGCTGCCCGAGGATTTCAACCTGCACCCCAAGCACAAGCGCCTGATGCGCATGAAGAAGGAGCAGGCCGAAGGCGATCGGCCCCTAGACTGGTCCGCGGGCGAGTCGCTGGCGTTCGCGTCGCTGCTCACGCAGGGCCACGGCATCCGCCTGACGGGCCAGGACTGCCAGCGCGGCACCTTCAGCCACCGCCACGCCGTGCTGCACGATGTCAAGGACGGGCACGAACACTTCCCGCTCCAGCACCTGGCCGACGACCAGGCCACGGTCGATATCTTCAACTCGCCGCTGAGCGAGGCGGGCGTGCTCGGGTTTGAGTACGGCTACTCGCTGGACCAGCCGCACATGCTCTGCATGTGGGAAGCCCAGTTCGGCGACTTCGTCAACTGTGCCCAGGTCATCATCGACCAGTTCATCGCGTCGGCGGAAGACAAGTGGCGGCGGCTGTCTGGGCTGGTCATGCTCCTGCCCCACGGCTTCGAGGGCCAGGGCCCCGAGCACTCGTCCGCAAGGCTCGAACGCTTCCTCACCAGCGCGGCGGAAGACAACTACCAGGTCTGTCAGCCGACAACGCCCGCGCAGATGTTCCACTTGCTCAGGCGGCAGGTCTTGCGCAAGTGGCGCAAGCCCTTGGTCGTGATGACGCCCAAGTCGCTGCTGCGGCATCCGCGTTGTATATCGAGCTTTGAAGACCTTGAAGCGGGCACCTACCAGCGTGTCATGCCCGACACGCAGGTCGACCCGAAGAAGGTCAAGCGCATCCTGCTCTGCACCGGGCGGGTGTACTTCGACCTGGTCGAACGGCGCGAGCAGATGAGCCGGGACGACCTGGCGATCATCCGCTTGGAGCAGTTGTACCCGCTGCCGAGGAAGTTGTTGGCCGAGGCGATCGCTTCGTATAACGAGGCGGCGCCGCTGGTCTGGGTGCAAGACGAGCCGAGGAACCAGGGGGCCTGGCCGTTCTTCCTGCAGCGCTACCTGCAGGAAAAATTCCTCGGCGAGCGCGAGCTGCACGTCGCGTCCCGCAAGCACTCGGCCAGCCCGGCGACGGGGTCCAAGGCCGCTCACAAATTGGAGCAGGAACTGCTGCTGGCCCAGGCCTTCGGCGAGACCGTCGAGGAGCCCACGCCGCCCGCCGCGTTCGCGAAGTGACCCCCGGGAATGCCCCCGGAAGTAAAAGCCCGCCAACCTGTTACCATCCCCGATAGCCTGATTGAACCACCCGCTGATCCAGCGATCGCAGGAGCCTTGCAACGATGCCCACCGAATTGAAAGTCCCCGAGGTCGGCGAGTCTGTCACCGAAGTCGAGATCGGCCGATGGCTGGTCAAAGAAGGCGAAGCGATCAAGGCCGACCAGCCCCTGGTCGAGTTGGAGACCGACAAGGTCAATCAGGAACTGCCCGCGCCGTTCGATGGCGCCTTGGTCAAGATCCTGATGCAGGCCGGCGACACCGCGAGCGTCGGCGACGTCATCGCACACCTTGAAAAAGGCGCCGCAGGCAGCGCCCAGGCCGAGCCCACTTCATCGGGCGGGTCCAACAAACAAGAAGAATCCAAGCCAGAACAACCCAACGCCGACGCTGAGCAAAGCGAAGCGTCTGGTACAGGCTCCGACAAGATCATGCCCGCCGCCCAGGCCCTGCTCGACAAGCACGGCCTGTCCGCCGCAGACGTCACCGCCACCGGACCCGGCGGACGCCTCTTAAAAGAAGACGTCCTCAAGCACATCGGGTCTTCATCCGCCCCGGCGAAGCCCGCTTCAGCAGGCGGGTCAGCCTCAGCAACCCCCGCGCCCCAACCCACCAGCGACCGCGACGAAGAAATCATCAAGATGACCCCGCTGCGCCGCACCATCGCCAAGGCACTGGTCAACGCCCAGCAGACCGCCGCGCTGCTCACGACCTTCAACGAGGTCGACATGACCAACGTCATGGCCATGCGCAAGCAATACCAGGACCAGTTCGTCAAGAAGCATGGCCTCAAGCTCGGCTTCATGTCCTTCTTCGTCAAGGCCGCGATCGAAGGCCTCAAAGCCTTCCCCGCGGTCAACGCCGAGATCCGCGACGAACACATCGTCTACAAGAACTACTACGACATCGGTATCGCCATCGGTGGCGGCAAGGGGCTGGTCGTGCCCGTCCTCCGCAACGCCGAGCGGCTGAGCTTCGCGGGCGTCGAGAAAGCCATCGGTGATTACGCCGTCAAGGCCAAGGAAAACAAGCTCGCCATGTCCGACCTGACCGGCGGCAGCTTCACGATCACCAACGGCGGGGTCTACGGCTCGCTACTGTCCACCCCGATCGTCAATCCGCCCCAGTCCGGCGTCTTGGGCATGCACGGCATCGTCCGCCGACCCATCGCCGTCGGTGAGGTAGGCAAAGAAACCGTCGAGGTCCGGCCGATGATGTACATCGCCCTGACCTATGACCACCGCATCGTCGACGGTCGAGAAGCGGTTACCTTCTTGAAGACGATCAAAGAAGCGATCGAAGACCCGGCGCGGATGCTGATCGAGGTCTGAGCAACTTGTTTCTTGCTCTAGTGCTGTTTCGCTTTTGCTTCGGAGGCTAAGCCTTCGTCGCCATGGCTCTTCATCCACGTTTTGAGCTTCTCGTGCATGTCACGCAGGCGGTCGGCGTGCTTGGGGTTGTCTGCTAGAGCACGCCAACTAAATCTCTAGCGTGTATCCGCAGTTCCTGAAGTATCCCTCGGCGTCGGACGCTGTGATCGCATCGAGCATCCGCTGCACGTCGTGCCACATCGCCTTCTGTACCCTGTGGCTTGCCGAACGCAGCAGCTGCTTGAGTTTGCTGAATGCGTTCTCGATCGGATTCAGATCCGGGCTATACGGCGGCAGGTACAGCACGCTGGCCCCGACCGACTCGATCGCCTCGCGTACACCCTTGACCTTGTGCGAGCTGAGGTTGTCCATCACGACGGTGTCGCCGCATGACAAGGTCGGTACAAGGATCTCCCGGCAGAACGCAACGAAGTGATCCCCATCCACCGCGCCGTCCAGCGTCATTCCGCAACGCATGCCGTCGTGGCCCAACGCCGCGATGAGCGTGGTCGTGTGCCAGTGGCCGTGCGGCACCTTCTCGACCAAGCGTTGGCCTTTCGGTGCCCGACCACGCAGCCGCGTCATGTTCGTCTTCGCCCACGTCTCGTCGATGAACACCAGCTTGCGCCGGTCCAGGCCCGATTGCTCTACCCGCCAGTTCGTTCGGCGCTCGGCGACGTCGGGCCGGTCCTGCTCGGCGGCATGGATCGTCTTTTTTTAAAAGTCAGTTCGAGCCGACGCAACGCCTTACTCACCGCCTGGGGCGTCACCTCGACGCCCAGCCGGTCACGCAGTTCGACCAGCGTCGCATCGGGCTGCTCGACGACCAACTCAGTGAGCTTCGCCTCATCGATCGTTGCGCGGCGACCGGTGCCGACCCGCGGGCGGATGTCTCCGCGTTCGCGTCGGTGCTGCTTGAGCCGACGCACCCACGCCGGGCTGACCCGGTACTTCAGGGCCACCGCCTTGGTGCCCAAGCCCGCGTCACAATCGTCGATCACCCGTTGCCTTAAGTCCATCGAGTACGCCATGGTCCGACCTCCGTGTCAGTGACACGTATGTCATACACGATTGAAGAGTTGGGCGCTAGAAAAATAGTTGGGACGCTCTAAATGTGGGCAGAAAACCCGCATCCTGCCTTGGGACTTCTGCCCCCCTTTCGCTGCTATTGACCAGCGTGTCAGGTGAAGTCGCATGAAGCGCGTATCAATGGGTCTGATCTCACCCGACGAAGAGGGCCGCATGCCGAAGTCACAACGAGCCATCCTGACCGCCCTGCTGCTACTCACGCTCGGCACCATCGGCTGCACCGCATCGGCCAACCACGACAACAAGAAACGGTCATTAACAGCTTCGGCCGATTACACACCGCAGATCGGCGATGTCATCTTTCAATCCTCCGAGCACACGCCATTGGTGGATATGATCGAGGGCGTCTCGCGATCACACTATTCGCACTGCGGCATCGTCGATCAGCGCGACGGCCAGTGGGTGGTCTACGAGGCGGGCCGTCAAGTAAAAGCCACTCTCTTGGACGCGTTCATCGACCGCGGCCGGGGCGACGGGTTCGCGGCGTATCGCTTCAAAGACGAATACCAAGACGATATCCCCAGAATCATCGAGCACACGCGGGCCTACCTCGGCAGTCCCTACGACTTCCGCTACCGCCTAGACGAGGAACACATCTACTGCTCCGAGTTGATCTACAAGGCGTTCGAGCAGACGACCGGTGAAACAATGGGCGAACTGACCCGCCTAGGCGACACCGACTGGCAGCCCTACGAGCAACTGATCCTGGAACTCGAAAACGGCCCGGTGCCGCTCGACCGAGTGATCATCACGCCGATCGGCCTCGCCTTGGCCGACCAGTTGGAGGTGGTGTACGCAGTGGGCTTCGAGGTGACGAAGCCGTAATAGAGTCGGAAGACACTCACGCCGCCTTGCGTTTCATCGCCTCGAACTTCAGGCCCGCTTTGCCGGCTCGTTTGATGCGGTACATGACCTGGTCCGCGGCGTCGGTGAGTTGGTCCGCGGTCGTGGTGTTGGTGACGCGTTCGAGGAAGACGCCGCCGATGCTCATGGCGAGGGTGGCTTTAGATTCGGTGCCCAGATCGATGGTCTTGCCGTTACAGACGGCGTGAAGGCGTTGGGCCAGGGCGTAGGCATCGCCCTGCTGGTCGCCGAGGATGAGGACGGCGAACTCGTCCCCGCCGACGCGTGCGACGAGGTCGCCCTTAGCGGTGTTGACCTGGAGGAGTTCGGCGGCTGCGGTGAGGACGCGGTCGCCTGCGGCGTGGCCGTAGGTGTCGTTGATAGGCTTAAAGTCGTCGAGGTCGATCATGAGGCAAGCCACGGAGAGGCTGGCCTTAGCGGCCTGCGCGAGCATCTGCTGTGCGAAGGACTCGAAGCCACGCCGGTTGAGTAGGCCGGTGAGGGTATCACTCCTCGCGTCCTGCTGAGCGTAGGCCAGGGCATCGACCTGCTGGGCCAACTGCCGTTCCAGTCGGCTGACCTTCGCGGCCAGGGAGAACGTGTCGCCGGTGACGCACTCGATGATCTTGCCGACGAAATCGCCTGGGACCTGAGAGGTCCCGCCCGCGGCTTTGCCCAGGAGCTTGAAACGTTGTTTGACTTTGGCCAGCAAGGCATCGAGCGTGTCGAAGGACTCGCTGAGGAAGCGGGCGTGTGCCGCGGCGAGGGTCTGCGACTGGTCCTTGGTGGTTTGTTCGTCGAGGTGCGGCAGCAGGCCGGCGATACGTGTGGGCATCTCGGCGAGCCAGGCCATGTCGTCGTCGTTGAGTGGTTGGTGGTGTCGGCCGACTTGCAGGACGATATCGGTCGGCGCGTTCCAGCTCTGCAGCATGACGGCGCCGAGCTCGGCATGATCGATGCCGAAGTGGGCGCGTTCGAGCTCGATCCAACTCGACTTGCCCTTGGAGCCGGCGAGTTTGTTCTGGAAGAAATCGGGATCGACCGCGAGCAGCACGGGCAAGCCGATATCTTGCAAGAGCCCGAGGCTGTAGGCGCGGTCGGCCTCTTCAGGGCTGACGGTCTCGGCGATGAGCTGGGCGGCGGTGGCTTTAAACGCGGCGGAGGCCCACAGGCTACGGACCAGGTCCTGATCGACATCGAGCTGATCGACCATCTGCTGCATCGCCATGGTCAGCGCGATGGTTCGGGTCTGCTTGGCACCGAGGTGGCGTACGCAGCGGTCGATGCTGTCCATGCGATGGATAGCGCTGGAGCCGGCGGAGTTCGCGACACCGATGACGCGGGCCGAGAGGACCGGGCACTGGGCTAGGGCCTTGATCAGATGATCCGGGTCGTTGCCGTCGGCCTGCATCACCTTCAGGACGGGCCCGGGGTTAAGCCGCAGGCGACCGATCTGGCTGATCGTCCGCTCGCGGCGGGCTTGGCGTTGTTGCTGGACGTCCTGCGCCACTGATCGCTCCTTGACCCTCCGGCAATGGACGATCGTTGGTATACCCTTTGTACAAGCGTTAAATCGGTGTTTTGAGGGGCTAGATTTAGCCAATTTACAAGACACGTAACGAGCTGGACGATATAATAGGAGTTATATGTCCTTTTATACCACCTGCCCCCGACTGCTCGCCTTGGCACTGATCCTGCCTCTGGCTGGGGCTGCGCTGGTGAGCTGTAGCGAAGGCAAAAAACCTGCCGGGCCGCAGGGGGCTGAGCCCGAGGCTCCGGCTCAGATCGCGGCAGAGACACAAGCCCAGCCCAACGGCCCGACCCAGCCCGAGCACCTGGTCAACCCACCCGCCGACCCGCGCAAGGCGCTGTCTCAAGCGCTCGATGCGGGCCTGCTTGCAAGCGATCTCTCTGAGAACGACAAACTGCGCGCGGTGCTGCGGGTCGCCGGCGTGCCCGAGGCGTCGCAGGTACTGGTGTTCTCTAAGACCTCGTTGCAGCTCAAGCTGATCAGCCCGAGCAACCCGCGCGCGATCTACTTCAACGACAACTGCTACATCGGCTACGTGCCCGGCGGGCTGGTCGAGTACGGCGACGCAGACCCCGACCCGACGATCGGCAGCGGCATGTTCGCGATTGATCTGCGCGAAAAAGATCAGGCGGCGCTGACCCCGGACGGGTCTTGCCTGAGCTGCCACGACGGCGCTCGTACCAACGGCCGGCCAGGCTTCTTCATCCGCTCGGTCTTCCCGAATCCAGAGGGCCACGTGATCACCTCCGCCGGCTCGACAACGGTCGGCCACGACACGCCCCTGGCTAAACGCTGGGGCGGCTGGTACGTCACCGGCAACTCCGGGACCACCCACCACCGCGGCAACCAAGTCACGATCGAACACCCTAACGGCGACGCCCACATCGACAACGCCCTTGGCTCGAACATCGACGACTTGTCACACCGTTTCAACGTCAACCGCTACCTCCAGCCGACCAGCGATATCGTCGCGCTGATGGTCCTCGAGCACCAGGTGCAGATGCACAACCGATTGACACAGGGCAGTGCCGTGGTGCACGAGCAGTACGAACGCAGCCGATCGTTGGCTGAATACCTGGAGGAAGAATTCGAGCCGAGTAGGAACCAAACGCTTCAACGGGTGATCAACTCTAATGCCAAGCGAATCGTCAAGCACTTACTCTTCTGCGAGGAAGTCGCGTTGGCCGAGCCCATCGCGGGCAGCGATTTGTTTGTCGAGCAGTTCCAAGCAAATCGTAAAGCAGACCGGCATGGCCGATCGCTCAAAGACTTTGATTTGCAGACAAAGATATTCAAGTACCGCTGCAGCTACATGGTCTACAGCCACGCCTACACGTTGATGCACCCCCTGCTCAAGGAAGCCGTGTCCCAGAAGCTCCAAGACGTGCTGGAAGGCCGGGGCGACCCTTCGGTCTACGGGCACCTCGAAGCGGCCGAGCGGCAGGCGATCCTAGAGATCCTGCAAGAGACGAACGTGCTTTAAGCACGCAAATACCTTACTTGCCCGGCAGCTTTTTCATCGCCTTCTTCGTCTTGCGTTTGAGCATCCAGCCAAGCAGCTTGACAAAGAGTCTGAATCTCATGACGTGATCGCCTCGCGGTTCGGGCTCAAGCCATGTTAGCCCGCAAACCAGCAAGGCACGGCAGGCATTCTTCAAAACGGCGCTTGACTCTCCTGTAAGGGCAGGGCTTAGACTGTCCCGCATGACAGAGCCAGCCCCCTTCAGTATCGGCGCCTTTTCGCGGGCCAGCGGCCTGACGGTCAAGGCGCTACGGCACTACCACGAGCGCGGGCTGCTCGTGCCCGCCCGGGTCGATCGGCAGACGGGCTACCGCGCGTATAGCCAGGCCAACCTCGATACCGCCGCCATGATCCGCGCGATGCGTGAATTGGAGGTCCCGCTGGACGAGATCGCGGTAATCCTCGCCGAGTGCCGAGAGGACCAGGACTTACTGGTCTATCTCAAACGGCACAAGGCGCATCTGGCCACCAAACTCGAACACTATCAAGGCCTGGTCGGCCGGATCGACCAGGTCATCAACTATGAACAAGAGGTACAACGCGTTATGCAAGAACATCACGGAACAAGAGAGATTGCGGAACGAGAGGTCGAGCCCGTGCTCGTCGCCGGGCTGCGCATGAAAAGCCGGTACAGCGACTGCGGCAGCGGGTTCGCGCAGATCGCCAAGCGGCTGGGACGACACATCGCGGGCAAAGCGATGTGCCTGTACTACGACGGAGAATATCGCGAAGACGACGCAGACTTCGAGCCCTGTTTCCCCATCCGCAAAGGGGGCCAAGCGGAGGGACTGGATATCCGCACACTCCCGGGCTGCCGATGCGTGACGCTGGTACACCCCGGGCCTTACGACACGCTCAAATACTCCTACGCGAAGGTGTTGGCGTATGCGAACGACAAGGGCTACGAGATAGACCTGCCGACGCGCGAGGTCTACCTCAAGGGGCCGGGCATGATCTTCAAGGGCAACCCAAAGAAGTACCTGACGGAGATTCAACTACCGATCAAAGCCTGACGACGCTTCGGCTGACAACCACTACGTCTATGGCAAGCAAAGGATTTATAAGCCACCTATAAGAAACCGGCACCGATGGACGCCGGCTCGCTTAACTCGGTTTAGATCAGCCACGCCTGTTCTCAGCTTGCCGCCTCAACCCCGAGTTCTTTGGTGACTTGCTCGCACCAGTCTTTGATGCGTTGCTCGGTGAGTTCGGGCTGGCAGTCGTCGTCCAGTGCGAGGCCACAGAACTGGCCGTCGATGACGCCCTTACTGGCCTCGAACTCGTGGGTGTCGGTGGCGGTAAAGCCGACTTTGCCGACGGCACCGCGTTCGAGCATCTTGAGGTACACAATGCCCAACGCGTCCTGGTAGGTGTCGGGGTAGCCGGCCTGGTCGCCGGTGCCGAAGAACAGCACCTTCTTGCCGGTCAGGTCGACGTCGTCGAGTTGGTCGTAGATGTCCTGCCAGTCGTACTGGAGCTCGCCGACGTCCCAGGTGGGGATACCGCAGAACAGGACGTCGTAGTCTTCGAGGTCGGACGGTTCGATCTGGCTGACATCTTCAAAGATCTCGAAGAAGTCTTCGCCGAGTTCGTCTTTGATTTGCTCGGCGACGGCTTCGGTCTTGCCGGTGCAGGTGCCATAAAACAGGGCGATTCGCATGGGGGGTCTCTGGATTGGGTGTGTGCGTGGGTTGGGCAGGCCTTCTATGACCGTGCACCGTAATCGAGGGATGATAGTCAGCCACTCGTACGATCTCAAACCTGAAGGAGGGCATAATCCACGCCGAGCACACCCCATATAGGCTTGAGCGGCCTGATCGCGCCGGCCGAGGACCGATAACGCCCCCAATCCGGCCTTAACCCCTGTGAGATAGCCTTTTATGGGGATACAATCGGCATAAAGATGGCTTGGCTGTCCCTATGGCCAGCCGTGCGATTTTGGAGTTCGAAATGAAGTTTTATGCCGCCACCGCCGTGGCTTTAGCCACTCTTTTTTGTGCCGCGAGTGCCCGGGCCAATCTGGCCCCGCAGTACACGCTGACGTACAACGCGGCCGACGGCTCTCTGACGCTCGATCCGCTTGGCGACTCGCTGTACACCTATGTGATCGTCAGCACCGGCGCTCTCGGCGGCAACGACGGTTTCCTCGAAGCAAACCACCTCTTGATCCCTGCAAGCGCGGCGGGCACGTTCACAACGAGCGACGACGAGATTTCCCAGACCGACTTCAACGGCTGGTTCGGGCTGGGCCCACAGAACCTGGGCAACGTGCTTCCCGCTGGGCTGTCACAACAGCAGTTCATCGCTTCGATTGATAACGAGAATACCGAGTACGTGCGCCAACCCGGACAGGGGTTAGATCCTCCAAACCCCGACTTCAAGTACCGCCTTGACTTTGTATACAACGTGCCCGAGCCCAGTTCGATCCTGCTGCTGGGCATCGGCACCGCCCTACTCGCTCAGCGACGAAGACGTCCGCACTAAAGTCCTGCGTTTAGTCAGACAGCGTTGAGACATGCCGGCCGCGGTAGTAGCGGAGGCTGTCGCGCAGCAGGCGCAGGCCGGGCTTAGGCTTGACGCCGTCGCGCTTGCGGATCGCCTCGCCGATCGCGAAGCACTCGGCCCACTGCGCTCGCAGCGTCGCATGCGCTTGCCAGAGGGACCAGGTCGGGTCGTATAGATTCGTTGATTCGCTGGTGACGCCGTTGATCTCGATGAGCGCCAGGCCCTCGCCACACTTGAGCGCCGCCTCATCGGTGTAGCGGATGTCGAGGCGGCCAAAGTAGAACCCCTCCAAGCGCTTGGCGAGTTCGTCGATACGCCGTTCCAGATCAGGCGTGATCAGGCGCGCGCCGTCCCGGAAGAGCGTGCCCTGGCAGTGGTTACCGGCCTCGGCGAGGCGTAATTCCTCACCCTTGTCCAGCACGCGCTCTAATTCGTCCGCCCATCGGATATGAAAGACATCGTGCTGGAAGCGGAAGCGTGGGTGCTGCCAGATAAGCTCCTCGAGGCTGGACTTGCCGTCGCCGACGAGGATGGGGAAGGCCTTGTCGGTGATCGAAAAGATCTTGCCGTGTTCTTCATTGGGGTGTCGGGTATAGAAGATGCCGCACTCGAACGGGCCGGGGTGGTACTGCTGGAGCTGCGCGGGGCCTTCGCAGCTGTTGAAGAAGCCGGCGATGTCGCCCTCCGACTTGACCAGCGTGACGCCGGCGCCGCGCTGCGCCGCGTCGGGTTTAAGGATGATGGGGTAGGTCCATCCGCGTTCGGCGAGGATCCCTTTCGTCCGCGCCATGCGATCGCTTGGCTCGCTTTCTTCGGGAATCAACTCGTGCTTGAGTACCGCCGGATCGTCGATGCGTGAAAGGATGTCGCTCTTGGATTCCCCGACAACGCCGCCGTCTGGCATGCACGGGTTGGCGAGGGTCCAGACGGTGGTCGAGCGGTACTTGATCATCAGGTACAACCAATACGGCACCATCGGCAGATAGAACTTCCACCCCGGCCAATACTCGTAGCGGGCCTGCTTCTGCAGGCGGATCGCGAGCTTGCGTCGGCCCTCTCGCGTGACCAGCGACAGCAGGATATTCATCAGCACCATCAGCACGAGCACAACGCCGACGAACGCCGGCCAGCCGCCGAAGTCGAGGATCATCTGGAACGGCGAGCGTGCGGCCTCGCCGAGCAGGATGACGCTGAACAGAATCACCGGGACCCAGACGCAGACGGCCATCAGCGTCCAAAGCATAAACCGCCCGGGCTTGTTGCCCGTTACCCCTGCGGCGATGTACAGCGGCAGGCGCGACCCGGGGATAAAGCGGCTGGCGAGCACGGCCTTCCAGCCCTTCGCATCGAACCAGGCGCCGAGCTTCTCGACGTGCCGCGTCGGCACCCATGCCGCGATCGGACGCCAACGCAATGCGCTGCGACCGGCAAGGAAGCCGATCATGTACAGGCCGAAGTCGCCCAGGAAGATGCCTAGCAGGACCGCGAAGCCGCCGACGAACGGGTCGATCTGACCGGCCTTGATGAACAGGCCCACGGCGATCGACGTCGGGTCCTCAAGGATGAACGTGCCGAGCATGATGACGCCGGCCTTGAGCCAGGGGCTCATCGTTTCGCGCAGTTCCAGACTGCCTGGCAGGGTCAGGGTCTGCTCCTTTATCCCTCCGCCGCGGTCCAGGGTTGAGCGTCTTGCGGGCGTGGCCCAGTCGTTGTGCTTGTCTAAAAACGGCAACAGCGCATCAAGCACACGCTGGTTACCGTTTTCCGTAAACGGCATCGCATGGTTGTAGAAAGCGCTTGCGAAATCATCGTGGGCGTAGACCACCAGCTCGCTCTGCTGGACGATGTCATGGTGCTCGTAGGCGACGCGCACTGGCGTAAGCAGCGGCGGGTCGGCTTCGCCATGGATGATGAGCATCGGCTTGTCGTAGCGTTCGAGGATCGCGCGGTTGGGGCGTTGGTCGTTGTCCCAGAAATTGCGCATGAACGCATGCCGGAATGAACGGTCTTTGAGCAGGCCAAAGTGCGGAACAAACTCGACACCGCCGACCAAGAAAAGGTATCCGACGCCATATTTCAGGTGCTCGAAGTAGTAGTCGCCAGAGCCCTCGGCGGACTGCACGCCAATCGCCGCCATCAGCGTGATGGAACGGACGCGGTCGGGGACGAGATCGTAGAACTGGATCGCCGTGCCGCCGCCCATGGACCAGCCGAGGAAGTGCGCCTCGTCGATATCGAGCTGATCAAGCAGGTCGAGCACGTAACGCGCGTGGGCGCGGTTGGAATAGTCGGGGATGTACGGCTCGGAGTAGCCGAAGCCGGGCATGTCGGGCGCGATCACGCGGTAGCCCTGCGCGGCGAGGCTGGGGATCAGCCCATTGTCGGTGCGTTTGAAATCGGCACCCTTGCCCGGGCTGCCGTGCAGCAAGACGATGACGGGGCCGTCCTTCGGCCCCGCGTCCTGGTAGGCGAGGGTGATCGTCTCGGGCGTGACGGTGATGCGACGCTCGCGATCATCAGCAGGTTCCGTGTCAATCGGCCCATCACTGCGCTGCGTGATCAGCTCGATCGATTCATACCCCGGCGGAAGCGGCCCCGGGCCATCGGTGCGGAGCTGGACGAGGAATGACACGACAAGCAGGACGAGGTAGACCTGCCACCATCGCGGCCAAGTGCGGCGCGGTGGGTCGGGGTGGACGCCATCGGGCTGTGTGTCGTCTGCGTTCACCGCTGGATAAGCCGGCGTTGGAGGGTGACGATGCTGTCCTTGGCATCGAGGTCGGGCCGATCGGGATGGTACGTCATCGTGACCTTGTCCGGGTCGACATCAACCCGGGTGTAGCTCACGGTGCGGGCGTCCCCCCGGTGCATGCTTACACTAAGGTGCTCGCGATCGGGCCAGCGGTGCCGATGGAACGCGTCTTGGCGATCGAGATACGCATCTGGCTCGTCGCCGAACCAACCCTCGAACAGCTCCCGCCTCGGCCCCTCGACCACGTGATCGCCCAAGCCGGATGATGTCCACATCAACGGCTCGCGTGACCAAGACCCAACCTCGGCCTCCTCGATCGGCTCGGTACTCCGCCAGAGCATCAGCGACCGGCCATCACAAGCAACAAGGCGGAACGGCATCATGCGATTAGCCTGGATCGACTTGGCCAAGACAAACACCTCGTCAACCGCCGATGCGTGCAGCAACTGCGGGATGACACCGCCGCGGCTGAGGTCGCGATCGGTCGGCGGCTCGGCGGGGTTGTAGTTCAGCAGCGTGATCGCCAGGCCAGCGTCATTGGCCGCAACCCAAGTGCCACCGGAAACCGGATCAATTGGCATTGAGACGAGGTGATCGCCATAGACAAACGGTAAGGCAGGATTCGGCGGGAGCGCCGACGCCCGGCCGTGCAACTCATCACGGCTACACGCCATGCGGAAGGCGCGGGGCGCGTCCGGCTTGGGCACGATGGTTACCGTGCACATCCGTTTTGATTCCGGTATGCGATCGTCGAAGGAGCCGTACCAAAGTTGTCAGGCAGGTCGATGTCTAGCGCCCGAGCAATCGTCCCGATGATCGCGTTGTGGTGGATGGTGTGGCTGAAGATGAAGGCCAACTCACGCGCGTGCGTCGAAGGCAGCGACACCAGCGAGCCGCAACTCGTCATGCTGGTCAGCACGGTGACGGGGTTGGCGAGTTGCTCGTCGCTGACCTCGGCGAGCCGGGCGGTGTGGTGCTTGATGGCGTGGAGCGCCGCGGTGGGGTCGTGCTCAACAGAGGTGTCGCGTTGGCGGTCGTCGTAGTTGACGGTGCCGTGATCGACGCCGCCGAGCCAGGCGACCAGGTGGTCCAACAAATGGCGGACGTGCCCGCCGATCGCGCCGCACTTGGTGGACTCGGGCTTGGCGTTGTACTGCTCCTCATCGAGCAGACGCACCAGGTCACTGAGCTGCGTCATCAGCTCCGCAAGCGGGCAGGTCGACCATGGCACGGTCTGAGTCGTGTTGTGTTGATCGTTAGAAGCAGGCATCAGGTCGGTCACCAGCAGGGTTCTGAGTCAGACTCAATTTTCGCGGACGCGTTCACATTTAGCAAGTCAACACTTGCGGTATCGGTCGAACCACGGCCGAAACCGTGATATTCCATCTTCTCAAGAATCCCACCCCGTGTGGCAGACTTTGAGAGCGTATTTTTGCAGCCTAGAAGTAATAACGACACTTATTGTTCGAGCCGGCGGATCGAATCGAGGTCCGCCCGCAGGATTAGCAGGTCGCCGTCGCGCACTACCTGGCCTGTGACCTCGATCGGGTCGGCGATGTACTCATGGTGTGACGCGGGGAAGGCGTTGCCATCGACGTCGGTCAACAGGTACGCCGCCGTCTCGCCTTGCTTGTCTCGCACCAAAAGCATCGGCGGGATGCCGCCCTTGATGCAAAGGGTCGCGCAGACCTTGTGCGTCTTCCCATCGCCCGGCTGCATCACGCCGAGGTAGCACTTGGGGTCCACGATCTCGCCGCGGAGCGTGTGGGTGCCAAGGTCTTGCTGAACACGTAATGCCCGAATAGTTCTGGAATAAGTAACGACACTCTCTAATGCGTTATCAGGGAGTGTTTCTGCGTTATATGTAGGTATATCTACGGTGTAATTCAGTACCGGGTATTTTGCGGAATCATCTATCTCAATAACATTTCTTCCATCGCGCTTTATTACAAAACCCGTAATGATGGCTAGGCCACGCTCAAACTCATTAATTCGCTCTTGGGATCCAACTTTCCCAATCTCGACAGGTAAATAAATTTCCCGATCCACTCCATGCAGTACAGGATAGGGATCTAGTTCTAACCAGCCTTCGACTTTAACCGATTGCCCCGTCCCCCAAACCCCATCCCCAGGCTCGCGATGCTGCGACGCGACGACCGCGGCGATCCCTATCGCCAGCACGATGTTGCCAACCAGCCACGGCACGATGAAGCGTTTGATCGCTTTGGGCAGCGGCAGGTAGCCGACGTAGAACGGGTCGCGTTCGGTTTGCTCAGCCATGGTGATCGCCTCCAATCGTTGCGGGTTCGACGGGTGTTCCCGGGGCGTTCGGCTCCGGGTTCAGCAGCACACGCTCGCCCTCAACACGCAACGCGTACGTCGCGATCTTCTCGGTGTACGGCGGCGGGGACTGGCCATCTTCGGGCCGGTACTGGTAGCCGTGCCAGGGGCAGGTGATACAGCCGTCGATGACCTTGCCCTCGCCGAGCGGCCCGCCCTGATGGGCACAGACGCTCTGCACAGCAGAAAACTTTTCGCCTTGGTCGCCGTGGCGGAACACCGCGACGCGCTCGCAGCCCTTGAGCTTGACGACTCTCGCACGGTCCCGCGGGATCTCAGCGACCGACGCGACATCCACCCAGCCGCCTGCTGGCTTAGTGATGGTTGATGCATCTACCTTCACCTCACGCAGCCCCGCGATCAGGTGCAGGCTAATCAGCGTTAACGCCCCGCCGCCGATGAACAGCGGGTACACCATGCTC
>JAHQVV010000001.1 GCA_019634195.1 Phycisphaeraceae bacterium | reverse complement strand
CTGCACCTTGAGGAAGGCCGGGCCCTTGTGCCCCTCGATGAGTTGCTTCTGCAGGCCCCCGCTCAGCAGCCTGTCGATCTCGAAGTGCGCAGCGGGTTTGTCCACCTCGACGTGCAGCACACCCAGGCTCAGCCCGAACAGCCGGGACCGCTCGATCAGGTGCGCCGGGACCAGTTCGGCCCAGAGCTCCGCCAAGTCGCCGAGTTGCCTGTAAGGCTTTGCGACATCCCGCTTGAACTGTTCCGTCAGAAAACCCAGCGAAAGGTCGCGTTTCGGCAGCGAGCGGTCCTTCCGCAGCCGGTCGAGGTGTTCTTGGGCGGGGTCGCTGGCCATGCGATCATCGTACCGCCCGGTAGAATCCGTGCATGAATATCGTCCTCCTCGGCTACCGCGGCTCCGGCAAGACCTCGATCGGCAAGAAGCTCGCCGTCGAACTCTGGAAAGACTTCGTTGACCTCGACGACACCACACGCAACCGCTTCAACGGCATGACAATCGCCGAGATCTGGGGTCAGTATGGCGAGGCCGCGTTTCGGCAGGCCGAAGCCGAAGCCGCCAGCGCCTTGCTCGCCAACGATGACCAGGTCATCGCGCTCGGCGGCGGGACGCTGACCACGGACGCAGGCAAGGCCGCGGTGGCTTCGGCGGGCCACGCCACGCGGATCTACCTGAGCTGCTCAAGCGATGTCCTTGCCGGCCGTATCGCCTCTGACGCGACCACCGCGACCGAGCGGCCGCCCCTTACTGGCGACGCCGACCCCGCCGCCGAGGTCGAGCAAGTGCTCGCCGAGCGTGACCCGGTCTACCGCGAAGTCGCCGACATCGTGTTTGATGTGACCTTCTGCTCGATCGACGAGGCCGCCCGTCACCTCATCGCGAAGCTGTAGCTTCTGTCATAGCCGCCGCGTAACACGCGGGGGTCGAACCTCCAGATAGCTCGACCCCCGGGGCGTTGCCCGGCGGCTATCTCAATTCACGGCTAAAACCGATCGATCGCAAACGGTTTCAGATCAATGTGCGGCTGGCCATCGCTGAGCATCTCGTCGACGAGCTTGCCCGTTGCCGAGCCCATCGACAGGCCGAGCATGTTGTGGCCCGCCGCGACCGCGACGTTGCTCATCGCCGGGCTTGTGTCGATCACCGGCTTGCCGTCGTACGTCATCGGCCGCCAGCCGTACCACTGTTCTTCCTCCGGCTCGCAGTAAGGTTCATGCAAATACAATGAAGCGCCGCGTTTCAACGCGCCCAAACGTTCCTTGTTGATCGTGCTGTCGTAGCCCGCGAACTCCATCGTCGATCCAAGCCGGTAGCCCGACTTGAACGGCGTGACGATGACTTTTTGTTCCATGAACGCAAGCGGCGCGGCCGGGCAACTCCCAGGCCGAGGGTACGTGATCGAGTACCCCTTGCCCGGCTGGATCGGGATCTTGGTGCCGATCCATTCATTGAGCTTCGGCGTCCAAGCCCCCGTCGCCAGCACATACCGACCCGCCTGCATGTCACCCGCGGAAGTACGGAGCGCCGCGGCTTCGCCTCGCTCCTTCGCAAACCCCGTAATGCTTGTCCCCTCGAGAACGGTCACGCCTATCTTCTCGAGCGTCGCTTTGAGCCCCTGCATCAGCTTGTCCGGCCGCAGGTGCGCATCCATCTCGTAGTACCACGCGCCCGCCGTCGTGCCGGGCTTCAAAGAGGGCTCGCGCGATTCCATCTGCTCCCCGCTGATCCGCTCCGCGCCCAGCCCGAACTGCTGCAGCCACTTGTCGCTCTTGACGTAGCTGTCCATCCCCGATCCGCTCTGATAGATGAAGTAGGCCCCGCGGCTCTCCCACTCGCAGTCGATCCCTTCCGCATCGAACAGGTCTTTGTACAGCGTGACCGAGGATTGCAGCAGGGCGTGCCGGCCCGCCGCCGCCTCGAGCATCGGGGCCTCTTTGCACCGCGTGGCGAACTTCATCAGCCAGGCCCACAGCGTCGGGTCAAACCGCGGCGCGACACGCAGCGGCGCATCGCGCTTAAACATCATCGGCAGCGTCTTGGCGATCGTCCCCGGCACGGCCAGCGGCAACGCGTGGCTCGGCGAGATCAGCCCGCAGTTGCCGTGCGAACACGCCGCGCCGAACGTCTCCCGCTCGACGATCGTCACGTCCCACCCGCTCTTGCGCAGGTAGTACGCGCAGCACGCCCCGATCACGCCGCCGCCAACCACGATCACACTCTGCTCTGCCATCACAACCTATTTCTGTCACTGGGAAACGCGGCATGATAGGCTTGTGCCGACACGCGGGCGAATCGAACGCTTGTGATGTAGCCGCCGCGTAACACGCGGGGGTCAAACCGTCAGAAAACTTGTCCCCCGGGCGTTGCCCGGCGGCTACCCCAAACCAACGCCCATGCCCATCACACCCCCCGACCCCACGACCGCCATCGTCATGGCCGGCGTCCCCGCGACCAACAAATCCCTCTACCACGCCATCCGCTTCAACGTCGGCGACCCCGCCGCGCTGATCGTCACCCGGAAGGATGGCGAAACAAAGCGGCTGCTCATCCTCCGTGACATCGAGATGGACCGCGCGCGAAAACACGCCGCCGCCGACCAAGTTGCCTGCCCAGCAGACTTCGCACCAGAGTCGGGCCTGTCAGGCGACCGCGAGACCGCCACCGCTCAGGCCGCCGCCCAGGCCGTGAGCCGCGCCGGCTGCAACCGCGTCATCGCCGACCGGACCTTGCCCCTGATCTATGCCGACGAGTTGATCCGTCAAAACATCATCGTCGAGTACGACCCCGACCTGGGCGTCACCAATCGCCGAGCGAAAGCCGAAGAAGAGATCGCCTACCTCCGCCAGGCCCAGCACGCCACCGAACGCGCGATGGAGATGGCCTGCACGATGGTTGCGAAAGCCTCGCCCGACAAGGATGGCAAACTCCACATCCAGGGCGACGAGCTCACCGCCGAGGCCGTCCGCCTCGCCATCGACGTCTTCCTCCTTACCCACGGCTACACCAACCCAAGATCCATCGTCGCCGCCGGGGCCCAAGGCGGTGACTGCCATCACCTAGGTGAAGGCCCGATCAAAACCGGCCAGCCCGTCATCATCGACATCTTCCCCCAGAACCGGCTCACCAAATACAACGGCGACTGCACGAGAACCGTCGTCCACGGCGACATCCCCGACGAAATCAAAGCCATGCACGCCGTGGTGTTGGAAGCCAAAGCCGCCGCACAGGCCGCCACTAAACCCGGCGCAACGGGCGAAGACGTCCACCTCGCCGCCACAAGAGTTATGCAGCAGCACGGCTACGCCATGGGTTTCCCCACGGACGAACACCCAACCACCATGCCCCACGGCACCGGCCACGGCATCGGCCTCGACGTACACGAGCCACCGCTCTTAGATTTAAAAGGCCCCGAACTAGTTGTTGGTGACGCCCTCACCATCGAGCCCGGCCTCTACAACAAATCCCTCGGCGGCGTCCGCATCGAAGACCTCGTCATCGTCACCAAAGACGGCTGCGAGAATCTTAACATGCTGCAGCGGGGGCTGGACTGGAGTTGAGCATCGGGGAGGCGACTTGATACTCCGACTCACGACCCTGTATCTGCTCCCAGCCTCCACATTGGGGTGTTGGCGGCTACGGAAGGACACTGAAAACAATACACAGGTCATCATCAATGAAAGCGACCAGGTTTTATCGAGACTGTGAATCTTCAAGGAGATTTAGGGCTTGTTATCCCGGTGCCAACGCTTCAGATTGTCCGTGTCCGTTAAGTCTGTTGCATCTTCTTTGTTGATCGCTTCGACATGGCCATCGGCGAATGCGAAATTGGCGTTGCCAGAATGGATGTCGCCAGGGTACTGAGAGACACGTTCAAGGCCGACGAAACCCGAATAGGCTTCGGTACTGAACTCCCAGCCGGAGGAATCTGCGAAGGCAATCATTTCCGAGGGGCTCACGACCTGGGATACCTTGACATCACCGCCACCCTCATAGGCCCCCATACCTCTAGCCGGTGTCGTGGGGGCTCTGCCCCAGATGTTGTAGCCGTAGCTGAATTTAAGATCCGTGCTTGGGAGCAGCCGCATTTCGTCGGCTTGGTACCCGTACTGAGCAGGCAGGCCGCTGCCAAATGACACATCCCAGACGGTGGTCTGGTCTGTGCTGGGGCATTTAAACCATTCTGCCTCCAGGCCTTCGGCATCAGCGAAGTCCCGGATCAGCGACGGCCAGATCCACGTGTCTCTTGCATTATTCAATCCGACTGGGAAGACCGATTTGTTTTCGATACTGTAGCCATAGGTGGCCAACATGATCTGTTTGAGATTATTCGAGCACTGGATCGCCTGCGCCGATCGTCGAGCAGTTCCGAGGGCCGGGAGGAGGATCGCGATTAACAAAGCGATGATCGAGATGACCACGAGCAACTCGATCAGGGTGAAGCCACGCTTCCTCGTTGCAAGCAGTTCGATGAGGGTAAACGCACGACGCATAGGCTGTTCCTTGTTCAGACGTTGGAGCGAGCTTGAAAAGCACCGCCCCCATTACAGGGGCGGCACTCATGAAGGAGAAATCAAAAGATTCTCACGAGCGTGGCTTAGCCACGACGACGACGAACGATCAGCAGACCGCCGAGGCCGAGCAGCGCGAGGGAGCCTGGCTCGGGGACGTAGTCGATCCGAACGTGATCGATGCCGTAGTTGGTTGTATTGTCACCGTCATTGGTCACAACCAGTGCCAGATCATTGCCAATCTCGGCAGCGCCTGCGCCAACGACATAGGTCAAGGTCCAGACCTCGTCGTCGGAAGAAGCGATGTTGGCGTCATTGCCGGGATCCGAAATGCTGTCCGGCGTCAAGCCAGCCAGAGTGATGTCACCGAGCGTGGGGAAGCCCGTGCCACCTACGCCGCCTGTCTTGTTGCCCCAGTTAACCATTTGAATCTCGACCGTGTAGGTGCCCGCAGCAAGCGTGCCACCATAGGTCACGGTTTGTGGGCCGTTGTTGTCCACAAAAGGGATCGCTCCGTCGAGCGTTTCCAGGACACCTGTACCGTCAACCGCTGCGCCCAAGATGCCGAAGTAGGGGTCGGTTGTATTGCCATCCCAGCCACCCCAGCCAACGGTCACCGTGCCGACAGTGGCTGCCGCGTCACCATTGCCCTCTACGTCATCATCAACAATGATCGCAGCAGATGCGCTGCCGACGGCAAACATGCCTGCACAACCCAAGAGTAAAGCTTTAGAAAAAGTCATCGTTCAAATCTCCTGTAAGAGAGGATTAATGTGTCGACCAGCAACGCACCGGCCTTATCGATATGCGAGAACGCCTCGCCTAGTTGCCTGAATCCGTATTGCTTGCCCCCGCTTTGTTTGCAGACCCGATGCGGTAAAGCTCACGCATCTGCTCGTCTGTCATAGCACGGCGGAGCATCAAAAAATCATCCATCGAGCCGTTGAAGCCGCGGGGATCTGAAGCGTACCCATGCCAGTTGCCCAACTGGATTCGGTCAGGGCGAAGGGGGCTATCAAAGGCCATCTTCTGCCGCTGCAAAGGCTGGCCGTTTAAGAAGTGCGTGACCAGCGAGTTCTCTTCGTTGTATACAACCGCAAGATGAATCCACTCGCCTTGGTACTGCTCAAGACCCAAACCATCAGCAACATCTTGAACAAGGTCACCTGCGGCAAGACGGCTCGGATCGGAGTTGCCTGGGCTCAATGAAAACTTAATCGCATTGCCTTTCTCGACGATTTGCCATGCAATCGCACCTCGGTCGACCTTCCACTGATCTGAAACAACGAGGGCAGATAAAGTTTCTTGTTTTTCAGGCAGTGCATTGATCCGTACCCAGACCGAGAGCGTCATGGAGCGCGTTTGTTCGATGCTTTCGTAAACGAGGTGATCGGAGCCGCCTCGCAAGAGATAAGCACTCGTGCTCGGCCAACGCCCTTGACCAGATCGTGCATCACTCGATTGAGGGGGATCGCGTCGAGAGCTAACAACCAATGCCGGGTCTTGCGTCAGTCCGTACTGATAAGACACCCAACGCGCCTGTCGGGAAGACACCGCATCGCTCAATGCCTCAAACTCTTCTCGGGCGATCGTGTTCTGTAGTTCCACGCCAGCTCGCTGACCGCGATGGCTTTGAACTACTTCCAACTTCTGCAAGACGCTGGTGCCCGGTTGGATCGACACGGCGTGGTTCTTCATTAGCACGACTGGCTCAGTTGCGATATGCGCTGGACTCTCTGGATGAACCGTCACTGAGCCATCGAGTACGAGCACGCTCGTCATTACATCCGCGCCCGCTGCTACACCAAACACCGTGCCGAGGTCGACGACATCAATGCCGGGGGCGTGGACGGTAAAGCCCTTGCTCGAATCGCTGTCGCATTTGCCGACAAGCTTGCCGGCGTGCAAGCGGAGCGCGTTGCCATTGTTAAGCAGTTCGATCGTGGCCGGGGCTTGGAGGATGGCTATCGCGCCGCGGTTGGTGGTGATCTCGGCGAAGCCTGCGGTGAGGGTGAGGCGTTGGTTGGAAGTCAGCGTGTCGCCTTGTGCCGGGGCGGCTGAAGCCGGTCCGCCCCAGGTGGCTTGGTGGGTGGCGGTGAGGGTGGCGACGGGGATGGCGATGGGGGTGAACCCGCGCGGCGTCGGCGGCGTCGAAGCCGCGGGCTTGTTGGGGGTGTTCTCGACGATTTCTTGCGGGTTGGGGGCGTTGGAACTAGGCAACAGCACGGCGGTCAGTACCATGCCGAGCAGTAGTGCGGCGGCGATGGTGCCCCCCCAGACCGCGTGGATGCGGTAGCGTTGCCAGGGTGAGGGATTCAGGTTGTGCAGGGTCACGAGCTGGGCGGGGCCGGAGGCCTCATCGATCTGATTGAGCGCATCCAGCAGGTAGTCGGCCTTGGTGTCGTGGCAGACCTCACGGATGCAGAAGCCGGTCATGCTCAGGCGCGCAACCCGCCGAGGGTGCTCGGGCGAGGAGCGCAGCCAGGCTTCAAAGGCCGGGCGGTCTGCTGCACTCAGTGATCCGGCGAGGTAGTCCGCAATCAGTTGATCGATCTGCTTGTCGCTGAGTGGCTTAGTCATGGGTGGCCTCCATGCGCTGCTGGACGCAGTCGGCCAGGAGCTTGCGGACGCGGGTGAGCATGGCGTTGACGGCCTTGGCGTTGGAGCCGATGGACTTGGCGATGTCGGCCAGGGGGTCGTCGAAGCCGTAGCGGCGGTTCACCAGCAGCTTGTGGTGCTCGGGGAGCTTCTCCATGCACTTGCGCAGGGCGACGAGCCGGTCGTCGACTTCCTCGGCCACCTCGGCGTAGGACTGATCAAGCAGGTCCAGCACGTCCTGGGACAGCTGGGCACGCTGTCGCTCCTGTTTGCGGTAGTGGTCGACGAGGCGCTGCCGGGCGATGCCGATCAGCCAGGCGGCGAACGGCCGGGCGGGGTCGTAGCGGCCGAAGTTGCGTGAGGCATCGGCGGCGACCTCCTGGAGCACGTCCTCGGCGTGGTGGGCGTCACGCAGCGACATGTGGATGAACGCGGCGACGGCGCGCTGGTTCTGCACCCACAGGCGGGTGAAGTATTCAAGCCGGTCTGGGGGGTCGGGGTGGGTCAAGTGTCGATCGCGTCGGGTGAAATAGGGGAATAGATGAAATAGGTGAATAGGTGGCCGAGAAACATGGCTTCGTAGTATTTAACGGGGATGGGCGTGCGTGGAAACGCCGACTTGTTGGATTAGGCGAAAAAACCTCTGAACGTGCCCGTCGGCACCGGGAAGGGGCGCGATCGAGGGTGTGCGCACGACTGGGGTGCGGGGTCATGCGGGGGTGGGTTTATAAGCGGCTGCGAGGCAGGGGGCCGTATCGATCGGGTTGTGGTTGTGCGCAAATCGTGTGATGCGCGTGCTTCTATAGCGGCCGTAATCGGATCGGCGCGGTCGTTTCGCCGTGGGGTTATGCGCCACTGATGGCCGAGGCCGACGGGCCAAGAGAGGAAGAGGCTTGCACTTTGCCGCTCGTTAAGACGGGCGGTTTTTTCGTGCGCGTGAGGCGGAAAATGCTTGTAAGGCAACGATGAAAACCCAGTGATCCCGATTGAAATGGATTACGGGTGCGTGGTAGGCATGGTGGTCTCGCCGAGATTGAGTTCCGTATCCATGGACAACTTGGTGATCGAGATCAGCCCCATCTTGTGTTGCGGCTCGAACCGCTCGCCGAAGACAAGCTCGACTTTATCGCCGACTGCGATGCCCTTCAGCAAGGACTTGTCCGGCACCGGGATCGGCATGGCCATCTCGTTCATGCCGATCGAGCCGTTGATGGAGACGTAGTCGGGGATCTCTTCGTGGTGCACAATGAACTCCTGCGTAACCTTCTCGCCGGGCAGTGACAGGACGATCGCCCGGGTCGTGTAGGTGTGCTCGTAGCCAGGATCGCTGCCGCAGCCAATTGTGGCCAGCACAAGCAGCAGGGCGAGGGCGGTAGGGTAGGCATGGGGCATGATGCAGGCTCTCAGGGGGGTTGGTATAGGCAGTTTACGGGCGTACGGCGGCAGTCAGGCCGATTTGTATCGATTGTCAAAAAAGCGTGCGTACACGAGTTGACAAGGCGGTCCGGATGTGTTTTAATGCTCGGCCCGACTCAGCGAGTCAGGGGGGTCTGGAATGCTTGCAAGCAAGTTTTTCCACACTAGGTGGTATAGGCCTTGACAGGCCGAAAACCATCACTATGATGCTCCGCTCGCCTGACCGAGAGGTCAGGTACCTCGCGAGGCCAAACGCCTCGGAGATTGAGTATTGCCGGTCAGTCGGCGTTGATCTTTGACAAGTGAACAGTTGGTATGTTGCGAGGATGTGAACGCGACGGTTTAGGTTTCTACGAGCCTGCCGGCGTGTAAAAAATCCAAGTTGAAGTTCGAGTTCACAGTCGAACGGAGACGGGTTTCACATCCAAAGTAGAACGTCTTGCAAACTAGTGTTGCAAGGCGGGATGAAAGCCTAATAACCCCCAAGTCCTGTCGGCAATAGCCGGTCGGCAGGCGAATGAAATCGAGAGCTTGCTCTCGATAATATTGATGACCGGTTGGTTCTGACTAGCTCAGGACCAATGGTCCAGGTCAACCCTTCTATTAAGTAAGCAGCGTCGGTCTTCGGGCCGGCAAGCTAATAGATCTCAATCGAAGAGTTTGATCCTGGCTCAGATTGAACGCTGGCGGCATGGCTAAAACATGCAAGTCGAACGCGAAAGCACTTCGGTGCAAGTAGAGTGGCGAAAGGGCGAGGAATAAGTACCTAACGTG
>JAHQVV010000246.1 GCA_019634195.1 Phycisphaeraceae bacterium | reverse complement strand
GTGCCCGCGTGGCCGATGCCGACCCAGAACACGAAGTTGATGATCGGGAAGCCCCATGCCATGGGCTGGTTGTTGCCCCAGATGCCCACGCCGGTCGTGACGAGGTAGCCGATAAAGGCGAAGAAGCCCATCGCCATGCACGAGAGCCAGATGAAACCGAACCACCAGAAAAAACTGGGCTTGGTCGTGGCGACGCGTGAAACATTCTCGGTGACGCCCGCGAAATCGAGCCCGCCGGTCACCAGCGGCGCGCGGCGGCGGGGGTCATCGACGGTGTTGTCCGTCTCGACGGTTGGGATCGTGCTGCCGGGGTGGATCGCTGCCATATCTTGAGGTCTGTGGTTTAGGGCCTTTGGTTCAGGCTCCGGCTTGTTTCATAACGAGCATCTTGCCCGTCATTGGTGGTTCTAAATAGCCGCAACGTTACGCGTCGCTGGTCGGAGCGGGCTTGGCTTCTTTCTTCTTGCCGCCCTTCTTGTCGTGGTTGCGGGTGCCCTCGGGGTGAGGGTTTCGGATCTTGGCCAGGTACTTGGTCCGTGGCCGGTGGTTGAGCTCTTCGAGCAGCGCGTACACGCGGTCGTTCTTGTTGTGCACCTGGCTGACCTTCGACTCGGGGTCGTTGAGGTCGCCGAACGTGATGCAGTCGGTCGGGCAGGCGTCCTGGCAGGCGGTCACGATCGTGCCGTCGGGCACGCTGCGCTGATCGGCCGGGTTGTGGGTGAAGCCGCCCTCGTTGTTTGCCTGGATGTAGGCGTTCTTCTGCTGGATCTTGGCCCGCTGGATCCGCTGCGTGCAGTAGGTGCATTTTTCCATCACGCCACGCATGCGGACGGTGACGTCCGGGTTGAACGCCAGCCGCTTGATCTCGTCGATCGCGCGGTCCTGCTGCGTGTCGGGCATGTTCAGCCAGGGGTTGGGGACATCCGTACGCACGTCCTTGGCGTGGTAATCGAAGTAGTTGAACCGCCGGACCTTGTACGGGCAGTTGTTGGAGCAGTACCGCGTGCCGATGCAGCGGTTGTAGACCATCGTGTTCAGGCCCTCGGTGTCGTGCACCGTCGCCGCGACCGGGCAGACCTGCTCGCACGGCGCGTTCTCGCACTGCACACACGCGACCGGCTGGTGGACGACCTCGACCTCTTCGGGCTTGTCGGGGTCGCCCTTGAAGTACGTGTCCGTCCGCAGCCAGTGCATCTCTCGGCTGCGCCAGACCTGCTCCTTGCCGACGGTCGGGATGTTGTTCTCCGCCTGGCAGGCCACCACGCAGGCGTTGCAGCCGATGCAGGAGGTCAAGTCGACCGACATGCCCCATGCGTGCGGGTTGTTGAAGAACTCCGGCCCGTCATCGTGGGCCTTCCTGAACGAGCCGTCCTCGAAGACCGACGGCGCGTCGAAGAGCTGGAGCTTCACGTCGCCGTGCGCGTGGCCCATGATCTTCGCTGGTTTTTTCTTGTACGTGGAAAGCGAGCCTTCTTTGATGACGTTGCCTTTGGTGCCGGACTTGCCGAGCTTGCCCGCACGCTTGTCGATGCCGTACTTGGCCGTCTTGTCCATCTCAGGCGACAGGCCCATGACCAGGTGGTGGACGGAGGTCGTTGCGAAATGTTTGTCATGACCAACACGACCGCTGATGTTGCCGAGCTTGGCGGCGGTGTAGCCCATGCCCTTGGTCGTGCGCATCGGGTAATAGTCATCGCCGACGTCTTGGCCGACGCTGCCGGCCTGCTTGCCCCGACCGTTGCCAACCTGCGCAATCACCGTGCCGACCGCCTGACCGGGCTGCCCGAATACCGTCGCCTCGATCTTGACGCCGTTGACTTCGATTTCAACAATGTCAGCGTTCTTCAGCTTCTTGGTGCGCATGTCCGGCACGCTGAGCAGCAGCGGGTTGTCCCACGTCACCTTCGTGATCGGGTCCGGGCACTCCTGCAGCCACGGGCTGTTGGCGAACCGGCCGTCGTACACGCTCGACGGCGCGAAGACAATCTCTATCTCACCGGCCTTCGCGAGCGCGGGCTTGACCAGCTTCGCGTCTTCATAAACCTTCTTGAACGCGCTGCCCGGCACAAAACCAAGGTGCACCGCGCGCCGCCAATCCTTCTCGAAACCGGAGCGGTCCGAGGCGTAGCCCGGGTCGACCAGCAAATCAGAGAAGTCCACGCCCTTGAGCAGGCCCTGGTTCTTGAAGGTCTCGCGGACCAGGTCGTAACCCGCGGGCTGTTTGAGCGACTTGTCGCCCAGCACGCTTGCCAGCAATTCAACCGAGCTGCGCCCGTTGAAGAGCGGCAGGATCAGCGGCTGCTGGATCGCGACCGTCCCGTCATACAGCCGGCCGTCGCCCCAAGACTCAAAGTTCGTCGCGGCGGGCAACGCCCACTCGCACTCGACCGCGGTCTCGTCGCGGTACAGGCCGAGCTTGATCGCGTGACCGACTTCTTTCAGCGCGTCCTTAAACTTCAGATCGGCAGGCGCGTCGAACACCGGGTTGCCGCCAAGGATCACGAGCGTGTCGATCTCGCCGGCCTTCATCTTCCCGACCAGTTCGGCAAGCGAGCCGGCCTGAGACACCACTTCTGCCGTGGGCTCTTCGCTGTAGGTGACCGTCTTGTCGAGGTTGCCCAGCGCTTTGTTGATCGCGTGGACCAGAGCGTGCACATCGGCGGGCTGGCCCGCGCCCGCGACCACCAGGCCCGCGCCCTTGTTCGCCAGCAGGTCCTTGGCCAGCAACGCCGCGAATTTCTTCTCGCTCGTGCCAATCTTCGCTTCGCCCGCATCGAGCCCGAGCGCGTTGGCGACGGCCACCAGCACATGCGCGACCTGTGAGGGCTGGACCGGCAGACGCTCGTCTGCCGAGCTGCCCGTAACCGTCATGCCCGGCTCAACGACGTACATCCGGTTCATCTTGTGGTCAGTGTCCACCGACTTGCGGCCCGCCGCCCAGCCACGAGCATTACTCATTGCCGAGGGGTGTGTGCTCAGGAAGTCGCTGTCGAAACAGGCGATGACCTTGGCCTTGGAAACGTCGTACTGCGTGCGGAGCGCCTTGCCGTTGAAGGCGAGCTTGCTGCCCTCGATCACGCTGTCCTGGCCCAGCGGCTCGTAGGTCACCCACGACGCCTGGGGCATCGCGGCCTTGAGCTGGGCCTTCAGACGCAGGGCCGTCGGCGAACTCGTCGGCTCGGCCAGCACCGCGAACTTCGCGCCGCCGTCCGCCTTGAGCTTGCCAACCTTGTCGGTCATCCACGCCTCAAACGTCGTCCACGAGCTACGCGTCCGCGATTCGCGCTTGCCGAACAGCACATCGCGCAGCCGCTCGGGGTCGTACTGCTGCAGTGTCAGCGCCTGGTCGTAGATATCGGTTGCATAGCCCGCCTTGGGGTGGCTCTCGACCTTGATCGGCCGGCCATCAAAGCTGGCGACGAGCATCGGGTGCGCGACGCCGCCTCGCTCGGCCATCGACGCGAAGTGGTTCACCACGCCGGGCAGCAGGTCCTCGGGCCGGGCCGCGAATGGCGCGAGCTCTTCCTTGGGCCAGCGTCGGCAGCCGGACAGCGTCAAGCCCGCCAGCGCCAGCGAAGCGCCGGCCAGCTTCAGGAACGTGCGCCGCGAGACCTCCTGGATCTCTTCCGGGTCGTAGCCCTGGAACTCGTCATCCAGCTGCTCGAGCAGCTCGGGCGAGTTGGCCTGCTGCTCCAGGGATCGCCAGTAAGCCTGTCCGGTGATGTGGTCTTCTAGAGTCGACACGTGGCGGTTGCCTCTTGTCTTAAAGTGGTTCGTTTTAGCGGTGGCAGGTCGAGCACGACTGCATGTACGCCGGGTTGTTGATCTCGTACTCTTCTTTGAGTTTCGTGCCCAGCCAGAGCTGTGCGCCGCGCTCATCGCCTTCATCCAGATCGCCCGCCACGATCGCCGCTTTCACGCGATCGTTGTCCAGCGGCGACCAATCCAAATCCGTGACCTTGTGCAGCGGACGCAGGTGGTTCTCCGGGGCGCGGTGGCACTCCAGGCACCAGCCCATCGAGAGGTTCTGTACCTGGTACACCCCTGGGATCGGGTCGTCGGTGTTTGCCCCGCCCATCTTGTCGACCCGGCCGTGACAGCTCACACAACCGATGCCCTTGCCGACGTGCGCCGAGTGATTGAAGTAGGCGTAGTCCGCCAGGTCGTGGACCTTGACGTAAGGCACCGGCTCGCCGGAGAAGTAGCTCTCCCAGACGGGCTTGAGGTTGATCGATTTCTGGTGCGCGCCGGGCATGCCGGTGGGCAGGCCCTGCGGGTCGGTGCCAGGCGCGTGACAGCTGATACAAGTCTGCGTCGGCGGGATCGCGGCGAAGCCGGCGTCTTCAACAGTGTTGTGGCAGGTACGGCAGTCCATGCCGAGCTTGCCGACGTGCGTCGCGTGGCTGTAGGGCACGGGCTGATCGGGCTGGTAGCCGACGTTCAACGTTTCCGCCGAGCCGCCATAAATCACCAAGGGGGGCACCACCGCCGCGCCGCCGAGGACCGACAGCAGCAGGACTGGCAAGAGGTAGTTGGCCCACTTCGGGAAGACAAACTGATCGGTCTGTTCGTAAGACAAAGTGCTCGTCTCTGCTGGCCGTGAGGTGATTGATGCCTCGGGCCGGTGTATCTGAACCCCGTGACCTTCGCGGGTCGAGCGCTACAACATAGCTACTCTTTCGCGCCGCAGCAAAGCGGCCAAACCAACAAAATGAAAGGCGCAATTCTTGATGAGAATCGTTTGCAAAACAAGCGTGAACCCTGACAACACACCCATCGACAGGGCCGCAATTATCTGTGCAACCAAGCTGCAAGCGTACAGCGTTCATTCATGCCCCAAGCGCACGACCATCAGGCCGAGAAAACACAAGCGCTAAAAGCGCAACCAACGCCACCAGCACGCCCGGCATCAGCGAGCCCATCAGTACCGCCCCAAGCGTACCAAGCAATCCGCCCAATAAAAGCACACCCCAGACCTGATACATCCCCTTCAAATAACTGCCAGGCTCGACGGGCCGGCCGTCCCAAACCGCTCGGAAGCAGTAACTACGCAGCAAAAGCACCACGGCCCCCATCAGCACCAGCCACGCAATCGCCACCCCCACTACCACCGACCCCGCCAGCGCTCCACCCGGCTGACCCGCGTTCGACATCGGCTGGGTCGCAAAAATAACAATCAGCGCACCCGCGGCAACCACCACCAGGCCGATCCAGGCACGCCAGCCCGCCTTGATCGCTTCGCCTGGCATCAGCTGCGTGCGTCCCTTGCTATCCGTCCGTGGCATCGTTGGGCTCCTTAGGGTCTGGCAAAAGTGTACCAAGCCGGGCCATGCACTACGCTATCGCCCCATGACCAAGCTCTGTGTCCCGATCATGGTTGATTCTGCGGACCAAGCCCTGGCCGACGCGCATGCCGCAAAAGCCGCCGGGGCCGACCTGGTCGAGCTGCGCCTGGACCGTTTCAGCGACGACCGCATTGCCGCCGCAAAACTTGTCGGCAACTGCCCCCTGCCCACCATCGTCACCATCCGACCCAACTGGGAGGGCGGCGACTACGACGGCGACGATATGCACCGCATCGCCCTGTTCGAATACCTCGGGGTTGCCTGTGCCGGCCAAGGCCCCGCCTACTTCGATGTCGAACTGGCCACCTATGACCGGTCGGCCAACCTCCGCCAAAAAGTCATGCTGGTCGTCGACCACCCCGGCCAACCCCGCCTCACTGACACCGGGCTCATCCTTTCGTCCCACGATTTCAACACCCGGCCCCCCGACCTCATCCGCCGGATCAAAACCATGGCCGACTACGGCAGCTGCCGGGTCGTCAAGCTCGCCTGGGCCGCACGATCCCTCCGCGACAACCTCGAAGCCTTCGAGGTCATCGAGCAGCGGCACAAACCCACCATCGCGCTGTGCATGGGCGAGCACGGCCTCATGTCGCGCGTCCTGGCTAAAAAATTCGGCGCCCTGCTCACCTTCGCTGCGATCGACGACGCGCACGGCACCGCGCCCGGCCAACCCACCATCCACGAACTCAAATCGCTCTACCGCTGGGATGCACTGAACGCAGACACCCAGGTCTTCGGCGTGATCGGCGACCCCGTCGGCCATTCCATGTCCCCCGCCATCCACAACGCCGGCTTCGACGGCACCAACTACGACGGCGTCTACCTGCCGATGCGCATCCCGCCGGAGTACGAACACTTCAAAGCAACGGTTGGCAGCTTCTTGGCCTACGAATCGCTTCACTTCCGGGGTGCCTCGGTCACGATCCCGCACAAGCACAACCTCCTGCGTTTCGTAGAAGAAATGCAAGGCGAGATCGAACCGCTTGCCGCACAGATCGGCGCGGCCAACACGCTCACCGTTCGTGACGATGGCTCGCTCTACGCGTCCAACACCGACTACGCCGCGGCGCTCGACTCGGTGTGCGACGCATTGAAGATCCAGCGCGATGCGTTGCAAAGCAAGCGCGTCGCGGTGCTCGGCGCGGGCGGTGCTGCGCGGGCCGTGGTTGCCGGGTTCACCGCTCACAACGCAGAGGTGACCGTCTTTAACCGGACCCTCGATAAGGCCGACACGCTTGCAGAGGGCTTTGATGCCCACGCCGCCGCGTTCGATGACATCAACAGCGCCGACTTCGACATCCTCATCAACTGCACGCCTATCGGCATGCACCCAAACGAAGACGCGACGCCCTACGACGTCACCAGCCACCCGTCACCAGCCACCAGCACCCTCCGCGTCGTCTTCGACACCATCTACAACCCCGTCGAAACCAAACTCCTCCGCGAAGCGAAAGCCGCCGGCTGCATCACCGTCTCCGGCGTCGAGATGTTTGTCCGACAGGCCGCCGCCCAGTTCGAACTCTGGACCGGCCAGCCAGCCCCCAGCGACCGGTTCCGCCAGGTCGTCCTCGACCGGCTCAACACTTAATCATTTCGTGCACAGCGGTCTGCGACGGGCACCCCGCCTAGAATGCTGACCCATGAGTGATACGGACTCCACCAAGCCCGCCTCCTTCTTCTCGCTGTCCAAGCAGCCGGCCCGGCCGCCGCACGTCGTCCCGCCGGGCACGCACACGCTGGGCATGTGGCTGTTCCTCGCCGCGCTGGCCGTGCTCTTCATCGGCGGGATGCTCGCCTACATCATCGTCCGAGTCTCCGGTACCTTCGAGCGCACCAACCCCCTCACCGGCGACATCCTCCCCGCGACCGCCCCACCCCTGCACACCCTGCCCGTCCCGCTGGTGCTCTGGCTCTCCACCGCCGCGATTTTGATCTCCAGCTACACGATCCACCGCGCGCTGGACAACGTCATCCACGAACGCCAGGACCGCTTCCGCCAAGCGCTCATCGCGACGCTACTGCTGGCCGTGCCCTTCTTCCTCGCCCAGGGCGCGGGCCTGGCCACGATGCTCGGCCGCGCCGCCGAGGGCGGCACCGCGCTGCAGTACGCCGTCTTCATCCTCATCGTCATCCACGCCCTGCACGTCGTCGGCGGGCTCGTCCCGCTCATCGCCGTCACCCGCGCCGCCCACAAGGGCCGATACGACCACGAGTACCACAGCCCCGTCAAGAGCCTGGCCATGTACTGGCACTTCCTCGACGCCGTCTGGCTGCTGATGTTCGCGACGTTTTTGGTGCTGGGATGAATCCGCTGGCTTGACGTTTAGAGCAACTGGCGCGATCGTTCTCCATCGGTGATACTGAGGCTTTCTAGGCAAGGAGGCCTCAGCGATGGCATATTCAATGGACCTACGTGAGCGGGTGGTGGCGGCGGTGAATGGGGGCGAGCCGATCGCTATCGTTG
>JAHQVV010000245.1 GCA_019634195.1 Phycisphaeraceae bacterium | reverse complement strand
TGGGCTTGGGTTTTCTTCGTAAGCCCAGGGCACAAGCCTCAAGCCCCCCTTGCCATCGCCAGCTTTGTGAACACCAGCACGTCGTACAGGGCGTGGGCCGCGACGACGATCCCAAAGCCGCGCGTCAGGTAGATCGCCGCAAAGTACACCCCCGCGACGGTGTAAAAGAGCATCTTGGTCATGGTGAACGGGTTGTGGTTCCCCATAAAGTGCACCAGCGCAAAGCCCAGCGAGCTGACCGCCACCGCCGTGATCACGCAGACCTCCTCGGGCAGCGACAGCAGGTCCTTGGTGATCGCGTGGATCGCCGCGATCGCGACCAGGCGGAAGACGAGCTCCTCGTACACCCCCGCGCCGATCGCGATGACCATGTCCCGACGCCAAAGCCCCCAGTCCACACTGTCCAGCGACGCCGCGGCCGCCGGCTCACGCAGCAGCACCGTCATCAGCACGAACAACGGCAGCGCCAGCACCAGCGACTCGCACCACATCACCGGCTGCAGTTTCAGCTCCGGCAGCCAGGGGTCACGCTTGCGCACGATGTGCATCCCAATCAGCGCGCCGACCACCGCGATCGCCGGCAGGTGCACCCCCGTCACCCCGAACAGCGCAAAGAACTGCCCCAGCAGCCGCGTCGCGGTGAGCTGCTGCTCGGTCAGCAGCGTCAACGCACCGATCTCGTACACCACCAGCAGCGGCAGCAGGAAGTACAGCGACTGCAGCGGCCACTTGGAACGGTCCCAATAGGTCTGGATGGAGTTGTGCTGGTTGATCGTTTTATTCTCGGCAATCAGCTCTCAGCCGTCAGTTTTCTGACTAAGGCAGGCAGCTTAATCCATCTATTGGAAGGCTGATAGCTGAACGCTAATACGTCAGCACCGCGTGGGCCTGGCCGAAGCGGTCGAGCTTGGCCCGGCCTTCGAGGAAGGACAGCTCGATCAGCACGGTGACGCCGACGATGTCCCCGCCCATCTTCTTGACCAGCTCGCAGCAGGCCTCCATCGTCCCGCCGGTCGCCAGCAGGTCGTCGACCATGAGGACCTTCTGGCCCTTGGCGACCGCATCGGTATGGATCTCTAGGGTATCGGTGCCGTACTCCAGGTCGTACTCCATGGCGTGCGTGCCGTAGGGCAGCTTGCCGGGCTTGCGGATCGGGATGAAGCCGGCCGAGAGGGCCTGGGCGATCGCCGTGCCGAAGATAAAGCCCCGCGACTCGGCCCCGCAGACGAGCTCGACGCCCTTGCCGCGGTACGGGTTGGCCATCTGCTCGACCGCCATCGCCAGCCCGGCGGGGTTTTTCAGCAGCGGCGAGATGTCCTTGAAGACGATTCCGGGCTTGGGGTAGTCGGCGATGTCACGGATGAGGGTGTGTAAATCCATCGTTGAGGTCTGGGGTTTAGGGGTTGGGGTTTGGTAAGGCGGGCAAGGCTTTCCCAGTTGTTTCAGGTTGTACCATGTTCGGTTACGTTGGGTGGTGGCGGGCAATTAAAGTTGCCGATGCTGGACGGGGTTGCGAAGCTTCGGCGCGTAACGCCACCTCTTCCCAGACCCCAACCCCTAAACCCCAGACCCTACGACATGGACGCATTCCAAATCAACGGCGGAAAACCCCTGCGCGGGACCGTCCGCATCAACGGCTCGAAGAACGCCTCGCTGCCGCTCATGGCCGCCTCGCTGCTTACCACCGAGCCGGTCACGCTCCACGGCGTGCCGGGCCTCTCTGACATCCGCGCCATGCAGGAGCTGCTCGCCTCCCTGGGCATGGCCTTCAGCGGGTCCGACGCCGACGCTGGGCGCAGCGAAACGCTGGGTACCCCCGCGCCGATCCCACCCGCCCCACCGGTGGCCGAAAAAATCGACCCCAAGTACTCGGGCCTCTCCGAGCTGATCAAGCCCAAGAGCACCGCCACCGCAACGATCACTCCCCAAGCCGGGGCAGAGCGCCGCGCCGCCCCGGGTCACGCGGCCTCCCTCACCATCGCCACCGAGGACAACACCCCGACCCTCGCCCATTACGAGATCGTCCGCAAGATGCGCGCCGGCATCTGTGTGCTCGGCCCGCTCCTCGCCGCCCGTGGCGAGGCCCGCGTCTCCCTGCCCGGCGGCTGCGCGATCGGCGACCGCCCCGTCGACCTTCACATCCGCGGCCTTCGCGCTCTGGGCGCCGAGATCAGCATCGACGGCGGCTACATCGTCGCCCGACCACCCGCCGGCGGCCGGCTCATCGGCACGACCCTCTTCCTCGGCGGGCCCAACGGCTCGACCGTGCTCGGCACCGCGAACGTCCTCTCCGCCGCCGTCCTGGCCGAGGGCGACACCGTCATCGAATCCGCCGCCTGTGAACCCGAGATCACCGACCTCTGCGCGCTGCTCACCAAGATGGGCGCGAAGATTAGCGGGGCCGGCACCCCGCGCATCACCGTCGAGGGCGTCGCCAAGCTGCACGGCACCGAGCACCACGTCTTGGCTGACCGCATCGAGGCCGGCACCTACGTCATGGCCGCCGCCATCACCGGCGGGGACGTCATCCTTGAAAACTTCCCGACCGACACGCTCCTCGCCGCGATCGACCGGCTCGAAGAAATGGGTATCACCCTCGAACAGCTCGGCGACAACACCAACCCCGGCCTGTCCGACACCGTCCGCGTCATCACCCCCCGCATCTTCCAGCCCGTCCAGGTCGTCACCCAGCCCCACCCAGGCTTCCCGACAGACTTGCAGGCCCAACTCATGGCACTGCTCACTTTGAGCGACGGCAACTCGATCGTCACCGAAAAAATCTTCCCCGACCGGTTCCTGCACGTCGCCGAGCTCTTGCGCATGGGCGCGAACATCACGCGCGTCGGCAACTCCGCCGTCATCACCGGCGTCCGCAACCTCGTCGGCGCACCGGTCATGGCCTCCGACTTGCGTGCATCAGCCGGCCTGGTCATCGCCGGCCTTGCTGCAAGGGGCCAAACCACCATCAACCGCGTCTACCACCTTGACCGCGGCTATCAGCAGATGGAAAAAACCCTGCAGGCCCTGGGCGCCGACATCGAACGCGTGAAGATGTCGTAAGCTACAGCTGCGCGGGCCGGCAGCAACAGACTCGTGCTTGTACGAAGCCCCGCGTAGCCGGTGGGTGTCACCCTCACCCTTTTGTCTTCGTGACGGATTTTAGAAGCGCCCCACTATTCCAGTAGATCGTCCGATTGACGTTGTCGAAGTCGTACTTGGCCCTGCGGTCGCATGATCGACGGTCCTGGAAGTACTCCCTCACCATCGGGCGGTAGCGTGCCTTGTCCGGCATGGCCGGCCGGTGCTCATCGAGGTAGAGCCCGATGTGCTCGAACGGGATATCTGGCATCCACGCTTCGCGCGGGACGCGGTAGGTGAAGTCAAGCGTGTCGGGTGCGGTATAAATTGCCTCGGGTTCGATCTCGCGTGTGTTTTTAAATACTAGGCGGTCTGCCTTGATCATCGGGTGCCGGTAGGTGAGTCCCGAAGCCATTGCGTGGCCTAGGTTTCCATCCACGTCGTTCTCGATCGGCCAGAAGCGGCCGTGCTCCCCGGTCTGGTTCATGACGGTCGGGAAGTCCGGGTAGCGGGTCTTCCAGGGCTCGTTGTTCCAGCCGTCCTCGCCGACCACCTGTTCGCAGCGCCAGATGTAGTCGTGCTTGTCGCCTCGGGGCAGCTCCCCCGCGTCGAACTTGGCCTGCATCTGCATGCGGCCGCGCACGTTGCCGATGATGCGGACCCAGACGCCGAAGTTCCCGTTCATGAAGACGTTGCGGTGGACCTTCAGCCCGGTCCCGCCGTTGATCGCTAACGAGCCGTGGCCGGTCTTATAGAAGATGTTCTCGATGATCTCTCGGCCCGAGTCGTGGTCGTCAAGCATGATTCCCGAGCGCGTCATCAAGCCGTTCGTTGACATGATGTGGTGCAAGAAGTTGTGCTGTAGGCGTGTGCCGTAGCCCCAGAACTCTGCGCCGCTGTAGATCGCGGCCCCGTCTCCCTCCTCGAAACCGATATTGAATAGCTCGTTTCGCTCGATCAGGTGGTCGTTGCCGCGGAAGACGATCGCTTGGCCCGGCAGGTTGTGCATCAGGTTGTTGCGGAAGACCTGCCCGACCCCGCTGATGCCGACCGTGGGGGCGACCGCTTTGAACTTATCGAGGTAGAAGTGGCAGTTGGAGATCGTGTTGTTGCCCGGGGTGATCGCGTCGGGCGTCGCCTTGCCGCCCGACAGGCGTGCGAGCCCGGTGACGTCGTAGATATCGCAGGCGTGGACGGTGTTGTTGCTGCCGTTAATGTTGAGCGCGTTCGCGGTCGAGTTGCGGATCGTGCAGCCCACGATCGTGTTGTGCTCGCCGCGCCGGATGCGGATGACGGCGCCGGCCCGCACAACCCCCTGGACCGTCAGGCCCTCGATCCGGACGTGGCTCGCCCCATCGATGTCAAGGAACCCGCCCGCCGCCGCGACGACCAGCCGGCTCTCTTCTGAGACCGGCTGGGTTGGCCAGAGGTACAGGTTGCTCTCCTGCACATCGAAGTACCACTCGCCCGGGCTATCGATCTCGCAGAGCAGGTACATGAAGGACTGACGCGATTGAAATTTCTCGACCATTTCTTTGAGCCCGTAGCGGGTCTGGTCGACTAGGCGGACGGTTTTGTGCTCGGGGTCGATCGAGTGCAGCTGCTTGGCCTCGCGGTACCACTGCGCGGACAGGTAGCCGGTGCAGATCGCCCGCCGCTTGTCCCGCGTCTCCTGTGCCCACTGCTGCCAGGTCCCCGCCGGCGTCTCACGCAGCGTGTACGCAGCCCCGTTGGGCTTGTCGAACGTGCCGGCGACGGGGTTCTTCTGCCACCGCGTGCCCTCGTCTTCGAAGATCAGCTCGCGTGCGTGCGCGAAGCCGATGTTGGGGAACCGCGAGGGGGTCTGCAGGTCGTTGTTGAGCAGCAGGGGCACGCCGACCGGGGTCGTCGCGCTCAGGAGCTTGATGAGTTTCGCGTCGTTGACCGGGATCGACACGACCTTGCCCCGCGCAGTCACCGAGAGCTTATTCAACACCGCCGGGTCGGTGACGAGAGACACGTCCTGTGTTGGGATCCGGATTGAACCGTCGAAAACCACCTTTCCGCCCGGCTCGGCGCGGTAGGTCACCGGGTTGTCCTTGGACCCGCCGTCTCGAACTCCAAGCGCCAGGGGGCGCTCGAAGGGGTATATGCCAGCGGCGATCTCGATCACCACCGGCTTGTCTTTTACCAGGGTCCTGGCGTGATCACGCGCCGCTTCAAGCGTGGCGTGGCCACCCCGGCCAACTTTCAAGGTGTGGTGAGCTCCGGCCATTGCCGGGGCCGAGCAGCAAAGAAGAATGTAGAGTGCCAAAACGTATTTCATAAAGTTCTATGCCTCGTGTTGCGGCTGGCGATCGATAACGATAGTTTTTGCCTATCGATTCGTTTTTGTGTGCGGCACCACGGATACCATTCCGTAGGGGTGGTATTGATGACGCTCTGAATAGCGATCAATTTCGTGTCGAGCTGCTCAAGCGCCACATCCCCATGCCGCTGGGGTTGATTAACGATGGCTCCCGATAGGCAAGTGCGGACGCTTGGCCTAACGGGTCTTGTTTTAATCCACCGCATCCTTCGGCAGATACGAGAACTTCTGCCCGCCGATCGACGCCTCGTACATCAGGCCGGCGCTGTCCATCGAGAACACCGCGACGCCGTTGTTGTAGTCGGCCTGTGCCGAGGCGTCGGCCTTGACCGCGACGGCCGAGGCCTGCGCCGCGCCGGCGAGCTCGCCACGCTTGAAGCGCTGCAACGCCGCCTTGTTCTGGAAGAAGATAATCTGCGAGTAGGCCTGCCCGCCGAATTGGAGGCCGATGGTCGCCTGTTCAATTTTACAGTAACCGACGAGCTTACCTTTTTCGTAGACAACGCCCTGGCCGTAGGCCCCGCCGAGGAAGTAGCCGCCCTTGCCGATGGACGGGAAGACGGCTTTGCCGACAGCGGAGTCGCTGTAGACTTTGTAGTAGACGGGCTTGTTCTGTTTGAACTCCTTGAGGGTCGATTGAGCCGCGGTGTCGAGGATGGCCCGCTCTTCCTTGGTCTGGGGCGCGGTCGCGCAGCCGACGGCAGAGAGCGTGATCAGGATAAGTGCAAGCAACGGCGTCCGCATCTGGGAATCCTTTCGGTGTCGGCAGGGCGCGGGATCAATGAATCATAGCATTGTCAGGCTTGGTCAAGTCCCTGCTCCCTCCGAGCGTGTCGATAGGTTGCCTTTTTCGTTCTTGGGCCTATTCACTCTTGTCCTTCGACGGCATCGAGTGATTGATCTATGGCCGCTGGGCCGGGCTTACCCCCTTTGCCTCTAGAACAATGTGGCAGGGCCTATGCGCCAGCAGGGGCTGGTCAGAACCCAGCCATTAATCAAATGTGTCGGCGGGTAAGTACTTGAACCGCTTGCCGCCTAGGGTTGCCTGGTACATCAACCCGGTGCTATCGAATGTTGTGGTAGCGACGCCTTTCTTGAAGTCTGCGGTGTACGACGCATCGGCCTCAACGATGACCGCTGAGGCCGATGCGTCAAGCGCGAACTCGCCGCGCTTGAAGCGCTGCAGCGCGGGCTCGTTCTCGAAAAACATGATCATGGTTATCGCTTGGCCGCCGAGCTGGAAGCCGTAGTTGAGCTCTTCGACTTTGCAGTAACCTGTGAGTTCTCCATCTTCGAAGACCGCACCACGGCCGTAAGCCCCGCCGACACCGAGACCTCCCTTGCCAATAGAAGGAAAGACAGCCATCCCGACGGACGCTTTGTTGTAGGTCTCATACGCGCTGGGCTTTAAGCGCTCGAAGTCGTTTACTGCGGCTTCGGACAACCGGACCGTATTGGCACGGTCCTCGGGGGTCGAGCCCGCGGTCTTGCATCCGGTTGACAGCACACTGAGCATTAGAACAAAGGCAAGCAGGCCAGTACGCATTGGTTTTTCCTTGCAGGTATGATCGTTTGGGGTAAAAAGCCGCGGCATTCTACAGATGTCGAACCCTGTTGTCTATGGTTTGTGGGCTTTGAACGCTATTTTTTATCGATACGTTTTAAGATTAAGGAGAGTACCCATGGTTGCAGAGACCGGCCGTCGCTTGAGTCTGGTTTGGGGAGTTGCTTTGTGGGCGGTGTGTTTCTTTCCTATGGTCGTTTCTGCGGCGGCGACTGACCGTGCATCGGGCAAGCCCAACATCGTGGTGTTCCTTGTCGATGACATGGGCCCGATGGATACGTCCGTGCCGTTCATGACCGACGAGGCCGGCAAGCCCAAGCGCTACCCGCTTAACGACTACTACCGCACGCCGGGCATGGAACGCCTGGCCAAGCAGGGCACGCGCCTGAACAATTTCTATGCGATGAGCGTGTGTTCGCCGACGCGGACGTCCATCGTCACCGGACAGAACTCGGCCCGGCATCGCGTGACGCAGTGGATCCGCTCGGAGAACAACAACAAGGGCCCGCTCGGCCCGCCTCAGTGGAACTGGACCGGCGTCGACAACACCGACATCACCCTCGCCGGCGTCCTGAAGAAGGCCGGCTACCGCACGATCTATATCGGCAAGGCGCACTTCGGGCCCAATGACGCCAAGACCGAGTTCCCGCACAACCTCGGCTACGACATCAACGTCGGCGGCTGCTCCTGGGGCCAGCCCGGCAGCTACTACGGCGAGCACGGCTACGGCCACCTCAAGGGCAACAAGAAACGAGCCGTGCCCGACCTCGAGAAGTATCACGGCACCGACACCTTCCTCACCGACGCGCTGGGGTTCGAGGCAAGAACCCTCATCGAACAAGCGGCGGAAGACGACGTCCCCTTCTTCCTCCACTTTGCGCCGTACGCCCTGCACGCACCGTTCCAATCCAACCCCCGTTACGCCAAGAACTACGCGGACTCGGGCAAGTCTAAGCCCGCACAGGCCTACGCCACCCTCGTTGAGTCCATGGACAAGGTCCTGAGTGAGCTTATGGATTCCATTGAAAAAGAAGGCCTCGCCGAGAACACCCTGATCCTCTTCCTTGGCGACAACGGCGGCGACGCCCCGCTTGGTCCAACCCACCAGCACAACAGCTCGTTCCCGCTGCGTGGCAAAAAAGCAACGCACTACGAGGGCGGCATGCGCACCCCATTCATCGCCGCCTGGGCCAAGCCCGATCCGAGCAACAAGTGGCAGAAGAAGATGCCGATCGCGCAAGGCGCGATCAATCAACAGATCGGCACCGTGATGGACCTGTACCCGACGGTCCTGAATCTTGTCGGCGCGGACATCCCGAAGGGCCACGACATCGACGGGCATGATCTGGCCAAGCAGATCGCCGGCGCCGAGCCTAACCCCGAGCGACCCAACCGCTTTTTGATGCACTTCCCGCACAGCCATCGCAGCAGCTACTACACCGCCTTCCGGCTCGGCGACTGGAAACTCATCTACCACTACGCCCCGAAGATGAACCCGGCCAAGGTGCGCTACGAACTCTTCAACCTCAAGGACGACCCGTTCGAGAAGAACAACCTCGCGGATAAAGAACCGAACAAGGTCAAACGCCTGGTCAACGCGATGATCAAACAGCTCGACACGGAAGGTGCGCTGTACCCGGTCGATGAGCAGGGCAAGGAGATGCGGCCGGTCCTGCCGGGATGAAGCGGCGGTGCTATGAAAGACAGTAATGGTGCAGCACGATCCCTGCGGCAACCGCGACGTTCAATGAGTCGGTGTCGGCGTGCATGGGGATTCGGACTTTTTCATCACAACGCGCAACCAGGTCTTCAGGCAGGCCATAGCCCTCGCTGCCCAGCAGGATCGCGCGCTTCTTGCTGGCGGCCATGTTGACTTCTCGTAGCGGCGTTGCGTTGGCATCGGTCACCGTCGCGACCAGCGTATAGCCGTGCAACGCGCGCAAACGATCCAGCCCGGCTTCGAGGTTGTCGAACCGAACGATCGGCAGCTTGAACACCGCGCCCATCGAGACGCGCACCGATCTGCGGTACCAGGGGTCCGCGCAACGCGGGCCGAGCACCATCGCGCCGACGCCCAGGCCTGCCGCCACCCGCGCCAGCAAGCCGAGGTTCTCGACGTTGGTGATCTCCGGGCAGACCAACAGTGTCGGCGTCGCGTTGTCACCGCGGTCTTTTACAACTTGATCCAACCCCTCGAGCCCGGCCGACGCGTTCGGCGGCTGCACCGCGGCGATGATGCCCTGATGCAGCGGAAAACCCACCGCCGATTCGAGCACTTGCCTGGTGCACGTCAACACCTCGACGCTGTCAACTCCAGCGTCGGACAGCATCGCCTCGACACGCCCGGCCTTCTGCTCGAGAACCAGCACCGACCGCACCGTAAGCCCGGCTTCGAGCGCCCGCCGAACCAGGTGCTCGCCCTCGGCTAAGAACAGCCCGGTCTCCCGGCGGATGTCGCGGTCCTTCATCGCCGTGTACAGCGCCAGCCTTGGGTCATCGGATGAATCGATCGAAGTCATAGTCTGATCAGGGTGCATGGGTAGACAGCATCGTGCAGCAGCAATGCTACACACGCTGATCCATCCCCGTCGTGAAGGGCGGCTTACTCTGCCGGCAGCAGCATGCAGAACCGGCTGAGGATCGCCATCTCGATAGACGTACCATAGACGTTCTGGTCGCCCTGGCTTGCGAGTTTGATCAGTTCCTGGAGATCGCGCTGCTCTGCTTCGCCGTAACCATCCAGGTCCAGCAGCCCCATGTCCCAGTCTGAAAAGATCCGCCGCTCGGCGGGGCGGAGCACCAGCAGCTTGACGTTCTTGTGTCGGCAGTCGCTGGCGATCTTCTCAAACAGCTTGTGGATCACGCCCATGTCGCCTTCGAGCAGCTGGACGAAGTGCCCCGCTGAATAGAACAAGACGCCGGTGATGTTGTGTTCCGCGTTGTAGCGGACCGAGACACCACGTATCTCATTCAACTCATCGCGATTGAACGACCGGACCGCGTCGGAGATATACAACAGGTGCCCCAAGGCTGAGTTGGGTCCTGTTTTAACTTCGCCCGGATGGGTTGAATCGGCAGACACGAGCACCCCCTGGCTCAAGGCGATTGTACGCCTGCCGTGCTCGGATACGAAGGCCAAAGATGCACTGATTCAGAAAAAATAGCCTGTAAAAAGCGGCCCGTTGGCTTATTGCGGCGTATCCCCGGGCCGACGCAGCACTAAAAACGTCTGGTCGTCCAGCACGGGGTGGTCGGCCTGGAGTGTATCCAGCGCGTCGCGGAGGGATTGGGTGATCGTCTCGGCAGCGGCGTCCGGGCCGATGGCGTCTTTGAAGAGGCCGGTTAGTCCTTCGGTTTGGAGCAGCCCGCCGGAGGGCGCTTGCATCTCGATCAGGCCGTCGGTGTAGAGCAGCATCGTTTCATCGGGTGCCAGGCGGTCGCCTGCCGAAGTCATCTCAGAAGGGGCGACCCCGAGCACCAGGTGCCCGGCATCGTTGAGTTCGCGGGCCTGGCCCGACGCATTGACGATGAGCGGTGCGTGGTGGCCGGCGTTGATACAGCTCGTCTCCCCGGTCTCCGGATCGATCAGCACGACGAGCATTGTCACGAAGCGCGACGGGGGCAGGTAGGCGCAGAGGTGGTCGTTGAGCATCGTCATCATCTGCTCGGCGGCCGTGCCGCTCTTCGTCGCGGTCTGCAGGATGCTGTGGATGCTCAGCGTCGCGAGCGCGGCGGCGAGGCCGTGCCCGGAGACGTCTGCGATAGCGGCAAGCACTCGGCCGTCGGGCAGCGTCATGACATCGATCAGGTCGCCGCCGACGGCGTCGCAAGGCACGAAGCTCCAAGCGATATCCAGCCCATCGATCTCGGGCTTGTCCGGCAGGATCGACCGCTGGATCTCCCGGGCGTTGTCCATGTCGCGCTCGACCGCGGCACGCTCGCGCGCGGCTTCACGGGTCCGCTGCTCGGCCTCGGCCTGCTGGTACTCCTTGGCGAGCAGGGCCATGACGGCCAGCCAGCTGACCGACCCGCGCTGCGGCGGGAGGTTGACATAGAGCACACGCTGCATGCCCTGCACTTCATCCAGGGGGCAGACGACCGCGGCGGCGGCGTCGGCACCGGCGATCACCGACATGTCGATCGACTCGTTGTCGGGCCCGAAGTTGCTGGCCAAGACGGGGGCCTGGTCCTTGAGCGCGGCGCGGACTGCGGTCCGTGAGATGTGCAGGCCCTGGTGCGTCAGCAGGCGGTGATCCGACACCGCGAGGATGCCCGGTGTCTGGTCCGGGTCTTGCTCCCGTGTCTCGAGCACCAGCGCCCAGTTCGCGCCCATCGCCTGGCCGGCGGCCATCTTGCACAGGCGCTGCAGCCGGGTGGCAGCGTCCGTTTCTTCTCGCAGCGCTCGGCCAAAGTCGTTGATCGCTGTGATCGTCGCGAAGTCGATCTGCGGCGGCGGGCCGAAGCTCAGCGCGCTGATCCTCGGCGGGGCCTGCTCTGGCGCCCACTGCGTCGAGAGCCCAAACGATTCTGACGGCGCGGGCGCTGCCGGGTCGATCAGCCGCAGCTCGAACCGGCTGACCTGGATCGTGTCGCCCGGCTTGACCTCGCTCTGCTTGATGGGTTGGCCGTTTAGCGAGACGCCGCTGGTGCTGTCCAGGTCCGTGAGGGTCCAGCCGCCATTGTGCGGGGACAGCTGCGCGTGTTTCCTGGACACGGTGGGGCGGTTGAGCCGGATGTCCGCGGCCGATGACCGGCCGATGACCATGTCGCTGTCCGTAAGCTCGGCGCGCGTGACGTGCCCGTGTTCATCCTTGATCTCGATGACGAGGGGCATACGGGTCACCTGGCGCATGGGGTCGGGGAGAAGGGGCGCAGCTGCGCGGAATTTATCCTACCGCGCGAACGCTTGGCGGATGGTCAACGAGGCTGGCCGGCGGCCATGGGTATGGGGTATACCCATCGGGGCTCGGATCCGACACCGCAGACTACCCGCGTGCCAACGCTTCGTATTGTGTACAGGTGTTCAGTAGTTCGTCGTGCTTGCCGACGCCGACGATCTTGCCGTTGTCCATCACGACAATGCGGTCGGCGTGGGCGATCGTGGACATGCGGTGGGCAATGACCAATGTTGTTCGGCCCTGGGTGATGTGATCCATCGCCCTGGCGATCAGGGCTTCGGAGGCGGTATCGACCTGGCTTGTGGCTTCGTCGAGGATGAGGATCGCGGGGTCTCGCATCACCGCGCGGGCGATGCACAGCCGCTGCGCCTGCCCGCCGGAGACGCCCTCGCCGCCTTCGCCGAGCGGTGTGTCGTAGCCATCGGGCATTTTGTCGATGAACAGGTCTGCGGTTGCGGTCTTGGCGGCTTGAACAATCTTGTCACGATTCGCCCAGGCCTGGCCGTAGGCGATGTTGTCGGCGATACTCCCGCGGAAGAGCCTGGTCTTCTGCGTAACCATCGCCATCTGCTTGCGCACCGAGCGCATGTGGTAGGCGCTGATGTCTTTGCCATCGATAAAGATGCTGCCGGAGGACGGGGTGACCAGCCCGGTCAGCGCGGCGACGAGGGTGGACTTGCCCGAGCCGTTTCCGCCCACGATCGCGACCATCTCACCGTACTTGATCTCCAGATCGATGCCGCGGAGTGCTTCGGTCTTCGCGTTGGGGTAGGTGTAGTGCAGCTTCTCGAACCTGATCGTGCGCTGGTGCCTTGGCAGCTTGGGCTTGTCCGTGCGGTCGCGGGACTTCGCGTCGCCGAGCTGCTCTTGCAGTTCGAGGATGCGTTCGGACGCCGCGTCGGCTGAGGTCAGATCGTGGTGCAGGTTGGACAGGGGCTTGAAGCTCGCGCCCGCCGCAACCAGTGCGCCGAGTACGGCCATGAACTCGCTGCCGGGCACCCCCTTGTGGAAGATGTTCCACGCCGAGATCCCCGCGACCGCGATGATGCCGGTCAACGCCACCGTCTCGACGGCCAGCGACGACATCGCGCGGACCCGGTGCTGACGGACCTGCTCGCGGAAGGCCTGCTGGCTGGCCTTGACGAAGCGGCGGGACTCGACGCCCTCGGCTTGGTGCATCTTGATCACACGCAGATCGCTCATCGACTCGTTGATTCGGTCAAACATCTGCGACCGTGCGATCATGTTCTGCTTGGTGGCTTTGCGGACCGACTTGCCGAACTTGCGGACCATCAGCGCGATGATCGGCCCGCCGATGAGCGCGATCAGGGTCAGCTTCCAGTTGATCAGCATGGCCACGGAAAACGCGATCAGCACCTTTAGGCCCGCCTGTGACGAGCGGACGAGGATGCCCTGGAAGCCGCCGCGCAGGTGCTCAACATCCCCCATCAGCCGGCTTGTCCCGTCGGTCATGCCGTGGAGCCAGTAGGTGGACATCTCCATGCGGATCATCTTGCGGTACAGCTCGATGCGCCACTGCTGGATGACGCGGGAGATTGTCCGCATGACCATGTAGGTGTGCATAAACCGACCGATGCCACCGATGATCGAGAGCACGGTCATGATGCCCATCACAAGCATGAAGCCCCAAAAGGCGTCGGTCGGGAGGGCCTGGTTCAGCCAGTCGCCAAACCCTTCGAGCGGGCCATTGAAAGCTTGGTCCGCTAGTTCGCCAAGGGTCTTCTGCTCGTTGAGCAGGAAGTTGAAGATCGGCAGCATCAGCCCGAGGCCGGCTCCAAAGGTCAGCGTCATGACTACCAGCCCGATTGAAGCGATCCCGAGCTGACGCAGATGCTTGAGCATCGGCTTGGCGGTTTGAAGCAGGTGCTTGTACATAGGTGGGTTCTAGCAGAGGAATTCCGTATTTTACCCTATAGGCCCAGTCCGAGAGGGCGTCGGGGTGAGCCGCATGATGCCGGTCTACGGTGCCCGTGACCATCTATGAGGCGTTGCCGCCAGGAGCGGGGATCGGGCTGCTATCGGTACCCCGGCAGTCGCTCAGGCCGGGCCAAGCCGTTCAAGAGAATTAAGTCGCTACTGAGCGTGGCTGGAGGATGACGCTTCGCAGTGGCTGCAGGGTCAATTTTGCTGGTCGATTGGGCTGCGCTGGCTTAGGCCGACCACGTCGCTTCGTATATCATCCTGTCATGGCTCAAGCCGGTCACGAACACATGACTGTGATCCAGTTGTTACCGGCTTTGAACGGGGGCGGGGTCGAGCGCGGTGTGGTCGAGGTCGTCGGTGCCTTGGTACAGCAAGGACACCGCGCGATCGTGGTCTCTTCCGGCGGTCGATTGGTCAAGCAGATCGAAACACTCGGTGGTGAGCATGTCTGTATGCCGATCCACAAGAAGTCCCCGGTGACGCTCCGGACGGTCCAGCCGCTACGTCGCCTGATCCGTGAGACCCGCGCACAGGTGCTGCACGCACGATCACGCATCCCCGCCTGGGCCGGCCACCTCGCCTGGCGCAGCACGCCGACGACAGCCCGCCCCGCCTGGGTTACCTCTGTGCACGGCCTGAACTCCGTCAGCCGATACAGCAAGATCATGACCTCGGGCCAGATGGTCGAGGTTGTCTCCAACACCGTCCGCGACTACGTGCTCAAGAACTACCCCGATATCGACCCCGGCAAACTCGTGCTCAACCACCGCGGCGTAGACCCCGACGAGTATGCCTACGGCTACCGGCCCGACGACGCCTGGCTCGACCAGTGGTACCGCGATTACCCGCAGCTCGATGGCAAGTTTGTGGTCACCCTCGCCGGGCGTATCAGCAGGCTCAAGGGCCACCACGACCTGATCGACGCCGTCGCCAAGCTGTGCAATCGCGGGATCGCCGCTCATGGGCTGATCGCCGGTGGCGAGGACCCACGCCGAGCCGCCTACTTCAAAGAGCTGCGCCAGACGGTCGCCACGAAGGGATTGTCCGACCACGTCACCTTCACGGGCCACCGCTCAGATATCAGAGACATCCTCGCGGTGTCGGGTGCGGTCGTGTCCCTGTCTCGCAAACCCGAGTCCTTCGGGCGGACACTGCTCGAGGCGGTACGGCTTGGTCGGCCGGTCGTGGGCTACGACCACGGCGGGGTGGGAGAGGTCCTGGCCGAGGTCTACCCGCAGGGCCGAACGCCGCCGGGCGATACCAGCGCGCTAGCCGAACGGCTGGCTTGTATGGCGATGGGCAAGACCCGGCCGCCGGCCCCGACCGACGCGTTCCCGCTCAACGACATGCTCGAGCGCACCCTGCACCTGTACCGCGACGTAGCGAACGCGCCGCAATAGATTAGCCTGCCGAGCTGTAGGCAGAAAAGAGGCGAGATGCTCTAGTCACCGGGCCCGTACCAACACGCGGGCAGGCGGACCTGTGGCTTGTCGGTATTCTCCGCATCCAGCGGGTGGGGGAACCGTGTTGCGAACGACGACTGGCTGAAGCGGTCGCGTCTCAGGAAGGTGAACTCCATCACTCGGGGGATGTCCATGCCCTGCAGGTGGATGCTGCTTCTACAGTTGTTCGGGTGCAGGTGCACGCAGGCGTGTGTCTGCAGCAGCTTACGGAACGCCGTCGAGGCCAGGCGGAAGAAGGGCAGGCTCCAAAGCTGGTGCAGGCGGTGGAACTCGATCACGATCACCCGGCAACGCGTGAGCAACTCGTCCGGCATACTCAGGATGGTCTCGTACTCATAGCCCTCGATGTCCATCTGCAAAAGCAGGTCGCCCGATGGGTCCACCCCCGCTTGCCGCACCCAGTGGTCCATGGTCATGAAGACGTCCGACGTGGTCGCGCCGACAAACTTTTTGGTGAAGTGAAACGCTCCGTGTTTGGTGGCCGGCCCACCGACGGAGTGGTCCGCGAGGTAAACGCTCATGCCCCGCTCGGCACACGCCAGCTCGAAATCCGATGACGTACTGACCCCCGGCGAGAAGCATGTGCTTAAACCCTCGAGGTCGTCTGGAACCAAGTAACCGCCATCGCCCGCGGGCCCGAGGCGGATGAGCGGGTGCTCGGTCGCGATCGGCCGAAGCGCACCAAGCAGGCCCGCCAAATCCCGGCGTTTGGTGAGCTTGGTCATGAACAGACGCGGCATCAGCCGATCGATCAGCACATGTTTGAGTGGTTTCATTGTCATCTGAGGGGTGGATGGTAGCCGATGCCGCACCAACGCAAGCCTCAAAGCCGCTGCGGTACACTGCCAGCCGCTCAAGTATGGATTGGACCAAGCGCGTATGCTCGATGTAGCGGTGACAACAAATATACCCGCCGGCAGCCTGGAGAAACTCTGTCCCGGGTCAAAGCTGCGGTGGGGGGAGTGTGTCTTCACGCTTAACCCGGCCGAGGGTTCTTCGCACGACTCCTGGATTGTTTGGGCCGGCCTGGCGCGTCGCACAACGCTTCGGGTTGCGCCGAGGAACACACTCTTTCTTGCCGGTGAGCCGCCGGCGAAAAAGATCTACCCCCGCCGCTTCTACAAGCAGTTTCACCAGCTCTTGTGCACCCAAGGCGACTACCCCCACCCGCGGGCTCATTTCGACGCGCTGGGTCTGAACTGGCACGTTGGGTACGACCGCGGCACGGGGCAGTACGCCTACGGCTACGACCGCCTTGCTGCGATGCCGCCGCCAGCAGACAAGCTCGACCAGGTTTCTGTGATCTGCTCCAACCTCGCCAAGACGCAGGGTCAGCGTGACCGCCTCGCGCTGCTCGATGCGCTTAAACAAACCTTTGGCGACAGGATCGCGCACTTCGGCCGCGGCTTTACCCCGATCGATGACAAGCTCGACGCGATCCTGCCGTACCGCTACCACCTTGTGTTGGAGAATTCGATCAGCGACGACTACTGGACCGAGAAGCTGTCGGACGCCTACCTGGGCTGGGCGTTCCCGCTGTACCTGGGTTGCGAGAACCTCTCGCGTTACGTCCCGATCCAGAGTTTCTTGCCTCTTACCGGCTTGGCGACTGGCGCGGTGATCCAGCGCATCGAGCAGCAACTCGCGGAGGGTCTCAGCGCGACGCAACAGGCGGGCCTGGCCGAAGCGCGCGGGGCGATACTGGATCGGTACAACCCGTTTGCCCGGTTCGCGCACTGGACGGATCGGTTTTATGACCCCGACGCGAAGCGTGTGCCCGTGACGATGCGGTCGCACAAGGCGTTTCGCACGTTGGGCCGGGGCCTGCTCTACCGGGTTCGTCAGCGCGTGGGCGGTTCCGCCTAAGCGGTCTACACGCAGATCAGCGGGTCACTTCGCCTTGATGGGGCGGAGCAGCATCCTGCGATACCCATCGATTTGATGCTTCACCGTGTTGCAAGCGCCCTGGACGCGGAGCTTGGCCTGTTTGAGCGGCGTGACGTCCTTTATCAGGCGCTGTTCAAACGCTTCGCGGGACTGCTGTTGATTTGATCGCATCTCGGCCTGCTGGATATCCGAGAAGTCGTCGCGTTGAAATGCGAGCAGCGGCGAAGCCGCATAGCAACGCATCCGCGGCGCGACCTGCTGCCAATAGTAACGGTCCACTGATTTATAACGGGATAGAAAACGCAATACAGTGTCTTCATCTGGCAGCCGCTTCAACAGGTCGGGGATCGCGCGACGGTGGTATGCGATGGCGTGGGTGGTGGTCCCGCCATAGGTCCGCACCAGCCCGTTCCCAGCCGGCAGCAGCGGGGTCTTGGCTGTAATGCCCAGATAAAAAAGGTCCCACGGGGTCTGGGTGAGCGTCGCGACTGTCGGCTTGATCAGCGCCTCAAATTGTGGATCGAAGCACAGGTCGTCTTCAAGCACGAGCACGCTTTCCAGGCCATCCCGGTACGCGTTCTCGATCACACGCCGATGAGACAGCAAACAGCCGGCACGGCCGTTGTGCACGCGGTCTTGCGCAAGGTCGGGCTTGACCGCTGAGAACCGCTCAATCTTCACCTCGCCTAGCAGCGCGGCAGTGGTCTGCTGGACCTGGGCCCACCGGTCGGTGCGCTCATCCAGGTTGATACACACGATGCGATCGAAGGCATCAAGGGCGCTAGACATGTCCGCGATTCCTGTTCGAGATACAATCGCACGCTCGGCTCCTTGTCGCGTTGCCCGGCCAGGGGCGGTGACTGATCAAGGGTTGTCGCGACATGTTAAAACTCCAGAAGTATGCCCGATCAATCCGAAATCTCGGCGGCCTTGCGTTCGCTCGGTACTGGTGGCACCAAAAAACAAAGTTACCACGAACCGGCGTCTTCGACCTGACCACGCGGTACGCCGATCACCCCCTGCAATGCCGGGCGGGCACGAGCGACATCGATGTATTTAAGCATATCTATGTCCTGCGCGAATACGCGTGTTTCGACGGCCTGGCCGACCCGGGCCTGATCGTGGACTGCGGCGCGAATGTCGGGATGTCGGCCGCTTATTTCCTGTCGCGCTTCCCCAACGCCAAGGTCATCGCGGTTGAGCCGGACCCCGGTAATTACCAGCAGCTGCTGCACAACACACGGACCTATGGCCAGCGTCTCCACGCGGTGCAGGCGGGCGTGTGGCACAAAGGCGTCGGGCTGAAGTTTGCCGAAGACGGCTTCGGGGACGGGCGCGCTTGGGCGGTCGCCGTAGAGGAGGCCCGCCCGGATGAACAAGCGGACCTCCAAGCGGTCAGCGTCGCCGCGCTGCTAGAGGCGTCCGGCCATGAGCGGATTGCCCTTCTCAAAATCGACATCGAGGGCTCGGAGCAGGCGCTGTTCTCTGAAGGCGTAGAGGCGTGGCTTGGCCGGGTCGACAACCTGGTCATCGAGTTGCACGGCCAGGCCTGCGAGCGGGTGTTTTATAAGGCGATTGAGCCCTACGGTTTCGATGTGCAAGCCAGCGGCGGCGTCGTGATCTGCCGGTCGCGCCAATCAACTCGGCGTGATACAGTACCGGCTTAGCACCGCAGGATGTTCGGCCCGTCATGATGCACCCCAACGAACCGATGCCCCCAGTGATGATCCTCTGCGGCGGACAGGGCACACGCCTCCGCGATGTTACCGAGCTGCTGCCCAAGCCCATGGTGACCATCGGGGCCCAGCCCATTCTCTGGCACATCATGAAGGGTTACGCGGCGTTTGGGGTCAGGCGGTTCATCCTCTGCCTCGGCTACAAACGCGAGGCCTTCATCGACTATTTCCTTAACTACCAGGCACGCTCCAGCGATTTCACCATCACGCTCGGCAAGCAGCAGGGCATCCAATTCCATGGCTCGCATCAAGAGATCGACTGGGAAATCACCCTCGCCGACACGGGCGACCAGACGATGACCGGCGGGCGTGTCGCGCGGGCGAGCAAGTACCTGCAGGATCAAGACGACCATTTTTTTCTGACGTACGGCGACGCGGTGTCCGACATCGATTTCGTCAAGCTCCTAGAGGCCCATAAGCAAGCGGGCAAGACGCTGACGCTTAGCGCGGTTCGGCCGGCGGGGCGTTTCGGTGAGCTGCGTATCGAACACTCCGGCGAGGTGTCACGCTTTAAGGAAAAGCCCGCCACGGAACAGGGCTACATCAACGGCGGGTTCATGGTCGCGGATCGCGCCAGGCTTTCACCCTATCTGAGCGATGACGGCTCGCTCATTTTTGAGACCGGGGTCATGCCGCAGATCCAGCAGGCCGGCGGGATGCACGCCTACCAGCACGAAGGCTTCTGGCAGTGCATGGACCATATCCGCGAGCACGAGCTGCTCAACGACATGTGGGCCAAGGGTGATGCACCCTGGGCGGAGGGATGGTCCTGATGTTTAACGGGGTCTATCAATGGGCGCAGGGCTTGGTCATCGGGCAAGGGTGGGCTGAGGCATGAAGATCACGCCACTAAAGATTGCGGGTGCGGCCGTCATCCAGTCCGAACCGAGGGGTGACGAACGGGGTGCCTTTGCGCGCTGGTTCTGTAACCAGGAATTGGCTGAACTGATGGGTGATAAGCAGATCGTCAGCATCAATCACTCCCGCACCGAGGACGCCGGCGCGATCCGTGGCATGCACTATCAGCGCGAGCCCGCTCTAGACATGAAGTTCGCACGGTGCATCCGTGGCGAGGTCTATGATGTCATCATAGACCTCCGTGCAGATTCACCGACATTTTTACAGTGGCACGCCGAGCGATTGAGCCCGCAGAAGATGAACATGATCGCCATGCCCGAGGGCGTTGCGCATGGCTTCCAGGCGATTGATCCGGGCAGTGAGATGTTCTACCTGCATACCGGGTACTACGCACCCGAGTACGAGGGCGGCGTGCGATTCGACGACCCCGCGGTCGGGATTGACTGGCCGATGCCCCCGACCGTGGTCTCACAGCGCGATCGATCGCTACCACTCCTTGACGCGTCTTTTAGGGGGCTTCAAGCGTGAAGTGCCGACACTGCCAATCCGGACTAGAACTGCTGCTGATCGATCTGGGCAGCGCGCCACCCAGCAACGCCTACCTGACCGAGGCGACGCTCGGCCGACCCGAAACCTGGTACCCGCTTCGGGTCTTGGTCTGTGAGTCGTGCTGGCTGGTACAGACCGAAGATGTCGCGGAGGCCGATGCCCTCTTTGACGCGGATTACGCCTATTTCAGCGGTTATTCGTCTGTCTGGCTGTCGCACTGCGAGGACTATTGCAATGACATGATCGATCGCTTTAAGCTGGGCTCATCCAGCAGTGTTGTCGAGGTCGCCGCCAATGACGGCAGCCTCTTGAAGTACTTCGATCAAGCCGGTGTGTCATGCCTTGGCGTCGAGCCGACGTCAAGCACCGCCTCTTCTGCGCGTGACAAAGGGCTGACGATTATTGAGGCGTTTTTCGGCGTCGCGCTTGCCGAACGCATCGCCCGTGACCACGGCCACGCCGACCTCATCACGGCCAACAACGTGCTCGCCCACGTACCCGACATCAATGACTTCGTCGCCGGGTTCGCCGCGTTGCTCAAGCCGTCAGGTGTTGCGACGTTCGAGTTCCCTCACCTCCGCCAGCTGATTGATCTCAACCAGTTCGACACCATCTATCACGAGCACTTCTCGTACCTCTCGGTCAGCGCGGCCGCGCGTATTTTCTATGCCAATGGCCTGAGCATCTTCGATGTTGCGCCGCTGCCGACCCACGGCGGGAGCCTGCGCGTCTTCGCCCAACGGGTTGATACCGGGACGCATAAGGCCACCGCCTGCCTTGATGAACACTTAGCCGTTGAGCGGTCGATCGGTATCGAATCGCCTGACTACTACCAGGGTTTTCAGGATCGAGTCGATCACATCAAGGACCAACTGTTGGACTATCTCAGGCAAGCCAAAACTGCTGGCCGAACCGTCGCCGCCTACGGTGCCGCCGCGAAAGGCAACACGCTTCTGAACTACGCGGGTGTGCAGCCCGACCTGCTTTGCTGCGTCGCAGACCGCAACCCTGTCAAGCAAGGCAAGTTCCTGCCCGGCAGCCGCGTGCCGATCGTCAGCCCGGAACAATTACAAGCGGCACAGCCCGACGACGTGCTGATCCTGCCATGGAACATTAAGAACGAGGTCATCGATCAGTTGCGCTCGATACTGCGTCCCGGGACACGTATGCTGACGATGATCCCTAAACTCGAGGTTCAAACGCTCTAGTGCGACGCATCCTTAACGCCAAACCGTCTATCACCCAGCGCGAGGTCGACTACGTCACCGACGCGGCCGCGCATGGCTGGGGGCTGGATTGTTATGGGTACCTGAACCGCTTTATCGGCGAAGCGAAACAATACTTTGATAGCGAACTGGCTTGGCCGACATCGAGCTGCCACGGCGCACTGCACATGGTTTTGATGGCGCTGGGCGTCGGCCCGGGGGACGAGGTGATCGTGCCCGACGCGACCTGGACGGGCAGTGTGTTCCCGATCAGCTGGCTCGGCGCGACGCCGGTCTTTGTTGATGTGAAGCCGGACACGTGGTGCGTCGACCCGCGGCAGGTCGGTAAGGCGATCACCGCGAAGACCAAGGCCGTCATCGCGGTCCATCTGTACGGCAACCTCTGCGAGATGGATGAACTGGTCGCGGTGTGCAACGAGCGCGGCGTCACGCTCATCGAAGACGCGGCCGAAGCGATCGGTTCGGAATACAAGGGCCGGAAGGCGGGCTCGATCGCGGACTTCGGCGTCTTCTCGTTCCACGGCACGAAGACACTCACCACCGGCGAGGGCGGGCTGATCCTCAGCCATCGTACGGACCTGGCGTCGAAGGTCACGGCCATCGACTCGCAGGGCCGGCACCAAGGCGCCAAGACGTTCTGGGTCGATGAGATCGGGCTCAAGTACAAGATGTCCAACCTCCAGGCGGCGTTGGGGCTTGCTCAGCTCGAGCGTGCCGAGGAACTGGTCCAGCGTAAACGCGAGACCTTTCATCAGTACCAGGCCGCGTTCGCGGATTGGAGCGACATCACGCTCAACCCCGAGCCCGCGGGGACGCTCAACAGCTACTGGATGCCGACGGTCGTGTTTGGCCCGTCGTACCAACCGACGGTCGACCAGCGCAACACATGGATCGACGCCTGTGTAGCAGCGGGTGTCGAGGCCCGGCCGTTTTTCTACCCGGTCAGCGACATGCCCATGTACACTGACATGCCTCAGAACACGGTGTCGCGTGAGCTCTCGGCCTCCGGGATCAACCTGCCAAGCAGCTACGAGCTGACACCGGACGATGTCGGGTACGTTGTCAGTACCTTGCGTCAAGCGGTTCGGGGTTGAGTCAGTCCTTCACGCAACGCAGGTAGCCGTCGGGCGCGACCGTTAGCAGCAGACGCTGTTCGACATCCTGATCAATCACGAAGCGGTCGTTGCTCTTGAGGAACTCCCATGCCGCGGTCTTGGGGTTGTTGCCCGGCCCCCACGGCCGATCTTTAAATAGATCAGGGGCGAGGTCTTCGATTAGTGAATCGAAGACAAGCAGGTAGCAGCCTTTCGTCACAAGCGGGCTATACAAATCCAGTTCGCGGAGGACATGCTCGTGGGTGTGGTTGGAGTCGAGGACAACCATCACGCGTTCCCGGTCTTGTGCAGCGGCCTTGACCTGATCCGCGACCGATTGGTCGATCGAGGAGCCCTCGATCATGTCGATCCGCTTGCTCATCGGGTGCGATTCGATGGCCGCGCGGTTGTGTGCGCGGATATCGATGTCGATCCCCAGCACACGGCCGTCGTTGCCAAGCAGTTCGAGCATCGATGCGTTGAAGATCAGCGATCCGCCGTGCGCGATCCCGGTTTCGATGATCAGGTCGGGCTGGGTCTGCCAGATGACCTCTTGCATCGCGATGATGTCTTGGGGCAGTTGAATGATCGGCCTGCCCATCCAGCGAAACCCGTAAGGGTATTTGTGTACGGTTGCCTTGGTCATCCAATCGGAGGAAACCTTTTGGTATTCCGTGTCCCCGGCCATCCGCCGCGTGTTCTCGCGGACGGTGTCTTCAAATTCACGTACTGGATCGCTCAATGAACTGTCTCCATGCAACGGTGGGCGAGCAGATAATATCGCGTCCGGCGGTGCCGGTGTTCGCGATCAGGTCGAGGATGCTCACGTGCGGGTCAAATTCGCCATGTAATTGAGGATATGGGCGGCGAAGGTAGTCGATGTAATGCGTCTCGATCCCACGCGATTCGAGCATTTCGTGGTCGAGGTAGCTCGCGGCCCCGTGGCCCGTGACATAGCGATCACCTTCGGCGGCACACACCAGGTCCGCGACGCGCCGGCTGGAGCGGCCAGGGACACCCATTGTTGATGAGCGGATGAACCGCCTGCCGCGGCCTAGGTCAAAGTATTCGCAGACAGCTTCGATCGCGGCGATATCAAGGTCCGCGATCGATTCGGCCGTCTGTGCAAACACTTTATCGACGAGCGCGAGCATGTCGCCGAGATACCTGGCACTTGCGTAGACCTGCGCAAGGCGGTCCCGGTGGGCTTGGCGCCAGGGCTTGCTCTCGTCGAGGGGGACTTCGGCGATGGGGGTCCCGATCGCTTGCCGATCGATGGGCACACTTAGCCACTTGTTCTTCGCGTTGGCCGTTAGCTTGATCTGGACACGATTGGTAAAGGCCCCCTTTGAATATTGCGCATCATCGAGGTGGATGAACACGTCCGCACAGGCGATCTGCTCGAACAGGCCCACCCAGGGGAAGTACATCGGCTGCGAGATGACGACGACAGTCATAGGATGACCTTCGGCCCGGGTACGCCTTGGCGCTGTTGGATCGCGTCGAACGCCTGCCGGTACGGTTCGGTTTCAAGTGTTGGCGATAAAGAACCCTGGGCCTGGCGGTTAGAGATGAGCTTGGCGCTAGGCACCGTTAGATCGAAAGCAAACCGGTCGCTCATCAGGGCCTCGCACGCAAGCATGGTCAAGGCGCATTTTTGCATGAATGACATCCGCGCAAGGGTTTCAGGTGTCGGCGGGTCGGGTGTCGGCTGGAAGACCTGAGCAAGCATCGGGCCGGCATCGACTTCCAGCGTTGCGAGGTGCAGTGTTGCCCCAAACACTTTCGCGCCAGCGGCGACTACGTCTTTAAGCGGGGATAGGCCCTTAAAGGATGGAAGCAAGGCCGGGTGGATATTTAATGTAACGACGCGCTCTAATAAACCCGCATACAGGATGCGGTGGAAGTAGAGAATCACGAGGTCGACACCGTGCTGATCGACCAGGACTTCTCCGGCTTTGTCCGAAAAGCGATTGCTGTCGGTCTCTTCGATACGTACGTTTGTCAACCCCAGATCCTTGCAGCGTTGCTCCATCCCACAAGGCCGGTCTGTGAC
>JAHQVV010000244.1 GCA_019634195.1 Phycisphaeraceae bacterium | reverse complement strand
GTCTGTGACCACGATGAATTCGGGCAGGTTTGAGATGTATTCGCGCATCACGATAAGCGATTCGCAAAAAGCGCTACCGCCTGATGAACAAACAATACCTACGCGCATGGCCGGTCTCTTGTGTAAATCTATAAACCTAGGATGGCACCTAGCTGGACGGGTGGGGCGGTTGCTTGCCGCTACGCATTATAAATAGATGTATTGTAAATCACGATCGCGCCAAGCATTCAGGCCCTCAATGATCTTGCGGGCAATGCGTGGGTTCAGCCCGACGTAGATGGTTTTGACGGATTCTTCCAGCTGTTCGGGCGCAACGATCGGTTTGTCCAGGTGGGTTTGCCCTTGCAGGTATGTGTTTTGATCAACAAAGGCGCGGATTGCGTCGGGGTTGTTCAGGCAGGAGGCGATAAAGGTTCCGTAGAAACCCGATCCGTAGACCGCGGGTACGTCGCCTTCAGGGCGGCTGGCTTCCTGCTGTGTGATGGTCTGTGCCGCTGCGGACCAGTAGGACGCGAGCTCCACAGCCTGCTGGTGCTCGCTTTCGATCGGCTCGATATCCGCGCCAAGCGGTTGTTTGTTGGTAGCGATCACGACCCATGCGGATTGGTGGGCTTGGTTGTCGATCTCAACGGCTTTCAGTCCCGCGTGATCGAGGCAGGTGAGCAGTGATTGCCTGCCGAAGTGGTTGGTGTGGTCTGCGACGACGAGGTCCGCCGGATTGGAGTAGGTGTTGGGGACGAGGAAGTAGACGAGCCCGCCGGGCTTGACCAGGCCGCGCATGCTGCGGAGGGTTTTGACGGGGTCGACGACATGTTCGAGAACAAAGTAAGACATCACCAAGTCGAATTTGCCTGCCCACGTATCGGGGATCTCATAGGTAGCCTGGCGCTCGCGATCGACGATGTTTTCCCAGAACGGCAGGTACAGCTCGCTGACATCGAATAGGTGTGCGTTAAGATCGGCCCGCTTCCCCAACAGCTTGCGTGTGGTCAGTGCCTTGGCGCAGCCGTAATCGAGGACGGATGCGTTTTGAGGGAGGTCGATCTTGTTCAACAATGTACGGAGCTGATGGTCCGCGCGGAAGATTTTTTGATCGCCTTCGACACAATAGAGCTGGTCTTCCTCGTCGCTTTCAACGAGGAAGGTGTACTGCTGGTCGTAATAATCTCCCAGGTTATCGAGGGCGGGCGTCTGCAGGTGGCCGCACCGACCGCAGTGGTAGACGCGTGTGCGGCCGGGCACCATCCTGATGAGCGAGGTGAGGCTCTGCTCGGTTGGCGACTCGTAGATCGGCTTGCCGATAGGGGCTTGGCATGTATAACATGTCGTGGTCAATCGGCTTCTCCGTCTGAGATCAGTTCTGGGTGCACATCCTTCAGCGAGGTGCCTGTGGCATAGGCCCCACGCCATCCGATCGATCGGCCCTGAGGCTCCTCGAAGTTGAACATCCGCATCTGCATCGACCAGCGGGATCGGGTGGCGTCGTTGCGGCCCGAGCGGTGGATCGTTTGGTAATCAACGATGACTAAGTCGCCAGGATCGGTTAATGGCGCAGCGTGTCCGTACTGGCCGACAACTTGTGCCTCGTTGATCAGCGTCAGCGCGTAGGCGCCCGCTTTCTGCTGGTTGTTCGGGTCGACCGTTGTGACACGGCGTGGGCCGTCCTGGTGAGAGCCCAGGCAGAATTCGACCGGGCCGATTTCTGCGCTGACCGGGAGCAGCGGGCTCCAGAACACGAGGCCGTCCATGCTGCGGAGCTGGGCGTGATAGTCCTGGTGCCAATTGGCTCTGAAGCGTTCTTCTGCGGGGTTGTCGATCCGGATGCCGTACCCCCCGGCCGCAACGCCTACGCACGACGAGTTGCGCAGTTGTGCGATCGTTGCCTGGTGCTTCTCGCAGGCGACCAGCCGGATAAATGCAGGGATCTGCTTGACCGCGTCGTAGATCAGCCCACCCAATGAGCGATCGTGCGCGATCAGTGGCTGGTAGCCCGAGTCGAATGTTTCCGGCGTAAAAGGTGCCTGCTCAATGTCTAAATTGCGCTGGGCAATGACCGCCCCGATGAGCTGGTGGATCTGCTGTTGGATTGGCAGGATCTGGGTGGGCACGTCGTAGAAGCCACGCGCGACCAACACGCCATCCCGATCGAAGTTTTCTACCTCTTCCTTGCTCAGCGGTGCTTGGTTCATGCTTGGTTATTCGTTCTAGCGATATCGGCGTTGCTTGGATAACACGCCTGCGAGCGAGTTCGAACTATATCACGCCCACGGGTGATGGGGTAAGTCTAGCTCAGGCCATCATCGTCTGCCGGGTCTTGGCGAAGAGCGGGTCGTCCCGGAAGTCGTCGTAGATATCGAGCATGTTCTGCAGCGCCTGCTTCGCCGGATCGCTTAGCTGGCTGCCCCTGCCCGAGACGCCGACGTTGAACTGCGCGACCTTTTCTTTGTTCACGCTGTTGAGCGACGCGTTGATTTGTTCTTGCGTCATGGCGCAGCCCGCGTGCTCGAGGATCTCGCCGATGACACCGGCCGGGTTGTTGGTGTACTGTTCGTAATCATAGATGGGCACCTCGCCTGCTAGGCGCCAGCCGACGTAGAAGTTGATGTACCAGGGCATCGCCAGACCCACGATGGCCTCATCGAGTTGCTCATCGGGTAGATCCGCGTGGTGTGGCAGCAGCCGCGCGGTGGGCCCCTGACCATGCGGCTCCCGGCGGAAGTGGTCGCGCAGGCTGATGGCGGTATCCGCTAGGTCGCGCACGATCACGACCGGGGTCAGCCGGTACTGCTCGATCAGCTTTTGTGTCCACGCGCTGTGGCGCAGGTGGTGCTGGGCGATGTACGTCTTGCGGTTGTAGCGCGACAGCCGGATCTCGCACAACTCCTGTTCGCGCGCGCCGTAGTCCGGGATCAGCCGGTACCGGCGGAACCCTTTGAGGCTTGCAATCGTGGTCGCCAGAAAGGTCGAGGCTGACTTGGGCATGCATGCGATGAGGATGTGCGGCTTGCGTAGTGTGATCGGCGAGAACACCGCGTCGCGTGCGAGATGGCCCGCCGCGCGTAGCCGATGAAACGGTTTGAAGCCTTGTACTCGTGGCATAGGGGTGGCCGGTTGCGCCCAGTGGCTTATTCAGACCGGGCTTTTTTTGAGGTCGATTTGATGCGCAGTTGTATCCCCGCCGATCGGTAGGCCTGCTTGACCAGCGCAAACGCTGGGTTGGGCGAGGGCGTGTAAGGCCGACCCGTCACCGCCTGGATCCACCGCATCACGGTCTCAACATTCCTGAGGGCGGTAGCCGGAACGCGCCCGGCCTTCGGCTTCGCCGGCTTGCCCGGCTGCGGCACGGCATGCTCTGTTGTTCGGGGCGGGTTGACCGCTTCGGGGTCGGATGCTGCCAATCCTGCATGCTGATACGCCGGGTCGGTTCTCTTAAAGAATGCCTCCAGCGTGTCCCACTGGCGCAGCTCGGGTCTAAACGCTCGGGTGTCGGCGATGATAGCTTGCCGCCACGCGTCGTGGTTGACCCTGATGTCGGGGTTATTCAGGGCGCTGTGCACCGCGCAGAGGTTGGCGTAGGCATGCGCAATAATCGAGCGGAAGTTCACGTCCAGTCTTGGTTGGATTTTGTCTTCAACGACCAGGCTGGCGTGGTCTTTTGTCACCTCTTTTTGCACACCCGAGGTTGAAGCGTGCGGGGTGAACGCGTAGCCGGTGCTCTTCTCGCCGGCCCCGGCGATGGTGACCGGGTTCCTGAACCACGCGATCGATCGGCTCGCGGTGAGATTCGTCAGCGAAGTGTTGATGTCCGGGCTGATGTCGTTGAAGTAGACGCCGTTTTGTCGGCTGCGGACCTGGTCGATAACGCGCCGGTGGACACAGCCGTGGTAGATGTTCGCGCCGTTCCGGTAGTTGGTGCGTTCTGCTTGGCAGAACGCCTTAAAGATGGTCATGGGGTCGATGAACTTCATCGGCCCGCAGAAATCGCGGCACCGGAACTTGAGTCGGCCGGGGATCGCCCCGTCTTCGCCGCGTGGCCAGTCATACGTGATGTGCCGCCAGAGGATGACGTCGGGCCGGTATCGGTCGATCAACCGCCGCAGGGCGACGAGGCCGTTGGGCAGGACGCCGTCGTCGTCGCCGATGTAGATGATGTAGTCCCCGGTCGCATGGTCTAAAGCGAACTCGAAGTTCTGCCGCATGCTGAGGTCTTGCCCGGTGCAGATGTACTTGAGCCTTGGGTCGCCGATCGCTTCGATGCACTGCCGGGTGTCATCGGCGCTGTTGTTGTCGCTGACGATAATCTCGATATTGTCGTCGTTACACGCCAGGCAGGTCTGGACGCAATAGCGCAAGAACTCGCTGCGGTTGCGGGTTGGGATAACGATGCTGATCTTCATAGATGGCAAGGCTGGTGTGGGTGTTGGGCGGGTGGCTTACGTTTTTTTGTGGCCGAACAGGCGTGCCTTGAGCCGCCGTGAGCCGTATTTATAAAGCTGGTAGCAGCGTTCACCCAGGCTCAGCGGGACCGAGCGTTCAAACGCGTGCTCATCGAGCGGGGTAGCGTGTGTTGGGCGGTGCATGCCCTGGCTTTCCGCCTCGGTCAGCATCCGGCCGCAGATGTCTGACCACGTCGCGACCTGCATGACGAGCTTCGGCTCGGTCGCCCAGATGCGGATGCGCGGGTCGCGGCCGAAGCGGTTCTGGATCCAAGCATCGACCGACCCCCAGTAGGCCATCCAGGGCCAGGGGTTTTTCGGGTTCGGGAGGCCATCAAGCATCGCATCAAAAACGCGCTCATGGATCACCGCGGCGTGCAGCATCAACGGCCCGCGGATCCGCCTTAATTCAAAGGGTTTCCCGTCGATCTCCAGCCGCTTGGCGACGTAGTGCTTGTTGTGTTTCTGGTAGTAGCCCAGGTAGAACATGTCCCAGGCCGAATCGTCCTTCAGCACGCTGGCCACGGCGTCGCCTTCGGGCCCATCCAACTCATTCTGGAAATCCGCATCGTCCTCCAGCAGCAGGATCCTGCGGTAGCCCGCGTCTCGGGCCATCTCGATGGCTTTGCGGTGCGACAGGCAGCAGCCGGCAGCCCCCGCCTTCATGGTCGATACCTTCTCGGGCGTGTGGTCGCGGAACCACGGCCGTTGTTTGTAGCCCGGCAGATCGACGCCCTTGATCGCGTCGACCCGCACGACTTGGTCGGCGGGCAGGTGCTTGGAGAGGATGCCCGAGATGCGCTCCCAACGATCCGTCCGCTCGGCAAGGTTGACGACCATCGCCGCATCGATGTTTCTCCAAAACGGGGCCTCTGTTTCACGAGGGATAGGCGCACTATCACTCGGTGATGATGAGTTGCTGCTTGTATGGCGGGGGGTGTTCGTAGCCATGGATCTTTCTCAAGAAGCAGTGTTACTTTAACCTTATCGCGAGGGGGCCGGCGGCAGATTCGGCAGGGCATGATCCAGCACGGCCTGGACGCTGAGGTCTTCGAGTTTGTCGGTCTGGAGGATCGGCCAAACCCTGTCGATACCGACTTGCGATGGAGAGGTGAAGGGGCCGAAGATCGCGACGCCGGGCGTCCCGGAGAATGCACAGAGGTGTGTGGGCCCGGTGTCGTTCCCGATCGCGTAAGCCGCGCGTTCGGCGAGGCCCGCGAGTTGTGGGATTGACAGCGGCTTGGGGCCGTCGGGCGACTGGTCCATGAGCATGGCGGCGGGCACCGACTTGCAGACCTCGACTTCATCGGGCCCAGGCGCGGTGACGCAGGGGTAGCCCAGGCTGTGCAGGCGCGAGACAAGCTCGGCGTAATAAGGCCAGCGTTTGTAGGCATTCCGCGCAGAGCAGCCCGGCACCAGCAGGATGAAAGGGTCGCAGATGTTGTGCACGGCCAGCAACTCATCCACCGGGTCGGCCAGCCAGGGCATCTCGATCTTGGCTTCGCCTTCCAGGTGCTCGGTCATGACCTCCCATTGAACGCTTGGCCCAAGCCAACGGCGATACAGCCGTGTACGTTTGTTGTCGTGCAGGTCATAGACTAGGTCGGGCTGAAGACCCCGAACTTTCTTGCGCGTTCTCCACATCTTCCAGAACAGCAGGCGGTGCGGCCTAGCATCGGTGAGCACGTGATTGACTGCGGGGTTGCGCCGCATCATTTCGGCGTACCCCGGCCCGGTGATGACGGTCAGCCGGGCGTCGAGGTGTCTCTCGTGGATGAGTTTGATCTTATTCTGCGAGATGACGACATCGCCGAAGGCACCAAGCTTGATGATCAGGATGTCCCTTGGCTGGTCGGGTGGATTGGCCATAAAGCTGCATCGCGTTAGATCGATAGCGACATCATATCTCATGTGTACTCAAGCGATACACGACCAGGTGTGCCGCCTGGATACAAAAGGGCATTCCCCGAACCGACAGCATTTTATATCGCTTGTTTACCTCCTAAGGCCCTTTGTTATTCGGTAATACAAGCGACCGCAGTGTCTTGTCAGACGCACTTCCACTGTCGCTTACAATTGGGAATGAATTGCGATCCCCCCCCAGAATATTCTGAATTGCCATCTTGATCCTCGGCTTGACGATATCTGTGCCCTCATCAGTAAGGTGGTTGTCATCGAGGTAATAGATGCGGGGTCCGGACCCGATGATCGCACCGCCGTCAGATGCGAAGAGATCGGCTGTCGGTAATAGAGAAAATGTAGGCCTTTCAAAAGCGACTTGCACGAGACCTGCTCTTATTCTTTGTGTTTGTGTGAAAGTGCAGCGTTCCCAAATAAGGCTTTGATCCTGCGAAGCAGGCGGCTCAATACCTAAGAACGGTAGGTATTGATAAACGCACCGACAACCGACCCCATCGAGTACAGGCGGCGATTCGATAAGCAATACATTTTCCGCATGGATTTCCAGAAAATCATAAATGTCGGTGAGGTAATCGCCTGGGATGAATTTCCAATTGGCTCCAATGATGACGAGGTCCGGCTTCCATTTTTTGATTAAGGAGAGCCTTTGAGCGTCATACTGCATCCGCTCTGCCTGGGTCAGCGCCTTATTGGGGTGGTCTCCAGGAGGAACTTGCGTGTAAAACGGGACCCCATTCATTGACCAAAGCGACGTGGTTAAACCCATCTCCTTGGTAATAGAGTCGACCGACTTACTCCACATCACGCCGTGCGAATCGCCAATCACAACGACTTTGGGGTATTTACTTGATCGTTGTCTAATAATCCCCCCTTCTCGGTAGGCTGTGCGACTTGCTTGACGCTCAGGGGTATGAACAGATTCTGCGATGATTCGGTAAGCCTTCGACATTGCGGGGTCTGGTTTTAGGTCGTAGTACCGCCCGTGCCACGTGGGCTTATCAAAGTTTGTGGTATAGGATCGACTCAAGTAATTAGGTTCGATCACAACGAAAAAGAACCCAGCCGCAACGACAAAGCACAGTGCCGCAGGGACGCCATATTTATTTCTCCTAAATGGATTCTCGATGAGGTAGTAGCTTCCGATGCTAAGGGCGATCAACGCTCCGCCCCCGATTGCCGCGAGCGTAATGTTCGATGTGATACTACCGTAGTCTCTCAGTTTTTTTAGCGTAACAAGGATTGGCCAGTGCCAGAGATAGAGCGAGTATGAAATTCGACCAATAAAAACGACAGGCGCGTTTTCCAAGATCACTGAAGATACTCGATTCGATCCTGATCCGATGATTAGGCTCGCCCCGGCAACAACGACAAGCGATTGGTAGCCAATTCCATTGGTGTTGGTAGGGAATGCATAGGCTATTGCGATGAGACAAATCCCAGTTATTGTGCCTAATGCGGCATTCCCAAACGGCTTTTGATTTGCTGAGACAGCCAGCAGACAACCTGCTCCAAGCTGCCATGCTCGAGCAGGCAATAGATAAAACGCGGTATTGATATCGTGAACCGATCCATATGCAAAAAACGCAAAACTAGCGAGCATGAAGAGGAACAACAATACGGGTAAATTTTCTCTTATGCGCTTATTAGAGTAGATGACTACAAAAAAGATCGGATAGAAGAGATAATATTGCTCCTCTACGGCAAGCGACCAATAATGCAGGAATGGCGATTCGACCGCCGCATGCCCCCAATAGTCTCGGGTATTCCCCCAAAAATGGAAATTGGCAAAAGACAATAGCGACGCAATTTTTTCGTTCAGGAGCAGTTCTAGGTCTGGTCGAAAGATGATTTGACTTTGAATAAGCGAAACAGTCATTAGCACAAGGGTTGCGGCGGGCAAGATCCTTTTTATCCGACGGCCCCAGAATTTTTTAAATGAAAAGCGGCCGCCTGCTGCCTCGCGAAAGATAATCGAGGTGATCAAGAAACCGGAAATCACAAAGAACACATCGACACCGAGATAGCCGCCGGGCAATATCGTTGTATTTGCGTGAAATATGATGACTGCAAGCACGGCGAAGCATCTGAGCCCATCAATTTCAGGTCGATATCGGATTTGTGACGTCATGTGTTTCTGCTTGCTTTTAATAGTAATTTGAATCTATGTCGTCATGTCATGGGACCATTTAACTGCCCACGCGTTTCAGTAGATGAATGGCGGGCAGCGGCGCCTGTTGCCGGGTCTTGCTTGAACCGATTCAACGATGAAGTGATAGAGTTGCTTGCCGCGTTGGCGGCAGGTGGCTAGAGCGGTCCAGATACGCTGGCGCCATTGTTTGCCGATCTCGGCTCTGGCACCCTGGGTGACCTTGCGGCCGATGACCACGAAGCGGATCTGCCTTTCGGTGCGGTTTTTTGTCGGGCTGACGCCCGAGTAGCTCATGAGAGTAGAGTATGAGTTGCCGCAGGACGTGTGGCGCTCCCCCTTATGGCAGGCGGTCAGCCCGATCGTCCTAGGCGAGCACAGTTGCCTGTGCTTGATGGCTCTCGGCAGCGGAGCCGGCACCATGCAGCCGCCGTCGGTAAGCCGTGCACGGTGCCCGATGCTCCGCAGCGTACGGCGGCTCCATTCGATCTGCTGGAGGATACGCCAAGCCCCTTTGTCGGCGAATATGTAGGGCCAGGTCGTATCGGTCGCGTCGTACTTCACGTTTCCGACTTGGCAGACAGGCTTGAGCTTCTTGCCCGGTTCATGGCCAGCAGAGGCGCCTTTAGAGGGGCTGGATGAAGTTGATGAGTCACGCTGCAGCTGCGCGATACGGAGCTCTAGCTCCTCGATCTTCGCCATCAGTGGGGCTGCTGCCGCAGCGACCAACACCTGAACTTGCATCTCCGTAAACATGCGTGGTTCGGCATCCTTGCCCATCATCACAAGATACATCCGATTTGATGAAAGCGCAAGTCCTTGAACAGATACGGGGGCGTATTCAGACGCCTATTGATTGATAAATTACACACGAGCGGCAGTGAAAGCCGATCAAGTAAAGTGTACGCATGCCGTTTCTCTCGCGAGCACAGACGCTGCGCCGCCAACAAGACTAATCCCCAGCAAATCGATGAAGCCCAACCACCTGATCTATGCACTGATTTTGAGCTTGCCGATCGTCGCGCTGTATGGCTGGCACGTCGTTGGTGCGCCATCGGACAAGCTCGCAACCGGCTTTATCAAAGGCGACATGCCCTACTACGTCGCCAACGGCAGGCAGTACTTCGATGGTGACAGTGCCGGGCTCTTCTATAGCAACCCCTATATGTATGACAAGCAAGACCCGATCTATTTCCAGCCGCACCTCGTGCTGTTCGGCGCCCTTGCCGCGATCATGCCCGACACGCCAGGGCTGCCATTTGCAGTGCTTGGCCTCGTATTCACAGTGGCGGCGTTTTGGGTGCTGATCCGTCTTGTCGCCGATTTGTGCCCAGGCGCTAGCGATTGGCAGCAACGATTTCTTGTGTTTATGGTCGCGTGGGGCGGTGGGCTGCTGAGTGTCTTCGGAACGTTGTACACACTGGGCCGCGGATACGGTTTCTACCCACTTGTGTTCGACCCAGATTATGGGTTCTGGCTACTGAACCTGGGGCGTAATTTCATTTTCCCAACAGAGGCGTTCTACCACCTGATCGTATTGCTGATGCTGTGGGCAGTGCTTTGCGGCCGGCACTGGCGCGCACTAGTCGCCGCAGCAGTGCTTGCGTTATGCCACCCCTACACGGGCATCCAGTACGCGATCATCCTGCTCACATGGGTCGGTCTGGAATTGGCTTTCGTACGCTCTGGGTTATTCTCTTGGAAAACGGCTTGGCTCTTTGCCCTGCCCCTGATCTATTCCCTGGGCTACTACGGCTACTACCTAACGTTGTTTGATAGCCACCGCGAGCTCGTCGAACAGTGGACGCTGGATTGGTCATTCAAGCTCACCTCAATCGTGCCCGCTTACGCGATCGTCTTCGCGATGTTTATCGCCCGTTGCTCAACACCCGACAAACTCCGCCGATGTTTCGATAGCCCGTTTAATCGGCTCCTTGGCATCGGCGCGTTCCTCTCTTTCGGGATGGCCAACCATGAAGCTTTTATCACGCCGCACCAGCCGCTTCACTTTACGCGCGGGCATATTTGGCTGCCGCTGTGCCTGCTGGGGCTGCCGGCCCTGTTGCAACTGTGGAACAAGTTCCGGCCGAGGCGACTATTCGCATTAGCTGTCGCTGGGCTCTTTGCCATCCTCATGCTCTGTGACAATATGGTCTTCTTTGGTATGCAGATGCAAAAACCCTTTGGTCTGTATACCGATCAGAGCGAGCTCGATGTTTTTCAATTCATTCGTGAGCAGGATGGTAAGCCGATCGTCCTTTCTGAGGACCCGCAATTCGCCTATCTTTCCGCGACCTACAGCCAAGCGCGACCGTACGCCGGGCACTATTTCAATACCCCCAATTCCGACATCAAGCGAAGCGCCGTCGAGCAACTCTTCAACGAAAAACAAATACCGCCGGATTTGATCGACCAACCGTTTTGGATCCTACTGAGCAAACCAACGCCTTGGCTCATCCAAGACCCGCGGTTCGAACTGATCTATCGGCACAACGATGCGGCGATCTATCGCTATAAAGCGAGACAGAACTCATTATAAAATGATCTCTTTCGCTCTTGCTCCATTTCAATCTATCCTCACGTGTACTGAAGTAAGCCAAGTCAATCTTCTATAACCCTAGTCTCACTACCGGGCCAGATCAGATCGAATCAGTTCCCAGTTCACTTGCTAGCCGGCAGTGCATTAGATCTAAATGTTTTATACTATCGCTACTCACACATTGGCATTGTATTATTCTAGACTTTCTCATCGGCTGGCCTTGGACGAAAAGCCTTGACTAAGGCGCGCTCGACGAGTGGTTTTTATGTTACGTCACATCATAAGTCCTGCGTGCCGTGGTCGATTGCGATTGGTCCAGCGGTCCTGTGTGGGGCCTCGGGCTTGGCTTGAGGTGTTCGCATGGAATGGGTTGTTTTTTGTTTTTTGGGAACAGCCTGTCACGGACCTTGAGGATCGGCCACTCTAGGAGTTTGTTCATCACCCAGCCGCAGGCCAGCGAGCCGCCAAAGTAGAAGCAGAAGAACCAGCCGTACCACTCGAAGGTCGTATAGGTCCTGACGAACCAGTACGCCCCACTGGCTACGGGCATGTGCCAGAGGTAGATGGAGTAGCTTGCAGCCCCAAGCGCGCCGCCTAGCTTCAGCGCACGGTTTCCCGATGCTTCAAGCCTAACCATGCCAAGGACCAAGGCCCCAGAGCCAAGGTAGAACAAGGTCACGCCAAAGAGCGAGATGGATTTATATTCTTCAAGGGGTAGGAAGGCCGCGGGGAGCAGCATGCACGCGCCGGTGCCGATCAGGGCGAGGGTCGGCACGCGTTTAATTTTTAGTTGGAGGTCTCGGAAGTGCCACAGGTAGGCCAGCAGCACGCCGAACATCAGCGAATCGATGCGAATATGGGTTGCGAACAAGAACCATTGATAAGAAAATGATTCAAAGACTAAAAGGTTGCCGGCGCGCAGAAGGATGCAGAGGGACGCAACGACAGCGAAGACGAGCGGGATACTGCGGAAAGGGTTTGCTGCGTCGTTCGTGTTGTACTTGCGTTTTAGCAGAACCCAGCACAGCAGCGCGATGCCGATGTAGAAGTGCTCTTCGACGGCGAGAGACCATGTGTGGTTCCATATCCCGCCGAGGTAGTTTTGTAAGAAGAGGAGTTCCCCGATGAGCTCTTGTGGCGCGATGGCAACATTGTTGTATAGCCGGGTCGCGACGGTGAACGCGATCAAGGCATAGAACGCAGGATAGATCTTAAAGCCCCGTCGGATCAAGAAGCGTTTAAGGTCGACGCTTTGGTTGCGTAGGTATTCGCGGAAGATAAGCCCGGAGACGAGGAATCCGCTTAAAACGAAGAATATGTCCACGCCGATCCATCCGCCCGTTTTCCAGAGGCGCAGCAGCAGGCTGGGTTCTTCCGGCAGACGGAGGTGTCTGCCCAGTACCAGGAGTACGGCGATGATCCGAAGTAGGTCTAGCCCGAGATTACGCATGTTTCTGGTTCTGCGCGACGCGGGTGGCATCGCCAGTCCTAGCCTGCCTTGGCGATGTTTAAGGGCAGGTTGGGGATGCGGGTGTTAGCCGTCGTTTCGAGTGGCTTTTGCAGTACCGCGATCAGCGACGAGCCGAAGGGCATGCGCAGCCGGCTTGCGATGAATAGCTCGAGCTTGAAGTAAGCTTGGGCGATGCGGTTGATCGTGTTCGGCGGCAGCTCTGCGGGCTTGGGTTTGCCGGGGAACAGCCGCTGGATTGCGGCGATCACGAGCTTAGGGACGACCAGCGCATTAAAGAGGTATCGACAGT
>JAHQVV010000243.1 GCA_019634195.1 Phycisphaeraceae bacterium | reverse complement strand
TCATGGGGACGCGTGCCATGTCGGCGGCGGACCGGAACGGGCCGTTCGCGTCACGGTCGGTGATGATTCGTTGCGCGATGCCCCGGCCGATGCGCGGCAACAAGCAGAGCGTGTCCAAGTCCGCCGCGTTCGGGTCGATCCAGTACGTGATCTCTCGCGTGCCGGCTACTTCAACTTGCTTGGCGGGCAGACGCAGCATCGCAACCAGGCAAACCGTAAGCATCACCGCAACAACCAGTAGCAACGCAGCAGTCGAAGATCGATGATTCATCGCGTCTGTACCCTAGATCTCAAATGATGAGCCTGCGTTGGCAGACACCTCGTCGCTGCCGATATTGCGCAGGCTCTGCCGGAATCCAACGAGCCGGCGGAACGACGACTTGAGGCGGATCTCATCATCCAGCAATCCCGACAGGGGCAGCTCGATATTGGGGTAGTCGATCAGGTCCTGCCAAGCGATCGCCTCGACGAAGGGCTTGCTGATCGCGATCTGGAACACCGCCTCAAGCCAGCGCGACTGCACCGCCTCGGACCATGGCCGACGCCAGTACCCGCTCGCCGCGTCCACCGGTTCGTCCGAGTCCGGCTTGGCGATCATCATCTCTGTTACCGGCTCGCTCGGCGTCGAAACCGTCAGGTACAGCGGCTTGCCCGTGTGCGCAAACTGGTCCAGCAGAGCGCTGACCTGCATCAGGTCCCGCGTGTGCTGGCCCTGCACCGCCTGGCCCATCGGCAGACGCAGGCCAAACGCGTCGAACCCGATCGCCGACTGCACAACCAAATCCGCATACATCATCGGCGGGATCGACCGCGGGTTGTTCGCGTAGTACTCGCCAAACAAATCACGCAACTCGATCATCACCTTCGCGTTGGGCTGGATCTTCTTGACCAGCATCGTGCACATCCGCGTCAGGTCCATGAGCTGTTCAAACGTGAACGTGAAGTGGCTGTTCACGTGCAGTCCCGACACGATGTTCCACATCTGCACGATGTTCTTGTACCGGCTTACCACCCGCTCGACCTGCTCGTAGATCAGGTCGCGCACCGTGTCGTAGTCGTGCTCCCAGATGTACAGCCAGTCCGGCAGGCAGGTCGGCTCAAACGAAACCACCGGCCCCGCGATCACGGGCATCCGCTTGGCGCCCGCCCACTGGGCCCAGTCGTCCATGCGGTCCCAGACGTACCCGCTCTCCTCGGGCGCGACGGTCTTCCAGGGCACGGGCAGCTGCACGAAGTCGAAGTGGTTGCGCAGCCCTGTCTTCAGGCGGTCGTCGTTGTGCTCGATCGTGATGCCGCAGCCGATCGGGGCCTTGGGCATGGCACCGGCGGACTTCCTCTTATTAAGAAGCAGCTCGGAGTGGGCCAGCGCGAGCTCTTCGCTGCCGTCGATCGCGGCGATGAGCGCCTGCTGCGCGATGCGCGATGCTTCGGCGGGCTCCTCGTGCTGCAGGCAGAGGGCTTTGATAAAAAAGTCCCGCGCGACACTGGCCCTTCGAGTCACCGGGTGGTCGTCGAGCAGATCGAACATCCCCCACTCTTCGAGCTTGGTGTACAGCAGCATCAGCCGGTGCCGGGCCAGCTCGACGTTGAGGATGTAGGGGTGGTCGGATTCAGGCAGCAGGCAGGTCTGGACGGTCAGCTCGCCGATATCGCCGGTCTGGTGCTGGATGGTGAAGGCAGCGGCCCCGGTCTCGCGTTTCTGGACGACAATCTCCCCGCCCTCGAAGTGGATCTCCGAGCGGATCGCGTTGCCATCCGCCCCCACGAGGTAGGCGTTGCGGACCGGCCACTCTTTCGCGGGCCGGTCGCCGTCAAAGACCATGAACTTGAACATGCGTACCGTCAGAGCCTGTTGGCTGGGGTATATAAGGAATCGATGGTATGCCCCAAGTGTAAAGGTTTTGCCCCGCCGACGCCCCCCTCGCTAGTCATTTGCACCCCGGGGAACTCCCCCGAGCAGGTGACGCGGGCCTATTCGGCGCTAAAACAGGCCGAGGAACAGGCTTACAATCCTTGACGCAAGGCCCCTATCCAAGTAGATTGCAACATCTAACCCCCCGCCCGCCTCCGCTGGAGTTGCCCTTATGAGACTGTCGCTGCGTGCCCTGCTGGCCCCGTCGCTGGCCCTTTCGCTCTGCCTCGGTAGCCCGTCCGTCTTCGCACAGGACGACGCAAACGCCAAGAACTGGCAGATGTTCGCACACTTTGTGAACGTCGCTCGACCCGAACAGGCCAAGCCCTTCGGCGAGAAACTCCTGGGACTCGACAACGCCGCGTTCCTCGATGCGATCGAGAAAAGCCGGCACTACCGCGTTGAAGAGGTCAACAAGATCGGCATCGCCGACTCGCTCTCCGAGACTTGGCGAGCCATCGAAGACAAGTACCAAGCCGCGCTCATCGAACGCTCGCGCGACCCAGAACGGATCCGTGCCGACATCCAGCAGCTCGGCGGCAACAACCGCACCGCCGAGTACCGCGCGATCCAGCGGCTCAAGGCCACCGGCCAGTTCGCCGCACCGTACTTCCTCGAAGTCCTCCAGGACCCCTCGCAACGCAAGCTCCACGCCCGCGCGATCAACGCCATGATCGAGGTCGGCAACGAGTTGACCTACCCCCTGGCTATCGCGCTGCCTAACCTCGACCCCGTGACCCAGGAGTACGTCGCCCGCGTGCTCGGCGACATCGGCTACCCCGAGGCACTGCCCTATCTCAAGCTCGTCACCTCCAGCGACGTCGGCTCGAGCGTCAAGGCCGCCTGCCTCGCGTCCTTCGCACAGATCGCGGACAGCTCCGGCGTCGATGCGACCGGCACCGCACAAGAACTCTTCGTCAAGATCGGCCAGGCCAAGTACGACGTCGGCACACGCAACGGCGAGCTGCTGGGCATGGACCTGGCCAACGAGACCGGCATCGTCTGGAACTACCGCTCCGACGGCGGGCTGATCCCCGTCGCCGTCGCCCAGCGTGTCTACGCCGACTCGCTGGCGATGCAGAACGCCACCTCTGCGCTGGCGATCGACCCCGACATGACCAACGCGGTCACCCTGCACCTCGCCTCGAACCTCCGCCGTGAAAACCGCATGGCAGGCGAAGCCGACCCCGGCTACCAGCTGCCGCACCCCGCGACGTTCTACCTGCTGATCTCCGGTGCCCCGCAGCAGAAGGCCGTGCTCGAACGTGGCTTGGCCGACAGCGACCCGGCCCTGGCGTTGGACGGCATCGAAGCGATGGCAAAGACCGTCGGCAACAACGTCCTGCTGGGCAGCGATGACTCGCGTGCCCCCGTGCTTGACGCCCTGTTCTTCGCCGACCGCCGCGTCCGCTACACCGCGGCGATTACCCTCGCCAGCGCCGCGCCGGCCGAGGCCTACTCCGGCTCCAACAGCGTCGTGCCCGTGCTCGGCCAGGCCGTGCGTCAGTCCGACACGCTCAACGCCATGATCGTCGCCCCCCGCGGCGCCGACAGCCTGACCGCCTCCGTCGAGAACATCGATTTCAAGGCCGTAGGCGACATCAACCTCGACCGTGCCGCGACCAAGGCCGGTGCCGCGATGCCCGGCGTGGACCTGATCGTCTACACCGGCGACTTCGCGGGCTTCGAAGCCATGTACGCCGCGGCCAAGGCCGACGGCACCCTGAGCATCTCCCCGATCCTCGCGCTCGTGGAGACCGGCGTCGCATCCGCCATCAGCGTTAACTACCCCGGCGTCCAGACCGCCGCTCCGCTCAAAGCAGACGGCGGAGACGAAGAACTGGACCGCCTCGAGAAGCTGACCGAGCAGACCATCACGACCTACGGCGGTGATCCAATCACCGACGAAGAGGCCGAGGGCTACGCCGTGGCCGCCCTGTCCCTGCTGGACACGATCGCCGGCCACAAATTGATCTACAACGCCGCCGACGCCGAGCCGATCCTGATCGAAGCCCTCGACGACGACCGCTCGGCCGTCGCCACCGGCGCCGCAAACGTCCTCGCACAGATCGACTCCCCCGACGCCCAGAAGGGCCTGGCCGCAGCCGGCCTCAGCCGTGTCGGCGACGTCCAGATCGCCATGCTCAACGCACTGGCCGAGTCCGCCAAGGCCTACGGCAGCAAGCTCGACCGGGAAGCCACCGACGCCCTGATCGCCCTGGTCAAGTCCAGCACCGGCGAAACCGCCCTCTCCGCCGCCCGTGCACTCGGTGCCCTCACCGCACGCCCGACCTCGGACACGACCGGGTTTATCCTGGGCAACTGAGCGTCAATCCATCCAAACTAAAACCCTCGACAACCGTCGAAGGTTTTTTCATATCGATCTTTGACCGACGCCAATTGTGCGATGTGACCCAGAACTTGCAGGTCACGTCGCTTCTTTCAAGGCCGGCAAAACCCGGTCGCGCACAATTGGTGCGCGACCCACTTACCAAGCCGGGTCATGGTTGTATAGGAGTTGATCATGAAGGACTACCTCAATTGAACGCCCGGCTCAATCCCCGCGCGCACAAACCTTGACCGCTTGCCTTGCCCCAACGCCGGCCAAGCGGGATAGAAGGCGGCCGTGGTGATCTCAGCTCAAATCCCTGCACCGCGTGTGTCTCACCCCCGCATGAGGACGCGGAGGCAGCCGTTCGGCAAGCTCAAAGCCTGCGGGGACGTGCTGCTGATCGTGCCCAGTCGCGATTGGTCGCATGATGGTCCATAGAGACGCCTCGGGCGAGCCAGCATGGACCGCAGAGGATCGCACGCAGATGAATGTTTGGGCTAATACCCTTGAGCAATAATCATTTAAAAACCCCCGACCGAAGCCGAGGGGTTTTTAAGTGTGGCGCGGCACGTAAGCCGAGTTCTGTTCCGCGACTGATTGCTCAGAAGCGGGATGACCATTTCTCTACGCCGACGGTTGCCCGCCGGCTCTAGCACCCTACCCATCCCACGCCGGACCGGCGGCGGCAGCGAACCGCCAGGGATTGCTTGGGCTTGCACGCGGTGGGGTTTGCCTAGCGATCGTTGTCGCCAACGACCCGGTGTGCTCTTACCACACCTTTTCACCCTTACCTCCGGAAGGGCGCTCACGGAAAACGTGCCCGAGTGTGACAAGCCTGTCACAGCACACCGAATCTTCCGGGGGCGCCCTTCCGGGGGCGGTTTGTTTCTGTGGCACTGTCCCTACCCGGGCCGTCGCCAGCCCGGGCGGTGGGCGTTACCCACCACCGTGTCCTGCCGTGCTCGGACTTTCCTCGTGATCGGGCAAGCCCAACCCCGCGGCCATCTCGTCCGCGCCACAGCAACAGTCTACCTTCCATCGGCTTGGAGACGAATCTTTTTGAACCACAGAGACGCGGAGATCAGGCGAGGCGGTGAAATATTGCCTGCCCCCATAAAATCCTCAGGATCGATCTACGTGCACCCCGTGTCTCTGCGGTTCAATACAAACACATCAATAACCCTCAACTGGTATCTTTTCACACATGACAGGCGACGTAACCGCACCCGAAGTGACCGTCTGGGTCGATGATGATCGGCTCAAGACCGTGCAGGCTCTGCTCGACATGATGGGCACCAGCGTGCGCCCCATCGCGTTCGGCTCACCCAAGTCCAATGCCGCCAGCGAGTGGGCAAGGCAGCTGGACATCCCGATGTTCGACGACCTGCGGCAAGTCCTCGTCCAGCACCCCTCCGCCTTTGTGCTGCTGGGCACGCTCGAGGGCGTCGGCCCCGACGACCTGCCCATGGCCGTGGCGCAGGGGTCCAAAGTCATCGCCATCGAGCCCGTCGGCGCGACCGTCGGCGAACACGCCCAGGCCTATAAACTCATCAAGCCCGCCGACGGCAGCAACCGCCCGCCAGGCCGCATCGTCCACGCCCCGGCCTTCGACCGGTCGGCCGGCTTCCTCGCCGCCGCGGCACCCCACGAATCGCTGGGCGACCACCGCGCGGTGCAGATGACCCACGCCGGCAGCGCGCGGTCCGGCTCGATGTTCTTCCGCCTCTTCGACGCGTGGATCAGCGTGCTGGACTTCATCGAGTTGCCCGAGCGCATCGACGCCGAACTCAGCCCCGCCGCCGGCTCGACCGCCGTGCCCGACGACCCGCGGCAGCTGACAGGTCGTTTAACAGCGCACGCAAGGCTCCCCGGTGTCGGCAGCGCGGGCGTGCTCGTCTCCGACCAGGCCGCGGAACTGACCCGCCGCCTCACCGTCGTCGGCGACCAGGCCCAACTCGTCATCACCGCCGGCGGCTACAAACTAACCAAGACCGACGGCGAGGTCGTCGACCACCTCGACGCCGACAAAGAGCCCGGCTACCTCGACCAACTCGCCGCCCAGTGGCGTCGCCTGATCGACCAACGCACCCCACCGCCCGAGCACCGCGCAACACGAGAACAGCACGCCCTGGCCTGCTGCCACGCCTGCCTGCTATCAGCGAGGACAGGCGAGCCCGAGAGCCCGCAGCGGTTGATGGAGATTGCAAGGGTATAATGCATCGTCGATCAGCCTCTTTCCGGAGCCAATTCTTGAAAATCCTGACAACCATCTGCTACACGATTTGCATCTTTTGCCTCGTGGTAGCCGTCGTCTTGGCCATGCTAACCATCTGGACCGATTTCAAGCTTTGGTGGACTTGGAAAGTATTTGCCAGTGCAGCCGTCATGATGACCGCCTCACTGGTCACCCTTTCGCTGCTACGTTTTGCGCAAGGCAAAAGTATCGACCCCGCAACCTGATCCTTTCTACAGTCCGGATGCCACACCCAACACCCACCGCCGGCTTTTTGACCCCCTCCACGACCTCAGCTAAACTACCCCCTCGCGAGAGCGTCGATTGTGACAAGGCCAACCGGCCAGGCACAGACAGCGAAGCAAAGCCGAGCACCGACCCGGCCCACTTCAAACGCCCACGTGAATGGTCGGGATCCTTTCTGTCGCCTCCCGGCGACACCCAAAAAGGACCCCCGCCCCCCGGAAGTTGGGCCATGGCGCTTGCGTGCATCGTGGTCTGCGGGAGGGTTCGCTGGTTAAGTCCGTTTTGGCCCATGGTGTAATTGGCAACACAGCTGTTTTTGGATCAGCCATTCCAGGTTCAAGTCCTGGTGGGCCAAATTTTTTCTCTTTTGTGAACCCCGCTTGGAGTCCGTTGTGACCGACGAGAACACACGCATCGACGCGATCATCATGGCCGCCGGCAAGGGCACGCGCATGGGTGGTGACTTGCCGAAGGTTATCCACGAGGTTGCAGGCAAGCCGATGGTCTACTGGGTCGTCAAAGCCTGCAAAGAGGCCGGGGCCCAGCGTTGCATCCTCGTCATCGGCTACAAGGGCGAGCTGGTCCGCGAAGCGCTGGCGGGCGAAGACGGCGTCGAGTTCGTCGAGCAGACCGAGCAGCTGGGCACGGCCCACGCGGTGCAGATGGCCGAACCCGCCTTCGATGGCCAGCCGATCGGCGACCTGTTCGTGCTCGCCGGCGACGGCCCGCTGATCCGGGCGCAGACGCTCAGCCGGCTCGTCGAGGTCCACCGCCGAACCAACGCCGCGGCGACCCTTGCCACCTCGGTCATCGAGGACCCCACGGGCTACGGCCGGATCGTCCGCGACGCCGACGGCACATTCGACGCGATCGTCGAGCAGAAGGACGCGACCGACGCGCAGCTCGCGATCCAGGAAGTCAACCCGAGCTACTACTGCTTTGATGGCCAGAAGATGTTCAAGACGATCGACCAGATCAGCGCGAACAACGCGCAGGGCGAGTACTACATCACCGACGCCCCAGGTATCCTCAAGGGCACGGGGCAGACGGTCACAGTCGTCGATGCCGTGCCGCCGGAAGACGTGCTTTCGATCAACAACCCCGACCAGCTCGCGACGGTGGACCTGATCCTCCGCGAGCGTTTGGGCATGCCTACCCCTGGAGCGCAAGCATGAGCGCAGCCGACACGAACGCCATCAAGATCTTCCACGGCCGGGCCAGCCGGGACCTGTGCGAGCGGATTTGCTGCTACCTGGACCTGCCGGTAGGCAACGGGACCACGCGCATGTTCCCCGACGGCGAGCTGCTGGTGAAGGTGGACGAAGATGTCCGTGGGCGCGACTGCTACGTCGTGCAATCGACGCACGACCCGGTCAACGCGCACCTGATGGAGCTGCTGATCTATATCGACACGCTAAAGCGTGCGAGCGCCGGACAGATCACGGCCGTGGTCCCGTACTTCGGCTACGCTCGGCAGGACCGCAAGGACGAAGGCCGGACCCCGATCACCGCCAAGCTGGTCGCGAACCTGATCACCGCGGCGGGTGCGAACCGCGTGCTGGCGATGGACCTGCACGCCGCCCAGATCCAGGGCTTCTTCGACATCCCCGTGGATCACCTCAACGCCGCGCCCGTTCTGTTCGACTACTTCAGCAAGCTGCGTGATGAATCGGTCGGCGAGGTCGTCATGGCCAGCCCGGACGTCGGCAACGTGAAGATGGCCGCGAACTTCGCTAACAAGCTGGGGATCGATATCGCGATCGTTGATAAACGACGCAAGTCCGGCAGCGATGTCGACGCCGCGCACCTCATCGGCGACGTCAAGGGCAAGGACGTCTTCATGGTCGACGACATGATCTCGACCGCCGGCACCGTCGCCAACGGCGCACGCATGTTGAAAGAGCACGGCGCGAAAACGATCACCGTCGGATGCACGCACCCCGTGCTCGTCGGCCGGGCGATGGAACGCATCAACGAGGCCCCCATCGACAAGCTCCTCGTCACCGATACGATCCCCGACGGCGAACGCTGCGACGGTATCCGCGATAAGCTCGTGGTCCTCTCCGTCGCGGACCTCATCGGCGAAGCTATCCACCGCATCCACCACAACCGCTCGGTCAGCTCCCTGCTGCAGACCGGCAGTGGCAAGCGGTAAATCCTAAGCACAACAAACCAAGAAACAAAGGAACAAAGGAACCCAACCATGAGCACCACCCAAACCCCCACCCTCGAAGTCACCCCCCGCACCAAGATCGGCACCCGCTACGCCAAGCGCGACCGCGCCGCCGGCCTGATCCCCGCCGTCATCTACGGCCACAAGAAGGGCGCCGTCCACGTCACCGTCGACGCCAAGGCCTTCACTGAGATCCTCCACGACGAGAGCCACCTCATCGACATCCAACTCGACGGCAAGAACGAGCACACGCTCGTCAAGGCCGTGCAGTGGGACACCTTCGGCACACACGTCATCCACGTCGATCTGGAACGCGTTGACCTGTCCGAAACCATTGAGGTCGAGGTCGAGATCCAACTGGTCGGCGAGCCTGCCGCCCTCAAGGAAGCCGGCACCGTGCTGGACAACCCAACCACGATGGTCAAGATCTCCTGCCGTGCCGACGCGATCCCCTCGCACCTGGAGCACGACATCTCCGAGTTGCCCCTGGGCGAGCCCGTGACCGTGGGCGACCTGACCCCACCGGCCGGCGTCACGATCGTTATGCCCGAAGAGCAGATGATCTGCCAGATCGCTGGCGTGAAGGTCTCCGCCGCCGTGACCGAAGCCCTCGAAGGCGGTGATGATGCAGGCGACGCCGAGCCGGAAGTCATCGGCAAGGACAAGGAAGCAGCAGGCGACAGCGAGTAAGCCTCGCGCCCAGCCACGCTTCTTGAACACCCAATTAGCCCCTACCGCGAGGTGGGGGTTATCTTTATGTCACGCGCCCCACCTCGCGGCGGGGGCCAGTCAAGCACCAACCACTAGCACCAACACGACCTATGAAACTCATCGTCGGCCTGGGCAACCCCGGGCCCGAATACCAAAAGACCCGCCACAACGCCGGCTTCATGCTCGTCGAGAAGCTCGCCACGCGCCACAACCTCACCGGCCCCAAGCACAAATTCCACGCAGGCATCCTCGACGGGGAGTTGCTGGTCGGCAGCCCCATGCACCCCGAGCGCTGCATCCTCATGCAGCCGACGACGTACATGAACCGTTCGGGCCTGGCCGTCGGCGAGGCGGTGACCTTCTACAAGCTCAACCCCGAGACCGACCTGATCGTGCTCGTCGATGACCTCGCGCTGGACGTCGGCACCATCCGCCTGCGCGGCGAAGGGTCGGCCGGCGGGCAGAACGGCCTGGCCGACATCGAACGCGCACTGGGCACGAAGAAGTACCCGCGTCTGCGCATCGGCATCGGCCCCAACGCGATCAACGGCCACAAGATCCCGCAGAAAGACTTCGTCCTCAGCCCGTTCACCAAAGACCAACAAACCGAACTCGACCACGCCCTGGACAAAGGCGTCAAGTGCATCGAGAGCTGGCTGGTTGATGGCCTGGAAAAGACGATGAGCACGTTCAACGCGAAAGGCTAAAGCCATGCAAACGCATTTCGAGTTTGAACTGCCCGCATGGGTCGAGCCGTTTGTCGCGGGGTACGACCCGGATTTCTCGACGCCTGACAAGCGCATGGCCCTCGCCATCGCGCTCTCCGCAGAAAACATCAAGAAACAAACCGGTGGCCCGTTCGGCGCCGCGATCTTCGATAGCAACCACCAACTCATCGCCCCCGGCGTCAACCTTGTCCCAAGCAAAAACTGCTCGATCCTCCACGCCGAGATGGTCGCGATCGCGCTGGCACAACAAGCCCTTGGCCGATACGACCTTAGCGATGCTGGCCAAGAAACCTACGAACTCGCTGCCTCGACCGAGCCCTGCGCGATGTGCTTCGGCGCGGTGCCGTGGTCGGGGGTGAAGCGATTGCTTTGCGGCGCAAGGGATGAAGACGCCAGAGCAGTGGGTTTTGATGAAGGGGCCAAGCTCAGCGAATGGCCCGAGGCGTTGCAAGAGCGCGGCATCGACGTCGTCCGCGATATCGCGCGAGCAGACGCAGTCGCTGTACTGAACGACTACGCGAAGCAGCAAGGCACGATCTATTGAGTGCCCCTTCCAAGCCGATCGAAAGAAGTTCACAGGCTCAACGCATTTGAAATACAACTTTTTCTGTTACAATTCTACTCGTGACGAGTGACTTCAACATCGCGCTGCACATCGTCGGCTTCCTTACTGCGCAAGGCGGGCAGCCGATCACATCGGACACGCTGGCCCAAACCTATGGCACCAGCCCCGTCGTGCTGCGCCGTGTCTTATCTCGCCTACAACACGCCGGCGTCGTCGAGACGCAGCGCGGTGTTGGGGGCGGAAGCGTACTGGCTCAATCCGCTTCCAAGATCAACCTCCGCCAAGTGTTTGATGCGGTCACGCCGAATCAGAACCTGTTACGCAGACACCCACAGAAGGACAGCCCGGTCTCTGAAATATTGGGCGGCTACATCAACGAACTCTGTGAGCAAGCAGAGCAAGCACTACTTAAAAAGCTTGAATCCATCACCGTCAAGCAAATGGACGCCGTCGTTCGCCCCCGTATCATCGCGTCTCACTGCATGAAGACAAAGAACAAGCGGTAGGCCTGTTTTATTTGGAAGAACTTGCAACTTTTTATGTTTCTTTATTGCACTCAACCCAGAAAGCAGCCATGACAACGACCACACCCGCCCACACCGATCCATTAAGTAAGAACTTACTACGACTCACCGCCGTCCTCTGGGTCGTCTGGGGCCTGGTCCACGTACTCGCAGGCGTTATGACAATATCTCAAGACACCTCCGCGGCCGCCAGCGGAATCGCTGATGCCGTCGATCCCGCGCAGCTCGAAATGGCCTACCACGCAGCGGTCGGTGCGATCATCAACCAACACGGCTTTAACCTGCTCTGGATCGGAGCATTCACCACAGTCTGCGCCGTCTTCGTTTGGCAACGCAAGGCCCTGGCCATCTGGCTCGCCGCGCTGATCGCGGGCATCACCGACATTGGCTATTTCATCTTTATCGACCTCGGCGGCTACGCCAACTTCATCCCCGGAACAGTCATGACCATCATCTGCGCCAGCGCCGTCCTACTCAGCGCCTGGGTCGGCCTGCGTTTAAAAATGCTGCGAAAGAGTAATCCGCAACAACCACTTAATTTGGCATGATGAACTGACTAAGCCCCTGCCAACTCCGCCTCGTGCTGGATCAGCATCTCGTAAAGCTGTTCGGCTGACTCCGCTATCTTCACCGCATCACGGAACGCATCGTCGGTGAGGATTCGGCTGATCTTGGCCAGCGCTTGGATGTGGGCGCCGGTCTGGTCGGCGGGGCTGGCGAGCAAGATGATCAGTTCGACGGGCTTGCCGTCGATCGCGCCGAACTCGATGGGGGATGCGGGTAGGCCGATGGCCATGTGTAGTTCGTCGAGGCAGTCGGTCTTGCCGTGGGGGATGCCGATGCCGTGACCGATGCCGGTGGTGCGGGTGGACTCGCGTTCCCAGACCGCGTCTTTGAGCTGCTGCACTTCCGTGACCGCGCCGACCGCGCCCATGAGTTCGACGAGTTCGAACAGCGCTGCCTGCTTGTCGGTGGATGCAAGCGGGACCTTGATGCAGTCGGTTCGCAGGATTTCAGAAAGTCGCATCGGTAAACCTCAGATGCATGCGTGTCGCCCGGCCCGCGCGGGCTAGGTTGAATCGATCACGATACCGCGATCAAGCGACGGGGACAACCCCTAAGCCCACTAACACGCATCCGGTACGATATCTGTATGAAACATCTGCTCTGCTTCCTGCTGTGCATGACCGCTTTCCCCGCCAGCAGCGACGAAAAGCGGAGCCCGCCCAACGTCCTGTTCATCATCGCTGACGACCTCGCCGCCAACGCCTTAGGCTGCTACGGCAACGAGCAGGTGCTCACGCCCAACATCGATCGCCTGGCCGCGCGCGGCTTCACCATGGACCGCGCCTACTGCCAGTACCCTGTCTGCGGCCCCGCCCGCGCCGCCCTGCTGTCCGGGCTCTACCCACAACAAAACAGCGTCACCCACAACGGTGCCCGCGACACGCTCACCGCGGCGCTTGGGGACCGACCCACCCTGCCGCAGTACTTCAAACAGAACGGCTACACCACCGCACGCTGCGGCAAGCTCTACCACATGCGCGTGCCCGGCGACATCACCGCCGGCGTCTCCGGCCCCGACCACAAAGCATCCTGGACCGAGGCGTACAACTTCCGCGGGCCCGAGCAGTGGACGCCCGGCAAGACACAGATGCTCTCGGGCGAAAAAATCAAGCCCGACCCGGAACAGAACAAGCACTACGGCCTGGGTTACGGCACCGCGTTCTTCGCGGTCGAAGACCCGACCGAAGGGGCCGAGCAGCACGATGCCCAAGCGACCGGCAAGGCCATCGAACTGATGAGCAGCTACAAGCAAGACGGCACGCCGTTTTTCCTGGCGGTCGGCTACGTCCGGCCACACGTCCCGCTGGTTGCGCCCAAGAAATACTACGAGCCATACCACGCGGAACTGATGCGGCTGCCCGATCAGGTCGAAGACGACCTGGCGGACATCCCCCGCGCAGGCTGGTCGAGAATCGGCTCGCGCAGCGGAACCGGCAACGATGGAAAACGTCGGGCTGTTTTGCGGGCGTACTACGCGAGCGTGTCGTTCATGGATGCCCAGGTCGGCCGGCTGCTCGATGAACTGGAAAAGCAAGGCCTGGCCGACAACACGCTGATCGTCTTGATGTCCGATCACGGCTACCACCTGGGCGAGCACGACTTCTGGCAGAAGCTATCGCTGCACGAAGAGTCGTCGCGCATCCCGCTGATCGCGGCAGGCCCGGGTATCGAGCCGGGCAAGCGCTGGAACGGCTTCATGGAAGCGGTGGATATCTACCCTTCGATGTGTGTCTTCGCGGGCCTGCCGATCCCCGAGCACTGCATGGGGCTGGACCTGGTGACCGCGAAGGACAACCCGCGGCAGACCGTCTACACGATGAGCAATCGTGGCCACCTGCTGCGGAGCGAGGGGTGGGCGTACATGCGGTACAAAGACGGCTCGGAAGAGCTGTACGACATGAAGAACGACCCGAAGCAGTTCACGAACATGGCAAAGGACCCGGCTTCAAGCAAGGTGCTCGACCGAATGCGTGATGTACTGGATGAAAGATTGAAACAGATCGAGGCCAAACCCTAGAAATGGGGCGGACCTCCCTGTCTGCCAATCGGCACAGCCGAATCCACATACCGCAAAGCAATCGCTCAGGTCTTCGACCGATTGGCAGACAAGAATATCCGCCCCACCTTTTATTTTGAAACATGCCTAGCCAAGAAGAACAACTCCTCAAACATGCCAAGCGCCTGCGCACCGCGGTGAACAAGCTCGGCTTCGCCGAACCGGTGACACACGTCTATAACCCGTTGGATTACACCTGGCCGATGCACGAGGCGTTTATCAAGCGATACGGCGGCGGGAGCAAACGCGTGCTGATGCTCGGGATGAACCCCGGGCCATGGGGCATGGCGCAGACAGGCCTGCCCTTCGGCGAGATCGAGGCGGTGCGCGAGTACATCGGGATCAAGGCCAAGGTCGGCAAGCCCAAGGACGAACACCCCAAGCGGCCGGTCGATGGGTTGGCCTGCGAGCGGTCCGAAGTTTCGGGTCGTCGGCTGTGGGGCTTGATGGCCGAGCGCTACCCCGACCCCGCCGACTTCTTTGCCCAGCACATCGTGGTGAACTACTGCCCGCTGGTCTTCATGGGCGAGACGGGCAAGAACATCACGCCGGACAAGCTGCCGGTCGCCGAGCGCGAGCCGCTGGAGAAAGCCTGCGATGCGCATCTGCGTGGCCTCGTCGAGGCCTGGAAGCCCGAGTGGATCGTCGGCGTCGGCGCGTTCGCAGAAAAATGTGCCAAGCGGGCACTCGACGGCCTGGATCTGAACTTCGGCCGGATCCTGCACCCCTCGCCCGCCAGCCCCATCGCCAACCGTGGCTGGGCCCCGCAGGCGGAGAGGCAGATGATCGAATTGGGCCTCTGGGATTGATCCTCTCCGGGAGGGGGGGG
>JAHQVV010000242.1 GCA_019634195.1 Phycisphaeraceae bacterium | reverse complement strand
TGGGCAAGAAATGTGGCCTGACCTGTTTCTTCCTGGACCTGGGCAAGGGGCTCGCCCCCGTGCTCTCCTACGGGTTCTGGGCCGGGCTGATCACGGCCGAAGGAGACCTTGGCGCCGTTGAGATGCTCAAGTGGCTGGCGGTCGGCGTCGCGGCGGTCGTCGGGCACGTGCTGCCGATCTTCCTAAAGTTCAAGGGCGGCAAAGGCGTCGCAACCAGTGCCGGGGCGCTGCTCGGCTTCTGGCCGGTGCTGAGCGTGCCCGTCCTCGCCGCGACGGTTGTCTGGTTCGTCGTCACCAAGGCCACGGCGTACGTCGGCCTGGCCAGCGTCATCGCCGCGGCGGTGCTGCCTATCTTCGTCGTCGGCTTCGCGCTCGCGCTGGGCTACAGCGTCGACGAGATCGCGGTCTGCGGCTCCGTCACCGCCCTGCTCGCTGCGGTGGTCATCATCCGCCACCGCAGCAATATCCAGCGCCTGCGCAATGGTACCGAGGGCAAGGTGGATTGGGCCAAGCGTGACAAACCCGCTAACTCAGCCGGATCAGCGGAGCAATAGACCAGGTGTTTCAACATAGATTAAGAACCCTGACCCGAAGCAATACTCAAAACGTCATGGGCGTCGGCTCTTCGCCAAGTTGCATTTGGAATCGGATCGAAACCCCGCGGGTTTCACCAAGGCATTGATCGAGATGCGTGGGGAGCAATTCCCTGACTTGGTCAACCGACAAGTCGCCGACTTGCGAAAGGCTGTGAGTGATATGCATCCCAATCAGTTCAAGCGCGCCTTCGCGATTTGTTGCCGCAAGCTCCGGGCTCCCGCCACAGCACTATCCAACGCCCACGTCTTTTTTGGGATGCGTATGCGATGGAGGAAGCCAACGCCCGGTGCCGAGCCGGGTTGTTTGGCGCTGAGGCGTCACGCGGCGCGGCCGGTGTGTCGGACGGGCGTCATACCGCTTCTAGCTCATGCAACAAGGCATCGGCCTTGGCAGACTTGTTGAGATAGTCGTCCATGCCAGCGTTCAGTGTCTGATCTGAGGAGTGATTGATATAACCCAAACCACCCCGGAAATTGGTTCGGGCTAAGTGCAACGGAGATTGGATTGCGAAAAAGGTGCTGGAGCATGCTCCGGGGGGGGGTCGGAATAAGGGCATGCCCCAACACCGACACTATCATCGGCGAAAATGAGCAAAAAATCAAATTCTAAATCACATATTCTTGCTTTTGTGTAAAAACACGCTTTGATAGCCGAGACGGACATCTAGCCGGCCAGGAAATCTGAGATCATTTGCAACGTGCAGGACGCCCATTTCAGCGGTGAATGTAAAACACGCCCCTTTTGAGAGGATGTGGCCGCGATGATCATTGTTCAATTTCATCGAAAAGCAACTCGACCCAATTTTCTGGCAGCGGGTCGCGTGAGCTCGTCGCCGGTCCACATGGCAACACAAAACGGAACTCGAACGCGCCCTCTGCCCCCCAACGCGTATCGACCTGCCCACCGAGATGGTGCGTCGCAAAGAATAGGATGAGCAGGTCCAGGTGCGGCCCTTTTGTGTCCCACCGAGAGCCGTCGGCAAGCTTAAGCAGGTTGACTTGGGTTTGCGGGCCAGCCTGGCCTGAGAGGTGAGTGACGATGTGTGCGCCCTCATCGCTCGGCTGGCATGCGATTGCGACCGAGTCAGACCCTTCAGAGATCGCCTCCACGAATCGGAGTAATAAGTCTGTCCATCTTTTGAGGAAGTCGGGTTCGGCCAAGATCGGGCCGGCCTCTTGAGAAACCTTGCAAGAAAGCCCGTCTATGCCCTCGGCCCGGTCGCTGATCAGTTCACCGATATCGGTTTGCTGGGGCTCGCCGGGGGCTGCCTTCAACGCATCGAACAACAGATCGACGATCTGCACCGCGGCGATGGTCTCATCGACGGTGCTGGTCCACAGGTCTTCCCAGCCCGCCGCATCGCGCGCGGTCGGCGCGGCCGCCGAGCTGGCGGTAAACCGGATATAGTCCCGCACCGCATAGAGCGGGTTGTTGGCCGTGTTCTGCAGGGCAGACCCGAGCAAACAGAGCGTCTTCGCCCGGTCGGTCAAAACCATCCGCTGGATCACGCTGAGTTTTTCTGCGATGAGCGTGTCGTATTCTCTTTGGAGGCAGTAGAGTTCGACCGCCTGCCGGACGACCGCCTGAAGGTCACGGACCTCCCAGGGTTTGGTGACGTAGCGGTAGATATGCCCCTCGTTGACCGCTTCGATAGCGCTCTCAAGATCTGAATACGCGGTCGTGAGGATGCGGATGATCTCGGGGTGCTGTTCGTTGATCTGCCGGAGCAGGCTCGTGCCCGACGCGTTGGGCATCCGCTGGTCGGTAACAACGACACCAATACGGTCGGCGTGCTGGCTTAGCAGGCCCTTCGCTTCAGCGACATCAGACGCGGTCAACACTTCATAGCTCGTCGCGATCGCCTTGCGGAAGTACTTCTGCGCCAGTTCTTCATCATCGACGAACAGTACGGTGGGTAGGGCTTTATTGTTGGTTTGCGGTTTCATGGGCGGTGGGTGCCTGGTATTGGGTTGGCAGGTCGATGAGGACTTCGGTCCATGCATCCGGCTCGCTGCGGATCGAGATCGAGCCGCCGTGGTTGGTGACAATCGTATGACAGATGCTCAAGCCCAGCCCCATGCCCCCGCCGACATCCTGGGTGGTATAAAAAGGATCGAACACGCGCTGGAGTTGACTCGGCTCGATCCCGACGCCGTTGTCCCAGACAGTCAGCCGAACGCTGTCCTCCGCGGTCTGGCAAGAAACCTTGATCCGGCCTTGATCGGCGCTTGAGCTGTCCTGAGTCGCCTTGGCCGCGTTAGTGATCAGGTTGACCAAGAGCTGGATGATCTGGCTGCGGTTACCAACGACCCCGGCCCCCTCGGGGATATCCAACTCCATCAACACGTGGTCGCAGACGCTTGTCGTAAACCGCCGGGCGGTGGTCGCCGCTTCAGCCAAATCAACAAGAACGGGGACTGACCCCCGGCCCGGGTGGGCAAAGCTGCGCAGATCGACAATGATGTCCTGCACACGGCGGATCCCGGTGTGGACATCCTCGAGCATCTCAAGCACATCCGGGGGCAATGTTTCACGCTCGCTCAACGAGAACTGCAGGGCGGCCATCGCGAAGTTCAACGGGTTATTGATCTCGTGCAACAGCCCTGCGGCAAGGCTTCCCAACGCGTTCATCTTCTCGCTCTGCACGAGTTGAGACCGCGCCGCGGCAAGATCGCGGATCACCTGCTCAAGGTCGTGGTTCCTTGCACGGAGCTCACGCTGCAGCGAGCCGGCACGGAGCAGGTTCCTCACCCGGGTTTTCAACTCGACCGTGCTGAAAGGCTTGGTCAGGAAATCGTCGGCCCCATTATCCAACGCGGACAGCTTCGCGCTCTCATCGGCGCGCGCCGTCAGCAAGATGATGCGGGTGTCCGCTAGCGCCTCCTCGGCCCGCAGACGCCGACAGACCTCCAGCCCGTCCATCCCGGGCAGCATCAAATCCAACAGGATCAGGTCCGGCACCTCTTCGCACGCCAAGGCCAGCCCCCCCGGACCGTCCGCAGCGTGCGACAGATTGTACTCATCTGAAAGACAGTCGCTCAAATAACGCTGCATGCTCGGCTCGTCATCGACGATCAGCAGGCGTGAAGCCCCCGGCTTGCTGGAAACACCCGCCTCGTTCAGGGAAGAATCCGTCACGGTTACCAGCTCGTGCCGGGCCGCGGCCTGATGGAGCACAACGAACGGGTCGGGCTGCTCATCATCACGGGTCGGCTGATGGGTTTCTTGGCCAGGCAGATCTTCGGCGATCGGCAGCCGGATCTCGAATCGCGTGCCTTTGTCCAGTTCGCTCTGGACCGTAATCTGCCCCCCATGCTCTTGCACAATATCGTTGACCAAAGCCAGGCCCAGCCCCAGGCCTTGGTGACGCCGCGTGGACGAACCATCGACCTGTCGGAAACGATTAAAAACGTGCGGCAACTGATCACGGGGGATCCCGATGCCGGTATCGCTGACGGACACAACCACTTCCTGCCCATCGCGCCGCCAACCGATTTCGATCGCCCCGCCTGGGGGTGTAAATTTGATGGCGTTGGTCAGCAGGTTCAAGAACATGCGTTCCAGCGACGACTCGTCGCCTTTAACGTAGATCGGCGACTGAGGCCCATCGGCGCGGAGGGAGAGCCCTTTCGTATCGGTCGTATGCCGGATGCCGGACGCGATGGCGTCGGACATCGAGGCAAGGTCGACGAGCCCTTTTCCTGCGGAGGGCGACCCCGACTTAGCGTCGAGCCGGATCATGTCGAGCAAGTCGTTGATGAGTTTGAGCAGCCGCAGCCCGTTGCTGTGCACTGTTTTAAGTTGACGCACAACAAAGTCATCGCTCCTGGTCTCGGCATGAAGCAGGCTTTCAACCGGCCCAAGGATCAAGGTCAGTGGCGTGCGGAGCTCGTGGCTAACGTTGGCAAAGAAGTCGCTCTTCAGCTTGTCCAGCTCTGCGAGCTTACGGTTCTGAGCATCGACTTCGTGCCTCAATCGGTAGTCTTCGATTCGGCGTCTGCGGTAGTAGTGGCATGAAGTAATGCAGATGATTGCGGTGAGAGAGATGAAATAGATGTTGTTGAACAACTGAGTGGATAACAAAAGACCATTGCTACCGTTCAAACAAGACAGCAGATAAAACCCGACAACAAGCAGGCAGATGACCGAGGCCTCTCGCCAGCTGTACGGCATCAACAAGCAGCCGATGATGATGACCAGGTTCAGCCCGGCGTAATACGGTGACGCGACCCCTTCCGACTGATAGATCATCCAAGCGATCGCGATCGCAGGGCACATGACCCAGGCAGAACCAAAGAAGGTGAGGTACTTGCGGCCCAGCGGCAGGTACAGAAGGATCAGTACCGCGGCGATAAATAAATTCGTGATCCAACGCGAGATAAAGAAAGGCCAGGAAAACTCGGGGTAGACAACGAGATCGAGCATGGTCCCGGCAGGCATGAGAACCAAAGCGAGGTAGCACCCAACCTTCGCGTGGCGCATCCGCAAGTCGCTTTCGTAGCGCTTGTAACCGTCTAAAAGCTCTTCACTTGTGACGACTGAGTTCATTCCAATGGTCCGGGCTTTCGGACTTCTACAAAGATATTGACGCCGGTTTCCTCTACAAACAGTTGGCTATTGAGGGGGTCCGGCGACAGGCTGGTCATCTGGTCTTCATCCCGATAGATCAGGTTCCATTCCAGAAGGTGCTCAATGAAGTGTCTGACAGGGTTGCGCGGATGCACGTTGGTCGCTAATAACAGGCCGCCCGGCTTCGTCCAGCTGTAAAACATCCGCATCAACCGTTTACAGATCCGATCGGAAATGTAATCAAACAACCCGGCGCAGTAGACATAATCGTACCGCTCCTCCAAGGGCTCATTGTCACCGTCTAGTAAAGCCTGGCCGTTACCTTTCAGCAGGCCATGGATCGACTCGTGGACCATCCGGATCTGGGTCGATCGTGAGACAGACTTCTTCGCGCTGAAGAGCTGCTCGGTGGTGTACGCGAGCGTTTCGTCATTAAAATCCATCAGATCGAGGTAGGCCTTGTCTGCGTCGGGGCCGTGCTGGATAAAACGCTGAACCTCGATGGCGGGCCCGCACCCAATATTGAGCACACGGAGCGGACGGCTTTCGCGGGCGGTCACGCGTCGTGTCTCTTGACGCAGGTGCATTTCCAGGCGATCGACCCGGTTGCGGTGCCCCTCCGCACCATCCGACTTAATGATGATGGCGTTGACGATCTTTGCATAGGTGCTCTGCCCGCGCCAGGGTTCGCCAAACATCTGATTGACCATCTCATAATCGCCCGCGTACCCCAAAGGTTTGGAGAAGGTGCGGTGGATGAATGGCGAACAGAGGATCAGCGGGTGGAGCTCACGCCGGGCAAACTCTTTATGGGCCGATAGCGCAGCGGAGTCTGTCTCAGCGGCGATCTGCTCGAACTCCGTACAGAGATTCCCGATCTTTGGGTCCGTGTGAGCCGACACATCCCTCGTAAACTCGTCGACGACCCGCTCGGGCGTTCGGCTATCGATGCCCGCCGCGGTCTCGCTGTGGTTCAGCCAACGGGAGAGCTCCTCAAAGAAGTTGCGCATCTCACCGATGGTCGATTTGTACCGGTCTGATAGCACACCGTACCGGCTGTCCCAGTCGCTAACGAAGGCCTCGACCTCTTGACGGAGCTTGGGCCCGGGCTCCAGGCCGACCAGGTCGGACCAGGGGTCAACCAGCGTCGCGGAAACGATCAGCATCAGCCCGGTCGTGACCAGGCCCGATGCCACGGCACGGCCGCTGTAGATGACACGCTCGCCGCGCCGGATTTCGAGGTGGTCAAGCACCTCGCTCAATTGGATGATGCTGTAGGGGTTGTAGACCTCAAAAACCGCTTGGTTTCGAGATAACCGCACGAGCGTGCCGCGTGCGGTCTCGCCCTGGCTATTGATGAAAGTCACGATGTTGTCGGTCGCAGATTCAGTCTGCATTATTGTGCTCACTCGGCAATTCTTGGGGTTGCTCTAGCGTTCTTCATTCATTGGGTGGTCATTGCGAAAAATCATGACGTGAGCGTCAAAAGGAGCTCCCCAGAGCCGCCCCACCATCATGCCCTGCCTCTTAAAGCGTTACGCATTCTGGAAACAAGAAATGTTCTGTCCTCTGCGCTGCTTCTCTCGTGAACAGTAGTCTACCCACTGGCTGGCTGCATCATCAATCCGAGTATTTATTGATACGTTCCCGGAACTGGACAGGCTTTACCTGAGTCAGGCGTTGAAATGTTGTTGAGAAGTGCCCGGAACTGCTGAAACCGGCCATGTCCGCGACCTCGCCGACAGGTATGTTTGTTGAGCCCAGATACCACTTCGCGACCTGGAGCTGACGTGCCACTAGGTACTGCTTAGGGCTCATGCCGATGTGCTCAGAAAAAAGGCGGTGCAAGTGATAGATGCTTAATTCGACGCTGTCAGCGAGCTCTCGCAGGTCCGGGTTCTGGCTGTAGTGCGTGTCCAGGAAACCCAGCGACCGCGCGATCCGCGCGTCCTCGATGTGTTCGAATGTTGGAACCTCGTTGCGCGGGATCAGACGCAATTCCCCGTAACACCCGCCGTGCTCATCATCCGCGGTGCGGGAGTGCGTCAGCCTGATCCAGACCGACCGTTCCCGGTACCCAAGGATGAGTTCAATGGGTTCGTATGGCGTGATAGAATCGAACCGCTGCGCGACGACCCGTGTCATCTGATCAAGCAGGCCATCCAAAGCGTCACCCTGCCCCACCAGCCAGGTCTGGGTCGTGAGGTCGGCAGTGACAAGCCTGTGGTCCGTATCGAGCAGCACGTGCCCGCCCTTGATCCCCGGCCCGGACATAAACGCGTTGTGCCAGCGCAATAGAACCAGGTCGAGCAGTTCCTGCTGTTTTCCAGAGAAGCCATCGCTCCCGGGGTCCGCCACGAATGTCCAAGAGCCCAGGCGGTCACGGTGCACTCGGTCACGCCCCTGCGCTCCCGATGCTGGGCGTGGTTTATGGTCTGGATCGCCATCGACGCACCCGGTCCGCCATGGAGTCACCTGGAGAGGCTCACTGGGCGCGACCTCTAACCGGACCGAAGCACAGCCGATCGCCTTTTTCAGGTGCGACAAAACACGTGCGCCCGGGGTATCCCAAGGGGTTGGCAGCCGGCACAGAGATGGCGTATCGATTGACATACTTCTTCTAGATCTGCTCTCTTTGCTCCAACTAAAATACAGGATCCCCAATCGGGCAGCAACTAATAGCAACTCGATCGATAGCTTATTGCTATATCCCCCAATTATAGGTGATTTGTATATACAAAACTGATTCGAGACGATACAACAGTAACCTCAATGGGGCGGAGGGGAGGGGCGGCAAAGCCGGGCATCACAACGCCCGGCTTTGTTAGTTTAGGGCGTGAATAGACCGCAGATAACCCATCTTTCTTAATCGATTGATCGAAACAGCTGTCACTTTTGCTGTCATCGCTTCAATCTATTAGTGGGAGTCTTACGCTATGCCACCCGATTGTGACCCATCCTCTGACAAAATGTCTCAATTGGCCCTGCTCTGGGGCCAGGCGAAGCCCGCGGTGTCGGCATACGTGCGGTCCACTGTACGCAATCACCACGACGCCGAAGACGTGATCCAATCGACCGTGTCGCAAATCGCCCAGCGATTTGATGACTACGACCCGTCCAGGCCTTTTGTTGCATGGGCATTGGGCTTCGCCCGCTATAAGGTCATGGAGTATCGCAACAAGAGTTATCGCAAACCCCTGTTGCTGGGTGACGACGCGCTCGAGGCGCTATCCGGTGCGATCGAAGAAGAATCTAGGGGCGTCGACGAGCGGTACCACGCACTTGAGCACTGCATTGATCGGCTCGGCGATCGGCATCAGGTGGTGCTGACCCAGCGGTATCGGCATGACAAAACGCGCGAGCAGATCGCGGACCAACTCGATGTCAAAGTGAACACGGTGTCGGTGATGCTCCGCCGAATTCGGCAGGCGTTGGCGGAATGCGTAGGCGAACGGCTTGGGGGGGCGGCGCGATGAATCCTCTGGCCGAACAATGCTTGCGTTACCTCGACGGCGACTTGTCTGAGCACGAAACACGTGAGTTTACTCAACTCATTGCCGAGTCCCCTGAAGCCGCTAAGACGCTGGCACGTTACCTGATTGATGAGCACTATTTCGCGAAGATCCAGCCCACTAAGACGAGTGGACGGATCGAAGCCGCCGACGGCTCCGCCCTGGGCCTGGCAATCAGCCGGATCGAACGGCAAGACGAAACTGATGATGTCCTCCGCGAACTGTTACGCCTAGAGCGTGAGGCCGCGGTCGTTCCATATAGCAACGAGCATCTCCCGGCGAAACAGCAATCTAGTCAAGAAAATCAAGAACGACTGACCTGGAGCCAAGTCGCCGGCGCGACAGGCTACCTGCTAGCTAGCGCCACGAAGTCCCGCTCGGCGAAATCGCTTGCCGCGATCGCCGCAGTGGTTCTGCTTGCGGCGACACTGCTCGTGATCTCTCTAATCAGCAATGGCAACGATACGCCGACAGCTGTTACCCATGGCCCGGACAACAACTCGGATACAGCGCCGCCTCAGCGTACAGTTGCAACTCTCACCGCCCAGCATAAGGCGTTATGGCAGGCGGCGTCGGGGGTGTCCATGCCCACCGTTGGCGAGAACTTGCTCCCGGGGCAACGCCTTGCGCTGGCCGAGGGCTTGGCCGAGATCACGACCGCTCGTGGCGTGAAGGTGACCCTAGAGGCGCCTTGCGAGATTGAGTTCAGCGAAGACGAAAATGCACTGCGCCTGGTCGGTGGCCAGCTTTATGCGGTGGTTCCCAGCCAAGCAACCGGGTTTGCGGTCCAGACCCCGACCGCACACATCGTCGACCTCGGCACCGAGTTCGGCGTCGAGGTCGGGGCAGACATGGCTACGCGTTTACAGGTTTATACCGGCGAGGTGCGTGCCGCCCCGATCGACGATGAAGGTGTGGTCGGCGATTGGGTCTCGTATTACAGCGCGCAAGCCGTCTCGATCAATCCCGACACGGGTGTTCAAGAGATCGCGTTTGATCCGGGCCGGCACGAGCATGACATTACGACTGTCGAGATGCGGCCCAAACCAGAGAAGGGGGAGATGTGGTGGCGTGGGGATGTCTCAAAGCACAAGCAGACCGGGCGCGAAAAGTCAGGGGCGATCCAAGTCTTTCTTGAGCGGACTGGCGTGGTACTTGATGAGGAAACGCCGGTGGACCTGAACTGGCCTGGAAGATGGCTTCCCGGTGACGGGAAGCAGCCGGCCTCGGTCCAGGCCGGCGAGCGCGTTGATGTCTACCTGGTGCATTTCGATCCGGCAGGCAGCAATGGATTTGATCAAAAGGGCGAATTCAGCATCCGGTTTAAGGGGAGGATTCTCGGCGTGATCTGCGACAGCCAATCGCTGGCCCAAGCCCCCGATTCACTCAGGTCTCAGACCCGCTATCCCGAACTCGACAAATGCAAAAGCGGCCCCGGGCTGGATTGGGAGTTGGGTGACCAGGTGCGTATCCACCGGAACAAGGGGGCGTTGGAGATGAAGTTGGCCGCGGCGAGTTGTTATGACCAGATGCTCGTGCTGGTCGAGTCCAAAGAAATACCAGAGGCGATAAATGCACCATGAGCAACACGTCAGGATGACACGATTTTCTGTTTTTTGCCAGTTGTTGGGTAAACAACATCTTGCTTGATTGATTACTTCCTTCCCCTTTTTACGGAGATTTAGAGATGAGCGTTTCAAAGAAAACCACCCGCCAGTTATTGACACTGAGCAGCCTGGCTGCCGCGTTTGTCGTGTCTGGCACAGCACACGCAGACACGTTTTATTCCACAACTAACGCGCGAGGGATTAGTGACGCCACTACGATCTGGAACACCGTTACCGACGGCTCGGGATCACCCGTTGCGTTGCCGACGTCGGGCGATACCAACACATGGGTGTATGACGAGGGCAGCAAGAACAGCGATAATGACAATAACAGTAGCTTCCTAGGCGGCACGCTTGTGCTTGAAGGAGCCGGTAGCACGATTTTTCTCGAAACCGGCACGATGAACAATGTGACCTTCAACGGCGGCAGATTTGAATGGCGAAGTAATTTTGATACCACGACGCTCAGCGGCGCGCTGACGATCGCAAGTGGCGGCGCGCAATTTACAGCCAATGGTAGTGGTAAAAACAATGCCAGATTGAAGACGGACGTTATCGCGGGCGATGGTGTTGCAGAGATCAATTATGCTGATGGGAGGGGATTGACCTTGAGCCAGAACACCACCACGTGGGATACGTCAGGATTCACCGGCAGCTTTGATGTGTCTAACAAGCGTTCAGGCGATGACCCGGGTGAAAAAGGATTCCTCGCTTTCGAATCGTCCGTCTCGGGCGCGACATTCAGCATTAACCTGATTGCGTTGCCCGATGGCGCTGGGTCCAGGTTTGGTGCCTTTAAGTTTATTGACGGGGTGAATGTCGATCTGACGGAGATGAACCTCATCGACAATACCGGCTCCTTGCTCCACTCGTTCGGTGCGGGTACCTATGCTCACAGTGATGTGTCTGCTTCGTACGGCGATTACTTCATCACTTCAGGCACCGGCACAGGAACATTCACTATTGTCCCGGAGCCTAGCTCGCTGGCGCTCTTGGGCCTTGGCGGTCTGTTGATCGCGCGGCGTCGCCGATAAGTTTCGACGAATCAGTTGCGTATTCGTAGAACAAAAAGATTCTCCTTCACCCGGCCCGGGCTTAACCGCCTGGATCGGGTTTCGGGCGGCCGATTGTGACGCCGCCTCACGCCAGTTGATGATCCGTCCTGCAGGTTTTCGAGCCGCGAGTTCAAGACAACGATTGGATTTCTAGTATGCGTAAAGCCTTCACCCTCATTGAACTATTGGTCGTCATCTCCATTATTGCGCTGTTGATAGCGATTTTGCTGCCTGCGCTCAATTCTGCCAAGCGCGGCGCGCGATTCACCCAGTGCAAGATCAATATCCGCTCCTTCACGCAGGCCCAGATGTCCTACCACTCTGACAATGGGCGGCTGGTGTATTCGAACTGGGGCCCGATTTCCGCGGGCTGGTTATACGCCGAGCCAGACGCGACTCATGGCTGGAGGCGTCCTAAACACACCAGCGGTGTTGCCGACCGTCTTCACTTGCGTGAAACGGGATACCTCTGGGACTACATGAACGGCGAGGGCGAGGCGTACCACTGCCCGGAAGATATCGGGCCCTTCGGTGATCGAGAAGTCTCGGTTCGTGACATGACCAGCTACCTCATCAATGGGGCGTTTAACGGGTACGACTCCAGCCCTACATTCGAGTCCTTCTCCATCGAGCGCATGAGGGTAGATGCGGCATTGATGTGGGAGACCGATGAGACCAGAGGCGGCGGTGTCTGGAACGATGGCTCGAATTTTCCCCGCGAAGGGATTACCCGTCGGCACGCCGATGGTGCGCCGATTGGCTATCTAGACGGCAGTGTTGAAAGGATCAGCATCAGCCGGTTTGAAGAGCTAATAGACGAGAAGACACCGAACCAGTTTTGGGCGAATCCGAATACACGAGACGGGCGGGATTAAGAATAAACCTTGGAGGCGCGGTGAATGATTCCGCAATGGTAACAGCACAAAGTTAGCCCAGTACAGGGCAGGGGCAGGATTCTATTGATAGCTAAATTTAGTTTGGGCTATTAGGAAGGTTTGATCGTGATGTTAAAGACTCGACGCGACGTATTAAAAGGTATGTCACTGGCTGCAGGCGGGCTGGCGTTCTCGCCGTTCCTTGCCCAGCTCAAAGCCGAGGCGGCGGGCGATGTGGCGAAGCTGCCTAAGCGGTTTGTTTTTGTCACGCGGTCCAACGGACTGCGGACGTATGGCATCGCGCCCAAGGGGCTTGAGGGACTGGTCCCGGGGCCTGTTGTTGGTGATGGCGAAGCGCCGCGCAAGCTGGTCACGCACGATCTCACCAAGTATGCATTGAATGAATCGATGGCTGGGCTCGAGCCGTTTAAGGACCGCATGACGATCGTCAACGGCCTGTCGGCGAAGGTGATCAGCAGCAACCACGGCGCGGGCTTTGGCGCGATGGGTTCCTACAACGCGGAGAAAGTGCCCATTGCTGAGACGATTGACGGGGCCCTTGCGAACACGCACCCCGGTGTCTTCAAGCACCTGGGCTTCAAAGTCGATACGGACACCGATGCCAAGATCGACCGGCCGCACGTTACCGCGTTTGGTGCCAAGAAACCCGGGTCGTTCTACTGCGATCCGGCGATGGCGTACGGGCAGTTATTCGGCTCGATCGCCACCGACAAGCATGTGAAGGCCAAGCAACTCGGGGACAAGAACCTGCTGGACTTCCTCATTGATGACACCAAGCGGGTCAAAGCAGGGCTCAACTCGACGGAGAAAGAAAAACTCGATCACTACCTGGGTGCCTTCGAGTCGCTGGCCGATCGCCGGGTGAAGCTCGCGGGCATGACGGATGTGCTCGACAAGCACGCGCCCGAGTTTGCAGACAAGTACAGCTCAGAAGTCGAAGTGCATCGTCTTGAGGCGCACTTTGATATGGCGGCGGCGTCGTTGATCGCGGGCCTGACCAACGTCGTCACAATCCGAACCGATACGCTCGGATTGCATTACAACGGGCTTGGCCTAGGCGCTTGGACTGTACATGATATCGGCCACATCGAGAAGCCCGGCGGGCACAACAAGCTCGCCGACCAGAAGGCCAAAGAAGATACGCAAGGTATCACCGGCGTCGAGGCCCGCCGCCGCATCCGTACGACCCACTTCGATCAGGTCGGCGCGTTGGCACGAAAGCTCGACGCGGTGCCCGAGGGTGACGGGACGATGCTCGACAACACGCTCATCGTTGTGCTCAGCGATCACGGCTCGCTGCACCACCCGAGCTTCGACGAGTTCCCGTTCGTGACGATCGGCAACGTCAGCGGGGCATTGAAAACCGGACAATACCTGCACTATCCAAACACCAAATACAGTGACAACCGAACGGCCGGCAGTTTTTACTCGGCGTTGATGCACGCGGCCGGTGCCCCTCGCGATGGTTTCGGCCAACTCGACCCGAGGCTTCCTGCGAACGAGCAGAAGGCACCACTTGCGGAGTTGCTGGCATGAGACCGTTTGTTACCGCCTGTATTTTCTTTGCTGCCGGCGTGATCTGGCTGATGCTAGGTATTGATCTGCATAGCCATGCTGAAACGTCGTCGCCCATTTCTCCGCAGGCTAAGGCCGTGAAAGTGGATCGCAATCAAGATCTATTCAAAACAGACGTGCAGCCGCTGTTGGATATGTATTGCGTCTCTTGTCACAACGCAGGCAAGGCGAAAGCTAAGTACCGGATCGACGACATCGACGGCGACATCGCGTCGGGTAAGGACACCGTGCGCTGGGAGAAGGCGCTGGAAATGATCGGGCTTGGCGACATGCCGCCGAGCAACGCCAAGAGGCAGCCGAGCAAAAAAGAACGCGCGAAGCTGACCCAGTGGATCGGTGCTGAGCTGAAGAAGATCGGACGTGGCAAACTCGAAGAAGCGCTCTTACATCCCGCGCAGGGCAACCGCGTCGATCACGACGAATTGTTTAGCGGCGAGCATAAGGGCCCGGCGTCCAGCCCGCCGCGGCTCTGGCGGCTGAGCCCGCAGGCCTACTCCGAGTTGGTAAGCTTCGACGGGTCCGACGCGGCGCTTGAGGTGCTCAGCGGACACGGCTTTAGGGACTACGCCTCGCTCACCGCCGACGAGGCCGCGGCCAACGTGATGCTGCAGACGACCGACATCGTGGCATCGTTTATGGTCGGCGAGGGCGTGCTGTTCAAACGCAAGAGCAATCACGGCAAGAATAAGAGTAAGCTCGAGATGCGGCCGAACAAGAAGCTGACCGAGTATTATGAAAAAAAAACGCCAGCCACCGCAGACGCCGCCGAGGCTATCGCGGCTGGCTATCGGGCGGTGTTCGAGCGTGATCCTGAAGAGGCGGAGATTAAGCGTTACTTAGCCTTATTGCGAGGAACTTCTGAGCAGGCCGGGCACCGTATCGGAATCAAAACAACGCTGCGGGCGATGATGATGTCACCCGAGTTTATCTTCCGCATGGAGTTGGGGATGGGCCAGCGGCTTTCCGACGGTCGGCGCATGCTCTCACCGATGGAACTGGCTTACGCCATCGGCTTCGCAATCCTCGATACCGGGCCGGACCAGGAACTACTCAAGGCTGTAGAGCAGGGGCGGCTCACCACGCGCGCCGATGTTGAGCGTGAAGTCCGCAGATTGCTGGCGATACAGGAAGACCCCAAGAACCGGGGGTACCAGATGGAACACCGCTGGGGGGAGTTCAGGCCGAAGAAGGCCCGGCTGCTCCGGTTCTTCCGCGAGTATTTCGGCTACGCCGATGCGGTTGATGTGTTTAAAGACGACACGCGTAGCTTAAGCCATTATCCGCGATTCCTGGTGCGCGACGCCGACCACCTCGTGCTATACGCGATCGAGCAGGACAAACAGGTGCTCCAGCTCCTGCTAACAACGGACAAGTTTTTTGTCAGCCACTACGGTCAGCCCGAGGAGTATTTCAAGTGGCGAGAAAGCCAACTGCGCAAGACAGGGCGTCGCGATCTAAAACGAAACAAACAGGACCGTGAAGCCGGTATTTTCAATCCGTCTCGCCATCTCACGAAGCATATCGGCGCTTACGGGTTACCCGATCAGGCATGGAACTACGAGCCGACCCAGCCGTTCAGGCAGCCCGTGCCGCGCGCCGGCATCCTGACCCACCCGGCCTGGCTCGTTGCGCATTCGGGCAATTTCGACAATGACATCGTCCGCCGGGGCAAATGGATCAGCGAGCACCTGCTGGCCGACATTGTGCCCGAGCTCCCGATCGGCGTGGATGCACAGCTTTCGACTGACCCCACCAAGACGCTGCGCGAGAAGTTCGAGATGAAGGTCTACAGCGACGAGTGCTGGCGTTGCCACAAAAAAATGAATCCGTTGGGCGACCCGTTCGAGATGTACAACGACTTCGGGCAATACCGAACCGAG
>JAHQVV010000241.1 GCA_019634195.1 Phycisphaeraceae bacterium | reverse complement strand
GGTGGTGAGCATGAGCTGCCCACCGGCGAGGAGCGTGCCCTGCGATCGGCCGGCGAAGACCAGCGGGTCGAGCGAGGCGCGCGCGGCGTAGATGGCGGCGGTCCAGCCGGCGGGGCCGGAGCCGATGATGACGACTTTTTCGGTAGGCAGGTCTTTGGTATCAGTCATGGTCGAGGGATTGTAGCGGGGTTGATAACGGTTGCAGAAATACAACCCCGCGAGAAGTCGTTGTATTCCTGAATCAATCGTCTCCACCGCGAGGTGCAGGTTCTTGTCGCAGAGAAGCCGAGCCCCCATCTTGCGGCAGGGGCTATTAGGCAAGCGATCAATACCTGATTCTTATCGCCGGTCGAAGAGCGTGTTGTCGTCGTCGCCGAACCAGCCGATGCCGAGCGATTCATGCTGTACCTGGCTCACGCCGTAGATGTTGCTGCGGGTGAAATCGAGCGATTCGTTGGTGACATGGCCGTCGAGCCAGGCGGTGTTGGCCGAGCCTTGATGGCGGAAGTGGATCGAGGGGTCGGCGTTGTTCGCGTTGAACCTCGGCGGCTCGGCGAAGGAATACTCGATCCGCCGAAGCGGGCTCGACTGAGCAAGCGCGCTGTCCGTCATCATGACGGTCTCGGTCGGCTTGGCAAACCGTGAGGCCATCTCGCCGAGCGTGCTGGTTAGCGCCTTGACGGGGTCGAGTGTATCCGTGCCGACGTACAGCTTGTTGTAGCCGTAACCGCCGTTGCCCGATTCGAAGCCGAGGTCGAAGTCGTTGCCGCGGTTGAACTCGGGGCACTGCTTGAGCTCATCGGTTTCGAAGTAGTCCCAGAGCGGCCCGTCGTCGGGCTTGAATGCGGCGGAGGTGTTATTGCGTCGGCCGTGCCAGCGGTCGAGATTGGCGATGAAGTTGGCGGCGCCGGGCACGTAGCGGTCGCGGTGGTCGATGCTGTAGGCGGTGTTGGCGATCGCTAGCTGACGGATGTTCGACGCGCACTGGGTCGTCCGCGCCGATCGCCGGGCGCTGCCCAGCGCGGGCAGGAGGATGGCGATGAGCAGCGCAATGACCGAGATCACGACCAAGAGCTCGATCAACGTGAAGCCGGGTTGCTGCGGTTTGTAGCGCATCGGGGAATGCTGGGCGGCGCCCAGTGGGCGCCGCCCAGCTGTGAAACCAAAGAGATACTTATGCGCGTCGTCGACGCATCACGGCCATGCCAGCCAAAGCCAAGAGCGCCGCGCTCGTCGGCTCGGGCACCGCATTGATCACGCCAACGCCCGATCCCTCGCCCAGCGCGAAGTCATAGCCGCCGGTGCCTGTTGTGAGCCAGGCATCGAGGATCGGGTTGTCAAGGCTATCCAGGAATGCCCCGTTGCCCGGGATGTCGACAAGGCGGACGTATTGGATATCTTCCAGATCGACATCGCCGTCGATGACGAGCGGATCGGTCAGCAGGTCGTCCAGATCAAAGGGGGTGCCAAAACCCGCGCCGTGCTTACCGGCGAGGTTATAGATATTGGTCGTATCAAACCCGCCAAAGCCCTGCCCGAAGTCGCCTTCGAAGGAGGTGTTGGTCGAGATCGACTGGAAGCGGGCGAAATCGGTGCCGTTGCTGCTGACCTCGACGTAAGCGAGCTCCGCGTTGAGGTACGGGTCTCCGGGGAAGATGAAGCCGTTCTCGAAGATGGCAAAGTCGGCGCCGCTGCCGTTGCGGATGCCATTGGGGAAGGTGACGGTAAGGAACCCGACGGGGTCGCCGTTGTTGATCTGCGATTCGTCGAGATCGCCGAGAGAGTTGATCCCGCCGACCTGATCAATGGACGTGCTGCCGTTGGGCGCGAAGGCCGTGCGTGTCGGGTCGATGGCGTCGGCCCACTCTTGAAACACGCTGCTGCCCGATGCGATCGCCGGGTCGATGGCGTGGGTCGTGTCGGTCGGGCCGGAGTATGGGCCGGCGACAACCGCGGTGGTGATAGGAAGGGCCCCGACCGCTGCAAGCAGAACCTGCGCGCGGCCACGAAACGAAACAAAACGGAACATGATGAACTCTCCTGGCCCCAAAAACGCGGGGGCCTTGCCGGGCCGATTTGCGATCGGCCGCTTGGGTTTCCCAAGGCCCAGAACATCCGGGCGGCAGGCAGGTCTTCCGGCTTCGGGGTTACGCCAGATCAGCCTTCCCAACGGAGCCCATTACGGGCCCGTCAGTGGCAACTTCGATCCAGCACCAGCCCCTTACGGCGGCGCGTCCGCGGAGGAATCCCGAGCTAAGGCAAGCCATCCATCGTGGCCCGGCTACTGTGCCAGACACACGAAGACCCGCTCGGTCACCCCACTTCCCTTTTCACCCTCGGCTTAGGCGGCTGGCCCAGACCGAAGGCACCTGTGGGTTACACGGCCAAGCATAAGGTGGCGTGCAGCAAGAGGCAATCCGGCCTCGAAACGCAGAATCGTAGAAAAACAGAAAAGCCCCTAAATGAAGAGGGCCTGAAACGCGTGTGGGCTTCTGATTTGTTACTCCGATGCTTTCCTTTTTTTCTGCGTTTCGCAACTGCCGCTGCCCACTACAATATCGCTCAGCCTTGTATCACCTGACCTGCCCATCGTGCCAAGACGTGACCGACTCGCCTTTCGTGCGCAGCGGCGCGGTCGTGCGCTGCCCGGCCTGCGAGCACAAGTACCGCATCAAGTCCGCGCACTTCCAGCGCGAAGTCCACACCGGCCCACGCACGCTCGACGAGACGGACTCGGTCCTGCGCAGCGACAGCGTCGATATCGACCCGGACGAGGTCTCACCCGTCTCCATCGACGACGAGGGCAACGTCGTCGGCCTGTCCGGCCTGTCCGAACTCATGCGTTGGTCGGACAACCAGGACCAGAGCCAAGTCACCGGCACGCCCAGCCCGACCCGTTCCAAGGGCAAACAAGGCCAGGCGACACAGGGCGAGCTGCCACAGGCCAAGCCCGCGAAAACGAAGTCTGGGGGCAAGGCCAAGGCGGCCGCGCCGAAGAGCAAGCCAGGCAAAGGCCGGGCCCGCGCCCAAGCGCTCAAACGTAAAAAACGTAACCAGATGTATATCCTCCTCGGCTCCGTCGGAGCGGCCGTGATCCTCCTGGCGATCATCGTCCCCGCGCTGCTGCCCGAGAAGACGCCGACGACCGAAACCGGCCCCGATCAAGACAAACCCGATGAGACGGTGGTAGACAACAACCCAAGCGGGACTGAGCCGGGACCGAAGCCGGATGGTGGCACGCCCGACCCCGAGGTGCCCGACGAGGTGCGTGTTTTTTCCGAGCACTACACGCCCTCGCCCAACCCCGTGCTCACGTTCCAGCCGCCTTGGAACGAGCCGGACACAAGCCTGCCGCCCCGCGATGTGCCCACCGTGCTGACGCCGGCCGAGCACCTGACGCACGAGGACTGGTACGTGATGAACCCGCCGCGCGGCTCGGCCGATGCGTCCGGCGTGAGCAACGTCGAGCTCGGCCAGATCACCGCGTCGAGCCTGCCCAACAACCAGACACTGCTGGCCGGGTCGGTCGCGAACAACACTGATCAGGCCGTCGCGCGTGGGGAACTGCACATCATGCTGCTGGATAGCACGGGCAACGTCTTCGCCGAGACGTTCACGCCGCTGGCGATGATCGAGCCCAGCAGCAAACAGCCTATCAGCCTGACCATCCCGACGCGGTACTGGAAGCGCTCACGTGGCGTCCGGGCGGGTGTGCAGGTCGATGCATGGTCTGACCCGGTCGCTGCGGCGCAGGGCATCGAGCTGGCGCACACCAGCCTGGGGGCGTCCTCGGCCGTCCGTGTCAGCCTCAAACACACGGGCGACCGGCCGCTGCGAGGCATCAAGATGCTGCTCAGCGCGACGGACAGCCGTGGCAGTGCCGTGGCGAACTTTCTTGTCGAGGAAAACAGCCTCTACATCGCGCGGGACCAGTGGCTGGACCTGGTCATCGCGACGCCGCTGCAAGACGGGCGCGAGGTCGCGGAGTGGGCGACGTTGCTGCAGACAAAGTGAGTGACTCCTTCCTGACGTTCAATGGGCGACGCGAAGCCTCCCATGCAGATCGACATGGCGCGAACAGTACGCTTCGCGTCGCCCGCTAAACCAAAGACAAATCGTTACGCCGCGACGCGGGTCGTCACCGCCGGGCTCTTGGTGTCGCGCACCCAGCGTGAGCCCCGGCCGCGGTGGTTGCAGACCGTTGACAGCCGACGCAGGTACGTATCCAACGATTGCTCGTCGAAACGCGTGAGGAACTCGGTCGAGGCCGAGTGGTTGCGCTGTCGGATCAGGTCAATGGTTTGCTGCTTGGTCATCGCGGCTCCTTGCGTCGCTAAATACGTGGCTCGGCAAAGATCGACACCTTTTTCTGTTCCGCTGGATCGGTAACTGAAGTGGACCCTCGCCCCGACCGAGCCGATCGGTACGGCGTTCAGCACGCGACTTTTCCGGACCCTCCCACCAGCCGCCCGCCGTTATCGGCCGTGATCTGACAGCCGGCCCCGATAAGCCAGCCACGCACTAGGACCCCGGCTGGATTGGACTACAATGACTGATCGCGGGTCACTTTAGAACGCATTGCTGCTCTGAGGTAAGACAGGCATTCCTGCCTGTCAATCGGCGGAGCCGACTCCCGACGCGCGACAGGCAGGAATGCCGTCCTACCAACGAATTGAAAACGTAACCCCGGCGAGCCCATATGCCCCCCGTCACCATCCTCAGCCCGTACTCCGGCCGACCCGTCAAGGTCCGCGAGCAGGACCTCGGCCGAGCGCTCCGCGACGAGCAGGGCCGGGTCTTCTACATCGTCGAGGACCCCGAGCACGGCCGCTACGCCGCGCGGACCCGCAAGGGCTCACCCAAAGACCTGGAGCGCTACCGCGAGATCGAATCGGGTGTCGCCAAGCTCGGCAGCGATGAAGATCGGCCCGCCACCAACGCGATGCAGGTCCACGACGCGACCGGCAGCAAACGCCGCAACCCCGTCGGCCTGCTGCTGCTCGTCCTGATCCTTGCCGCCGTCACAGCGCTGGGCTACGTCTATGCCAAACACCCCGAGTGGTTGGGCCTGGGCACACCCGCTAGCGATACCGAGCCTGGGGCCAACGACGAAGCAGCGCTGACCGAGCCCGCCCCGATCAAGCCCGTCGCCATCGCGCCGATCGTTTGTAAAACCGAGCCCGCCGACCCGCTGATCACCGCCGAGCCCGTACACACCGAGCCGGCCCGTCCGGCGATGCCCGACGGCATGGACGACGACCCTGAGCCCGTCTTC
>JAHQVV010000240.1 GCA_019634195.1 Phycisphaeraceae bacterium | reverse complement strand
CTGTCGCCTGCCGACCTGGAGCACCACGTCGCCCGTCTGGCCGACCTCGGGCTCGACGGCATCGAGACCCAGCACTCCGATCACGAGCCGACCGATACCAAAAAACTCACCGCCCTGGCCGAGCGGTTCGACCTGCTGACCACCGGCGGCAGCGACTACCACGGCAGCCGAAAAGCCATCGCGCTGGGCTCCGTCGTCGCACCCGAACACGCACTCGAACGCCTCGAAGAAGCTGCGGCGCAGTATGCATAGCTCTGCGGCGGGACAGGCTTGCAGCCTGCCATGCTTAAGACACAGAAATGACAGGCTGCAAGCCCGTCTCACCAGTGAAAAACAATGCCTAGAATGCGACTTAATCGCAACAGGATTTAGAACCATGCACATGAAAGCCTCGGGCGATTCTCTCGGCCCACGCACCATCCCAGTCACCTTCGAACTCGAGGACCCCGAATCCCTCAATCAGACCGAGAAGCAGATCGAGGTCAAAGGTGCCCTCAACCAATCCCTGCTCGAACTCGCACTCGAAAACGACATCGCCATCGAGCACGCCTGCGGCGGCGTCTGCGCCTGCTCCACCTGCCACGTCATGCTCGATGAAGGCGAAGACGCCTTCGACGAACCCGAAGACGAAGAACTCGACCGCGTCGAAGAAGCCCCCGGCAACGACATCACCTCCCGGCTGTCCTGCCAGGCGAAAATCCAGACGGCTGACGAAACCATCGTCGTGCGCGTGCCAGCATGGAACCGGAATGCAGTGAAGGAAGTGCCGCACTAGCGTGCCCGGCAAATCATGCCGTCACAAACCGACCTATCAAGCAACAACCCCGCCCGACTGACCCAATGGATAAGCGCCTCTGCGGTCGTGCTGTCTGCATCCTTGGTGATGCTCGCCACACTGCCGGGCCGAAGCTACGGCCTGGGGCTCATTACCACACGCCTGCTCAGTGACTTCCCGGGCCTGACCGAAACCCGATTCGGCTGGATCAACGCCATCGCGGCGATCATCGGCGCTGCCGCGTGCATCCCCGCCGGGTACCTGCTGGATCGCTTCGGGACCAGACGCGTCCTTGCCGTCGTCATACTCGCGCTCGCCGCCTCGGTCTACGCGATGACGCTGTCAACAAGCGTGATGCAGTTGACCGTCACGCTGACACTGACCCGAGCGTTGGGCCAGAGCATGCTGTCGGTCATCGGCCTGGCGATGATGGGCAAGTACTTCGGCAAAAACGCCAGCCTGTCGATGGGCGCGTTCGCGGTGCTGATGACGATGTTCATTGCAACCGCCTATGACATGATTGGCAAGCGTATCGATGCCTCGCAAGACTGGCGCATCGCCTGGAGTGAAATCGCTTGGGTACTGATCGCCCTGACCCCCGTGATCCTCCTTACCGCGCTCCGGCCCCGAAGCCCAAAGCGGATAAATCAAAAAACCAAAAATAGCAAGCAAACCGGCGATTTGGAGCAAGATGTTCAGGGTGCGACACTTAACCAAGCATTGAGGACGCAGTACTTCTGGTCCTTCGCATTATCGATGGGCTTATTCGCACTGGCCACTTCGGGCGTGACACTGCTTCTGCAGCCGATCCTTGCCGAGCGCGGCATCAGCGAAGCAACCTTCCGCGATGCACAAATGACAGGGTTCTTCACCGGCCTGTTCGCCAACCTGCTGGGCGGGTACCTGATGAAACACATCGCCATGCACCGCCTGCTCGCGGTGGCGATGCTGCTGCTGGCGGCGGCGTTAGCCAGCCTGGCGGTGCTAAGCCGAGACTGGCAGGCGTACGCCTACGCCGGCGTCTTCGGCCTCTCCGGCGGGCTCATCACCGTCCTCTTCTTCGCCGTCTGGGTCCGCGCCTTTGGCCAACGCGAACTGGGCAAGATCCAAGGCGCCGCCCAACTGCTCACCGTGCTTGGCTCAGCCTTCGGCCCGGTCGTGATCACCCAAGGCCTGGACATGACTGACAGTTATAACCCAGCATTAATCGCCCTAAGCCTGGCCGCGATCCTGCTCGGCGTATACGCCTCGATCACCGCAATCAAATGAACGCATGACGAAGGTAGACGCAACAACCGGAGAAGCCCCCGGCAACGACTTCTGCTCCCGCCTCTCCTGCCAAGCCAGAATCCAACCCGCCGACGCGCCCCTATCACCGTCCGCGTCCCGGCATAGAACCGGAATGCTGTGAAAGAAGTGCCTCATTGAGCCTTTGAAATTAGCGACTGAGTGCTATGCTTAGACTATGACGAGCGATACGTCTAAACACGATCAGCGCAGGCTTTCGTTTACCACGTTAGTCATCGTCAGCGTTCTTGTTGTTGGCTTTATCGCCATCATCATTCCCGCACTAGGGTCTGCCCGGGTCAACCCAAGGTGGATGCAAGATATAAGTAACCTGCGTGCAATTTCTTTAGCAATGCAGTCTTATGCACAAGATCATGATGGGCTTTATCCACCTAATGTAAGATTGCTATCAGAGCATGATTACTACAGCGAAGAATATTTCATTTCAAATGCCGATCCTGTTCTAACAATGAGAGGTTACATCGGCGAAGAACCGCCGACAAACCTCTATCAGTACGGTAGCTATATTTTCTTCCCTACCAACGGCGTACGGTTCGACTCGATCGATGCTCCTGAGCAATTTGTGCTTGCATACTCACCCCCCTACACCAAAGGCAAAAAAGGCGGTAAAGATCATCCCACCGTGTTTTTAGACGGTCATGCAAAAATGCTGAATTACGAAGAACTATGGAATCTACTTGTTGAGCAAACCGCCATGCTTGAAAAGCAAAAGCCCACGGATTGAATCCGTGGGCCTCGAATGATTCTTGATATGTCTTTGTCTTACGCCAGCGCCTTCACCGCAGCGGCGATCGCTTCGGGGTCCAGGCCGTGGTAGCCCATTTGTTGCCATAAGCCGGAGGGGCCTTCCTTGTGGATGCCGATGTTGTTGTACTTGCCCGCGAAACCTGCCTTGAGCAGTGCGCTGCCAAAGCGGGAGCCCAGGCCGGTCTTGACGTTGAGTTCTTCGGCGACGAGGACCCACTTGGCCTTGGCGAGTTTGGCCATGACGTCATCGTCGTAGACGTTGAGCGTGGCCTTGCTGACGACGCCGGCGACGATGCCGTCCTTCTTCATTTCCTCGGCGGCGGCGACAGCGCGATACAGGCAAGCACCAAACGACACGATGTAGCCGGTGCCGTCGCCCTCACGGACGAGGTCGTCTTTGCCGGCTTCAAACTGGTAGTCGTCGCCGTAGAACCGTGTGCCGTCTTCTTTGAGGATGAAGGGGATCTTTGATCGGTTGGAGAATACGAAGCGCAGGCCCTTGTCGTGGAAGACCTTTTTGACGCAGGCGGCGAACTGGGCGGGGTCGCCGGGGAAGTAGACGCGGGTGGTGTCGCCTTCTTCGATGCCGCCGTCGGCGAAGAGGTTGTTGATGCCGTAGTGGCAGGTGTTGTCGGCCATGTCGTCGACGCCGGCGTGGCTGAAGTGGGCCAGGACGTTGGACTGGTTGAGCCGGGCCATCGTGATCTCGGAGACGCACATTTCGAGGAAGGCGGAGAAGGTGGCGAAGACGCCCTGCTTGTTCTCGTCCATGCCGAAGCCCGCGGCGGCGGAGTAGTTGCCGCGTTCCATGATCCCGCCGAGGACGTAGATGTCCGGGTAGGCCTTGCGGATGGCGGCGATGCCGGTGGAGCCCTCGAGGTCGCAGTCGAAGACCTTGACGGTCTCGTTGCGGGTTTTTTCGTCGAGCTCGGCGAGGACCTCGACCATGACCGTGCCGAACTGGGCGCGGTTGGCAACGACCTCGTCGGAAACGCCGGGGTACTTCGGTCCGCTGGAGACCTTGGGCGCGTTCTCGAGCAGGTCGATGGCGGCGGTGTTGCCTTTGGCCTCGAAATATTTGACAGCTGCGTCTTTGTTGAAGACGTCGTGGCCGTGGCAGGACCCTTCGATGCCGGGGACGCCGGGGGCCATGAGTCGTTTGCAGATCAGCGCGACCGGGCCGTCGACTTGAAGAGCGGTGCACATGTGCTGGTACAGGTCATCGATGTCTTCGCCCTGGGCTTGGGAGACATCCAGGCCGTGGCCTTCGAGAGTTTTGCCGACGTCGTAGCCCTTGAGGTAGTCCGACGGGTGGCCGGCGATGGTGACGTCGTTGTCATCGATGAGCAGCTTGACGTTGAGGTTCTGCGCGACGGCGAGTCGTGCGGCTTCAGCGTCATTGCCTTCTTGTTGGCTGCCGTCGGAACCGAGCATGAAAACGGTTTTGTCGGGGTTGGCCATGGCGACGCCGTTGACGTAGGGCCACATGTGCCCGAGCCGGCCGGAGGAGAACTTGACGCCGGGCGTGTAGCCTCGTTCGGGGTGGCCGGGCAGGTGCTGGTCGAACTCGCGGTAGCAGAAGAGTTTTTCGATCGGCAGGTTGCCTTCGAGGACAGCGAGCAGGTATTGCGTCGCAACGCGGTGGCCGGCCTCATCAAAGAAGATGGGCAGGACGTCGGGGGCGTTGCCTGCCTTGGCGTTCTCGATAAAGGCGCGGATGATGACGACTTCGGGGACGGTGTCGTACGGCCCGCCGGAGTGGCCGGACAGGCCGCGGGCCCCGGCGTAGGCGGTGAAGAAGGTGATCGCGTCCCGGCAGAGCTCAATATTGTGCTTGAGCGCGTCCCGCTGCTCATCCGTCAGCTTGGGGTTAGCCGGGTCAAGGGCGATGTCCTTGTAAGAGTCAAGGTCAACGGGGAAGGTGGCAGTGGCGGTGGTCATGTTGTCGTTTCCGAGTAGTGGTTTCTTACTCTATCGGCCATCAAATCAAATTAGTTTGAGGGTAAATTCTTAGTTGCTAGTCTCCACGCGCTGGAATTCAGCAATAGCAGCTTGCGTCCGGACCTTTAAATCAATGACCTCACTGTCATTGGGGTACTTCTTGATCAGGCGTTCTATGAGGTCAAAAAGACTGGTGAACTCTTGTTCACGCTGAAAGCGGTCGAGGGTAACTAAATCGGGGTCTTCATCCCTTTGGTGGGATGTCAGCGGGTCGTGCTTGGCCAATTCAAGCAGTGCCTCTGCATACTTGAGCTGTCTGAACAAATGCTCAGGACTATCTTGCGCTAGATTTTGTTGTTCAGCGAGCTTCTGGCCTAGGAATGCTTGCTTGTCTTTTGGACCAAGATCCGCTGGGATCGAAGATGTACTTGAAGGGGCTTGAATAATGGCATCACGGATCGCTTCGATCAGTCGGCGTTCGAGCAGCGGGTCGCGCGAGAGGGTCTGGGCGTAGGGGCCGTCGATACCGCGGTCCTTGAGGTGCATGGGGACGTCGGTGTAGGTGGTGGAGATGCGCGGGCTGGCCGAGTGGGTGAGGTATCGCTCAGGGCGCTGCAGACGCTGGACGAGGACTTCGACGGTCAGCGCGTAGCCCGGCTCTTCGCCGGGCTGCGCGACATTGACGGTCACGGTCCGCTGCTGGCTATTGAGCGTGTCGGCCCGCCGCTGCGCGGGTGTCGTCGCGTCATCGATCCAGAACTCCGCCAGGGTCGCAGACTCTTTGGGGTACGTCGTGATCGTGCCGAAGCGGTAGTCGCGGCGGGCAATGCGGTAGCCCCGGTCGCGGAGGGTCTCGACGGCGGCCTCGAAGACCGCGGGGTAACGGTCGGCGGAGAAGGTCAGGCGGGCGGACTGCGGCTGCTCGGCCGGGGCGGTGCTGCAGCCGAGGGCGGCGAGCAGGAGGAGGCCGGTCAGCATGGCGAGGGTAGAACGCATGGGACGTAGTTTAACGAGTCGCTCGACCCCACGGCATTGGCTGAGCCAACGCCATGGGTTTAGGATTGATTGCATGTACACGACACGACCCGCAGTGCCTGAGGACGCCGAGACGATCGCCCGATACAACCAGGCGATGGCAAAGGAAACCGAAGGCAAGGCCCTGGACCTCGACACGCTGAATCGTGGCGTGCAGCGGGTGTTCGACGAGCCCGCCCACGGGCGGTATCTCGTGGCGGAGAGCGAGGCCGGCGAGGTCGTCGCTTGCCTGATGATCACGTACGAGTGGTCGGACTGGCGCAGTGCCCAGGTCTGGTGGGTCCAGAGCGTGTATGTCCACCCCAACCACCGCCGGCAGGGCATCTTCAAGAAGCTGTACCAGGCAACACGCGCGTTGGGTGAACAGGCAGGGGTCTGCGGTTACAGGCTGTATGTCGAGCGGGATAACACCCGGGCCCAGCAGACGTACGAGGGCCTTGGCATGTCGCAGACGCATTACCTTCTATACGAAGATCTTGGCGAATAGGTGGCTGCGCGCACGCCGAATCGTGCACGATAGGCCCGGCATCGCGGCAAACCGTTTGGCCAGGGATCGGGTGATCCCCTTAGCCCGCATGGGCGTGGCAGTGTTATACAGGCTGTTGAAGTCCTATAGACCGCACAGAGGAGGCCTGAGTCGCCTAAAGCCGACTCGATTCTGAGTCGATTTATAACGACAGGGGTCGGAGCCGTAAGGGTCCTGCCCTTTTTGTTGTAAAGGCCCGTCTAGCCGCAGAATACATCGGCACTTGGAGGTATCGGTTCACCGCACACGCGCCTCGCACGGGTAAAACGGAGTACACGATGAAAATCCTACTGGTCGACGACTCGAAGACCATGCGGCACATCCAGCGGAGCATCCTCAGCAAGACCGGCTTCCACGAAATCGAAGAGGCCTGCGATGGCCAGGATGCGCTTGCCAAGATTGACGGGTTCTGCCCCGATCTGCTGGTCGTGGACTGGAGCATGCCGACGATGGACGGGCTGGTTTTCGCGGAGGAATACCGGGGCCAAGGAGGCACCGCGCCGATCATTATGGTCATGAGCGAGGCAGAGAAACGACACGTCTCAGAAGTGCTCAAAGCCGGCATCGAAAACTACGTGATCAAACCCTTCACCCCGGACATCATGTCTCGGCGGATCAGGGAAACACTTGACCGAAGTCCCGCAGCATAAGCCTTATTGCATGATACGGGGGACAGTGACCTAGCGGCCGGATCACCAGCCATGAGTACGGCTTCAACGAGACCCGTAATGGACGAAAACAGCGAACCCAAAATCGATATCGCAAAGAATAAGATGAGCGCCACGCTGATCGTGCCTGAGAGTTACGACCGCTCGTCCCTGACACCTCAGGTGTGCATGGTGCTGCTCCAGCGCGCAGAGATCGACACACAGGCCATCGACCAGGACATCCTCGAGAATTACATCGCAGAAGCCAACGCCGCCGGGCCCGGGCAGTTCGAAGGCCTGATCGCCAATGCAACCCCTCCGGAGCACGGCACCGACGCTCGCCTCGAGTGGCTGGTCGGGGGGCCCACCGACCAGACCAACCCACCGGCAGAAGGTGCAGATGACAATACGGATGACACGGCGGAGCAGGCATCCGACGGCGATGCGGTCTGTTTCTACAGCCATTCGGTCTATAACGTTGTTCGGTCCGGCGACGTGCTGGGCGAGTTCCACCCCGAAACACCAGGCACCGACGGCCGAGACGTCCTCGGCAAGACGATCGCCGCCCGGCAAGGAAAACCGCTGGGAACGAAACTAGACGAATCCATCCAGATCAAAGACGGCAAGGAGTTGCTAGCACAGTGTGATGGGGTTCTGATACAAGACGAGGCATCCGCCCGGATCAGTGACACGCTCGAAGTTGAAAATAATGTCGATTTCAGCACGGGCAACATCGACTTCCCCGGGAATGTCCTTGTCCTGCAAGGCGTCAAAGACGGCTTCACGATCAAGGCACACGAGGACATCGAGATCCGCGGCTTAATCGAGGCCGCAAGCCTCATCGCCGGTAAAGACCTGCACCTCAAGGGAGGGTTCGCGGGCCGGGAGCAAGGCGAGGCCGAGGTCGCGGGCAACCTCTATGGCAAGTACCTGGATGCGGTCACCGCACGCATCACCGGGGACCTCTGCGTCGAGCGGGAGGTGATCAACAGCAACTGCACCGTGCTGGGCAACATCGACAGCCCGCGCGGGTCCCTCATCGGCGGCTGCACCCGTGTCTCCGGAACGATCAAGCTGTCGGAACTTGGCGCCCCCGCCCAACCGGTGACCGAGTTGCATATCGGTGTGCTGCCGGTACTTGATCCATTGATCGATGAGCTCTCGGGGTTTGTCCAGCAATGTATCGATGAGCGTGACGAGTTGCTCGGAGAACAGGAGATGATCACGGCCAACAGCGGCGCACGGATCGCCCCGAGCCACCAGGAAAAGCTCGACGGGATCATGCTGAAGATGGGCCGGTTGCAATTACAACTGGATCGTGCCGAGCCGTCGCTTGAGCGGATCCGCGAGCGGGCCGAATCAATCCGCCAGATCGATGTCCTGGTCGATCGCAAGGTGCACCCCAACGCCATGCTGGTCTGTGGCGAATACCGCTACCGCGTCATGAATGAGATCAAAGGGCCGGCCCGCATCACGGCCAACAAACGCGGGCAGCTGGAATACCGACAAGGCAGCGGCCAGTCGAGGCTCCTCTCCGAGGAAGCCGAGCTCAAGATCGCCGCATGAGGATCTAATCGAGTAGAAGGGCCCGGGAAATTCGGCCCAATCCTCACGCCGGGTCGTGCCCGCTGCCGCCCCAGGGGTGGCAGCGCAGGATCCGCTTGAAGCCGCGCCAGCCGCCCCGCCACGGGCCGTGTTTCGCCACCGCGTCGAGCATGTACTGGCTGCATGTCGGCTGATACCGGCACTGTCCGCCCAGGAAAAAGCCAAGCGTCCAGCGGTACACCCAGACCATCGCGATCAGAAGGTAGCTCGCGATAACATTGATGGGTTGAAAGAGGCGTGCGACCACAACACCATCATAAACCGCAGAATGCATGTTAGCAGGCGGGCTTGTCCGGCCGATCCCATCGGCAATAAACAAGCAAAAAGACAATCGACAGGACAAGCCCGCCTGCTAACGCAATCACATACTGCCTCGGCTCAATCGGTCGTTAATCGCCCGGCCCAATCCTTCACGGGCGACCGAGAGTGCCGCGATGCCATCGAGGGCCATGCCGTCCAGTTCGCGGAGTGTGCTGAACAATCTCGCGGCCGCGAAGGCGAGGTCGCCGGACTCGCTCAGGTTCCGCATCACTTCGAAACGCTCGGCCGCTTCCGGCTCGGGCCCGACACAAAGCAGCGCCCACCGGCCCGCTGGCTCGAAACTTTTCAGCGCATCAAGGCTGTCAAACAAACGCATCGGTGTCCCCGGGGCGTAGTGCCGATCAACCATGCCCGGGGAAGGCTTGGCCTGGGCGCCCGGCGAACTGCTTGGCGCGCAGACCTTGACCAGGCCGCCGACCACTTCTTCGACCAGTTCCACGGGCAACGCGCCCAAACGCAACACCTCGGCACCCCCGCCCGTCACCCGCACCACGGTTGATTCCACCCCTCGGCCACAGGGCCCACCATCCAGCACGACCGACACCTTGCGATCCAATTCATCAACCACGTGCTGTGCCAATGTCGGGCTGATTGAACCGAACTTGTTTGCACTCGGTGCGGCCAGCGGGCAGTTCGATGCTTGGAGGAGCGCTAACGCAACAGGGTGGTCCGGCACACGGATACCAACCGAACCCAACCCCGCGGTCACGAGATCCGGGACGATCGGCCTGCCCTGCTCATCCGATTTACGCGGCAGCACCAGCGTCATTGGCCCCGGCCAAAACGCCTCCGCTAAACACTGCGCCTGCTTGTTGAAATGCGCAAGCTTGTCTGCTCGATCGGTATCAGGCACGTGCACGATCAGCGGGTCAAAGCTCGGGCGTTCTTTCGCCTCAAAGACCTTGGCGACCGCGGCTTCGTTCAGCGCGTCTGCAGCCAGGCCATAGACCGTCTCGGTGGGCATGCCGACGAGTTCGCCGTCGCGCAGCAGCTTGGCTGCTTGGTCGATCGACAAACGGTCGTCGCTCTTCAGAATGATTGATTCATTTGACATGTTGGACTCTGGCAATAGCCGTGACGCTACGCGTCGCCGGGGCCTGCGATGCGCAGCGTCACGGCTATTTCCCTTCTCAAGCCAGCGCCTCGACGCGAATCACCGCCTGCATCGTGTGCGATTGCTCGGGCTCGAGCGTGATCGCGTTGGGCTGAATGTTGCCCGACTCGACGCAGAGCATGCCAGGCCACTCGTCGTCACCGAAGTCAGCCATCGCCTTGGCCTTGTCCGTCCAGGGGTTCCAGACGACGGTCGATCCGCTGTGCTGTTTTTCGATGGTGATTGTGCGCTGCAAACCGGTGTCGATGATCTTGGTGGTGGCGTCGCTGGTGTAGGTGCGGTCGGTCTCGCTTTCGAATTTGATCGGCTGGTCGTCTTGCGTCATGCTCTGAATATTGCCGCCAACGGTGTCGATGTAATCGGCGTTCTCCAGGCCGGTGACCTGGACCTGCTTGATCTGACTGATGACGAAGTAAGTGTGCAGCGCGGACTCGAAGGTGGCTGGGGCACTGCCGGTGTTCGTGGCGGTGAGCCGCATCGTCAGCGTGTCGCCGAACGTAACGTCGTAGCGCAGGGTGAAGCAGGGCTCGGTCTCGGTGCGGAGCGAGAGTGTGACACCGTCGGCGTCGTGCTTGGCGTCGATGAACTCCCAGGTGGTGACGCGGGCGTAGCCGTGGGCCGGGCCGTCGGGGTCGTAGGCGGGCTGGTTGCCAGCGAACCAGGGGAAGCAGATGGGTACGCCGCCACGGATGGCCTTGTCATAAAGATAACGAGCTTGCTGTGACAGCCAGATCACCTCGTCGTGGCCTCTGGGCCGCCAGCGCGTCAAATGAGCGCCATGGCGGTACAACTCGGCGGTGCACTTCTCGGTCGTGATCAGCGCCCGCCAGAGCCCGCCCTCGCCGCCGGAGAAGTGCAGGACATCCTCGATGCCGAAGTGTTGGTTGAGCAGGTGCAGGTTCGCGTGCATAGCGGGATTGTACGGGACCAGCCGACCCTGCCGATGAAACAGTGGTGTTTCCATAGCCCCACCCCGGAGTGGGGCTGATCGCCGCAGCGGATTCGAACCCCCACCCTGCGATGGGGGCCAGGATCACGAGCACAAGACGCAAGAAGAAACGGCCCGCCATGACCAGCCCCCGCCTCGTCCTACCCGCCCTGATCGTGTTGCTGTTCCTGGTGGTCGCGTGTCGGCACAGCAGCACGCACACCCACCGCGGACACCGCACGCACAAGCCGACGACGTACCAAACCGACCGCAGCGCGACCGAGGCCCGCCTCACCGCCAAGCGTGGCCCGCTCGCTGTTACCGTCCACAGCGAGCCGATGCTCCGTATCCGTATCGGACGCGGCCTAAGCGCTACCACCCTCAGCTCCCCCACCGCCATCACCGTCGGACCGGGCGTCAAGGACACCGGCAAGGCCCGGCCCTACACCTTCCAACCCCCGCTCCGCATCAAACACGACGGCCAGGGCTTCGTCCTCACCGAGCCCGATGGCAAGAGCGTCCGCTGGCGGCTGAATACGCTCGAGGTCCGAAGCAAGGCCGGCAACATCACGATCGATAAAAACCCCTACCCCGGCCGGATCGAACTGGTCGCGCAGACCAACAAAGCCAACCAACTCACCGGCACGTTCGACACCGTCAACCACGTCGGCATGGAGTCGTACCTGCCCGGCGTCCTCTCCAAAGAGCTGTACCCCAACTGGGACCTCAAGGCCTACCGCGCCCAGGCCATCGCCGCACGCAGCTACGCGATCTGGGAGATGAACCTGCCCATCCGCAAGAACAGCCACTTCGACCTCGAAGCCAGCCAGGCCAGCCAGGCGTACATCGGCGCGAAGGCCAGCGACAAGGCGCGCACCGCCGTCGCCGACACCGCCGGCCAGGTGCTTGTGTTCGAGGGCCGGGTGCTGCCCGCGTTCTACTCAAGCTGCTCGGGCGGCGTTGGCCAGGACGCGATCGCCGCCTGGCCCAAAAAAGTCGACGACCTCGCGCCGCTGCAAGGCCGGGCCCACGGCGGGTGGGGACAAGCCTCCACCAAGTTCCGCTGGGGCCCAATCACCCGCGATCGCGCGACGCTCTCCAAACGCATCGCCGCCTGGGGCAAGGTCAATCAGCACGCGATCGCCGCGATGGGCCAACTCGCAGCCGTGCAAACAGCCAAGATCAATAAGGTTAGACGGCCGACGAAACTCCGCGTCACCGATACCGCCGGGCAATCGTTTGACATGAACTGCGAAGACCTGCGCATGGCAACGAATTTCCCGGCCGGCAGCCTGCCGAAAGTCGACATGAGCAACATGGTCTTCTCCAGCCACGCGGTCTACACCGTCGCTGGCGACACCGTGACGATCACCGGCCAGGGCTTCGGCCACGGCGTCGGCCTGTGCCAATTCGGCGCCCAACACATGGCCTCCACCGGCAACCGCCACGACAAGATCCTTGGGTTCTACTACCCCGGCGCGCGGATTCAGAAGGCGTATTGATAGCCGCTGTCTAGCGGGTGCGGCGCAGCCGCCCGTGCGAACACACAGCAATCCCAACCGGCCCTTCGGACCTTCCGCCACACATCATTTTTCTAAATTTTCTTCCAAGTGCGCCGTCTTCAGCGAAGGCCCGGGCATCGCAGGCCGCTTCTGGTTCTTCCACTTCGCAGGGTCGAAGTTGTCCGCGATGATCTTGATCGCCTCGTCGACATCGTCGGTAACCTGGATCAGGTCCATGTCTTCGGGGCTGATGGTGTGGAACTTCTCGTCGAGGGTTTCTTTGATCCAGTCGAGCAGGCCGTCCCAGAAGTCGTGGCCGATGAGGACGATGGGGAAGGGGTGGATCTTCTGGGTCTGCGCGAGGGTGAGGGTTTCGAAGAGCTCGTCCATCGTGCCGAAGCCGCCGGGGAAGATGATGAAGCCGCAGGAGTACTTGACGAACATGACCTTGCGGACGAAGAAGTAGCGGAAGTCCAGCGCGTGGGTCTGGTAGGGGTTGGGCTCTTGCTCGAAGGGCAGATCGATGTTGAGCCCGACGCTGTGGCCGCCACTGTCGTGAGCACCCTTGTTGGCCGCTTCCATGATGCCCGGGCCGCCGCCGGTGATGACGGCGAAGTGCTTGTCGCAGATCTTCTTGCCGCAGTCGACCGCGAGGTCGTAGTACTTCTCGCCGGGCTTGGTGCGGGCCGAGCCGAAGACGGTGATACCGGCCCCGATCTCGGACATGACGTCGAACCCATCGACGAACTCGGAGAGGATGCGGAAGAGCCGCCAGGTCTCGCGGGACAGGGCGATCTCACGGTTTTGTCGTTCTTGGTTGTTATCCATGGCCAAAAGTGTACGCGGGATCGTTTAGTGGGACAGGCTTCCAGCCTGTCATGAGAGCTTCTTGATGACAGGCTGGAAGCCTGTCCCACCTAAATGAAAGAAGCCCACGGATTCAATCCGTGGGCTTCGAGTGGTCTTGATTTGATCAGCGTCTTACGCCGCCTGCTTGGCTTCCAGCGCCGCCTTGGCCTGCTCGACGATCTTGTCGAAGGTCTCGGGGTCGTGGATGGCGATCTCGCTGAGCATCTTGCGGTTCAGCGCGATCGACGCGAGCTTGAGCCCGTTGATCAGTCGGCTGTACTGGATGCCACGCTCCTGGGCCGCTGCCGAGATACGCGTGATCCAGAGCGCGCGGTAGTCACGCTTGACGGTTCGGCGGTCGCGGTAGGCGTACGTGCCGCCCTTGACGACGGCTTCCTGGACCCGTCGCCACTGTGTGCGGCGGGCGCCACGGTTGCCCTTGGCTTTTGCAAACCAACGTTTCTTAGCTTGACGCCGGGCGGCGCCTTTCTGTGCACGAGGCATGGCTCGTCTCCGTGTTGTGCGATCAAGGGGGAAGTGCCGGATGATTCCGGCGGTGCTTCGCTTAGGGCCCAGGCCGCTAGTCATCGCCAACGCTTCACACGCGTCGGCGGAAATTCGTTTTTAGTCTTCTGCACCCTTGACGCGGATGTGCAGCTTCTTCTCAAGGGTCCGTGCGGCGGCTCGGCTCAGCACGCCGGGACGGTTGAGGCCACGGATCGTGTCGCCGGACATGTGGCTGTTGCGGTGGCGCTTGCCGCGCTTGGTGAACTTCACCTTGCCGTTGGCGGTAATGCGGACACGTTTGGCGAGGCCCTTGTGGCCTTTGAGCTTCGGCATGGCCGGCTCCTTGGGGTTAGGTCAATTCGTTTTAGCGAGCCGAGCATTGTAACGCCGTTCGCGTGGGCTGCAAGGTGATGATTTGCCTTCGGTGGGATGGGCGTCCCGCCCGTCACGAGTTACAGAAGACTTAATGACGGGCGGGACGCCCATCCCACCTGCTATCCTCTACCCATGCCCCTCGCACGGACGCCCACCGCCACCCGCTGGCACCTGAATGATGCCCCTTCGGACGACGCCAGCCCGCTTTTGGCTAGTCTGCACCCGCTGGTCGAGCGACTCCTGCGGGCCCGTGGGGTTCAAAACGCGGAGCAGGCCGAGCGGTTCCTCACCCCCAAACTCCTGCACCTGCACGACCCGGCCACCCTGCCCGGCTGTGTCCAGGCCGCCCAGCGCCTCAAACAGGCCGTCGACGATCAACAGCCCATCGTCATCTACGGCGACTACGACGTCGACGGCGTCACCGCCTCGGCCATCCTCTACCACACCCTCAAACAAGCCGGCGCCAACGTGAGCACCTACGTCCCCCACCGCCTCGAAGAAGGCTACGGCCTAAACGCCGAGGCGATCAAAATACTCGCCGAGTCCACCGACCCCAAGCCCGTCATCGTCTCCGTCGACTGCGGGATCACAGCGACCGAGCCCGCGCACCTCGCCAAAAAACTCGGCGTCGATCTGATCATCACCGACCACCATGAGCTCGACCCCCGGAATCTTCCAGACGCTTATGCGTTTGTGCACCCCGGGCTGCCAAGCGGCGACACGCCCTACCCCAACCGCGACCTCTGCGGAGCGGGCGTCGCCTACAAACTCGCCTGGCAGTTCGCCCTCGAGTACACCGGCTGCGAGCAAGGCGGCAAGCTCCCCGACGCCTACCGCAAGCTGCTGCTGGACCTGCTCGCCTTCGCGGCGCTGGGCACCGTCGCCGATGTCATGCCACTCATCGGCGAGAACCGCGCGATCACGACATTCGGCCTGCAACGCATCAGCCACACCCAATGCGGAGGCCTCAACGCGCTCATCGATGCCTCCAACCTCCGCAGCGAGAAGATCGACAGCTACCACATCGGCTTCGTGCTTGGCCCACGCCTCAACGCCTGCGGACGCATGGGCCACGCCAAGGAAGCGGTCGAGCTTCTGACCACCGCGAGCGGCGAGCGGGCCAAAGAACTCGCCGAGTACCTGCACGATGTCAACGATGAACGCAAAGCCGCCGAACGCGACATCGTCGAGCAGGCCACGCAGCTGGTGCTGGATCACGGCTACGACCAGCCCGACACCCGCGCGATCGTGCTCGCCCACGAAGACTGGCACCCCGGCGTCGTCGGCATCGTCGCCAGCCGACTCGTCGAACAGTTCTGCCGACCCACCATCCTGCTCTGCATCGATCCATCGACGCAAACCGCCAAGGGCTCGGCCCGCAGCATCGACAGCGTCAACCTGCACGACGCGATCAACACCTGTGGCGAGCACCTGGCCAAGTTTGGCGGGCATGCTATGGCCGCAGGCCTGTCCCTCCCCACCGACAATATCGACGCCTTCCGAGATGCCTTAGTCAATCAAGTCAACAATGCGATCACCCCCGAAGACCTCGTCCGCGACATCCGCGTCGATAGCGGCCTCGAACTCGCCGACTGTACTGTCGAGGTGTTCAAGCTCGTACAATCCCTCGCGCCCTTCGGCCGAGGCAACCCCAAGCCGCGGCTGATGCTTGAGGGCATCACTCTCGACCGCCCCGCCCAGCAGATGGGTACCGCCGGCAAGCACCTCTCGATGCACTTGCGCAGCGGCGGCCCCGGAACCTCGCGCACCATCCGTGCCGTCGCGTGGGGCATGGGTGATCGCGCCGAGTCGCTACCCGCAGGTAGTGTGATCGATATCGTCTTCCAACCCTCGATCAACGAATGGCGTGGCAACACCACCGCTGAGTTGCACGTCATGGACCTCCGCCCAAGCCTACGGCATTGACGCGAGCCCCGCGAGCGGCAAGCCGCAGGATCAAACCCGGAATAAACCCCGCTACCCCATAGTTCCCCCCAAGCTCGACACGTTGCCGGGCACGGGCTTCGTATCGGTTTTAGCCCCCAACGCCTCGGAGCAAACCCATGAGGGTGTTTGCCGCGACGCCTTGGCAGGCCTAGAATCGTCGTTCCGCTGCTGCAGAGTATTCAGCAGCGAGCCCGAGAAATCCCCACCTTTGACGGCAAACCCGTCAGATTGGAGTCAGCCATGGCAAGCGACGCTGTGCAAACGTTCACCGATGACAACTTCGAAGAAGAAGTCCTCAAGTCCGAAACCCCCGTCCTCGTGGACTTCTGGGCCGAGTGGTGCATGCCCTGCCGCATGCTCGCACCGGTCATCGACAAACTTGCCGAGAAGTACGGCGACTCGGTCAAGGTCGGCAAGCTCGACACCGACGGCAACCGCGACACCGCCGTCAAGTACGGCATCTCGTCGATCCCCACCGTGATCCTCATGAAGGACGGCGAGCCGGTGAAGTCCTTCCAGGGCATGCAGCCCGAAGCCGCCTACGCCGACGAGATCGACAAGCTGATCGCGTGAGTAAAACGACAACCAAATAAAACCCGAAGCCCACGCCGTCACGGCGTGGGCTTTTTTCATGGTCAAGCTTCATTCGGACAAAAATTCAGACTTCGCAAAAACGATCAAGCTCGGCGGCAGCCAACATACTAACTTGCCCTACATGCCAAACAGCCACCCCACTTACCGCCAGTGCATCCTACGGGTTTTGCTTTATATAGAAGAACACCTCGATAGCGATCTAACCCTCGAACAACTTGCGGGCATCGCTTGCTTTTCACCCTTCCATTTCCACCGGATGTTTGCTGCTCACACCGGCGAAACACTGCACAAGTACATACGGCGTCTGCGTATCGAGCGGGCCGTCGGACGGCTGGCTTACTCTGACACGCCGATCGTCCACATCGCCCTGGAAGCAGGCTTTGAAACACACGGGGCATTTAGCCGTGCGTTCCGAAAGACCTACGGCATGTCGCCAACCGACTTCCGCCAAAAGGCTTGCGAGGGCGACCCGTTTTTCTTTTATCAATCCGAGCCACCACCCCAGCCACGCCCCATTGGAACACTCAACATGAAAGTCAGAATCGAAAAGATCGAACCCAAGCCGACCGTGTTCCTACGCCACACCGGCCCGTACACCCAGATCGGCAAGAAATTCCAGGAACTGCAGTGCTGGGCCGCCCCCAGAGGCATCCTCGGCCCGCACACCCAAGTCATGGGCATCTACCACGATAATCCAGAAGTCACCCCGGAAGACAAGCTACGCTCCGACGCGGTGCTAACCGTGCAAGGATCGATCGAGGTGGATGGTGATGTCCAGTCCGGCAAAATCCCCGGCGGCGAATACGCGGTCGCGACGCATCAAGGCCCCTACGCAAAACTGGCTGAATGTTATCGCTGGCTGTACGGCAAGTGGCTCGATCAAAGCGGCCGACTCCCCGCAGACTCCCCGTGCTTTGAGCGGTACGTCAACGACCCGACGACCACGCCTGAGGACGAACTGCTGACAGAGATCTATATCCAGCTGAAGTAATGGGCAGCGCAATCGCATGTACACGAAGCGAGAGGCAAGGCCCTCGCCGCCTTACTTGCAGTGTTCATCGATCAGCTCACAGATCCGCTTGCCCGAGGCGTCCCAGTTCAGCCGGTCTTTGTATTCCCGAAAACTGGACAGCGCCATCTCGGTGTACGCGGCCCTGGAACTCATCAGCCGTCGGACCTGCTTGCAGTACGCGTCGGCGCTGTCATCCAGGCCGAAGGTCCAGCCGTTTTTGCCGTCCTGCACCGCGGTGGGGATCCCGCCGACACGCGTCGCCAGGGAAGGCAGCCCGTAGGAACTCGCCTCGGAGAACACGATGCCGAAGCACTCGGCGACGGAGGGCAGAATGAGGAAGTGCGACTCCGACAGGAGTTGATGAAGCTGCTGCCTGCCCTCTTGCGTCTTCTTCGAGATAAACCCGTGGTTGTGGATCAGAGGCGATCTGACGGGCAGCTCTTCAATGCCCACCACGTGCAGTTCCGTTGGCAGCCCGCTGTCCGTCAGTTGCTTTGCCACCTCCAGCGCGCGGTCCCCACCCTTGCGGTGCCAGTCCACGCCCAAGAGCAGCAGCTTGCAACTGTCCATCGGCTTCTGCCCGGCCAGCCGGGTGATGTCCTGCTCGTCGCGATCGCAGGACATGTTCGCGCCGAACGGGACGACCTTGACCTTGGCGGGGTCGACGTCGTAGTGCTTGATCGCGGAGTCGGCCGCCCACTGCGAGGCGTAGATCGCCAGCGTGCAGTTGGTCAGCGCCCGCTGTTCCATCCGGTTGCCCTGCTTGATGCTCTCACGGGAGAGGTTTGTGAACCACGGGTAGAAATCCAGCATCCCCGCGAAGGTGGCATCGGTGTAGAAAACGATCGGCTTGTCGGTCTTCAGGTACGCGATCGGGACCGTACCGGGGCTGAAAACGACGTCCGTCTCCATCTGATCGAGTTGCTTCTGTACTTGGGCCGCGTAGCTCTTCAGGATGCTCGGGTCGCGGTCTTTGAGGAATTTCTTAGACAGCCCCCTGGTGTAGAAGGCGCGCTTGAGCTTGGAGACAAACGGCAGGTCGACCTCTTTGAGGTTCCCGATCGTCGAGGCCTGGACCCCGGCCGCCTCCAGCGACCGCAGGATATAGCTGCCACTCCCCGACCATTGCTTGACATCGAAGGCGTCATACGTTGTCACATAAGCGATTTGCACTGTCTCTTTTCCCTGCGACAAATTCCATTTCATCCGATCGGGTCAGCACAGACCCCGTTTCCTGCCCCTGAAAATGCTTTTTATCAGGCGTGACGGCAGTATACAGCAATACCGCCGAAATGACCAACGCTCATTTTAAGACGATACTGGCAAGCTGATCGCGTAAGCGAGATGAAATTCCAATTCACATCTCAGCCGAGTTCAACTCAACGAGTAGGGGCTTCTTTCATGTCAATTGCTCCAAACAGCCCCTCTGCGCAGCTTCAATTTCCGCGCCATACTCCGGACAAAGGCCGGTTGTGTTGCCCTTGAGTATGCAACTGGATGACAGACAAGCAGCAGGATCGGGACGAGACTCGATCCGGTCCCAGATCACCCCGCCAACCGTAACCAGCAGCATCAAAAAGACAGCTACCGATCCAATCCCAGATCGCTAGCTGTTTACCGGAAAGCGGTTTGGCATGGCATGAGATCACTCTATGGAAAGAATTGGCTCAACTCTCTCCCGATTCCAACTCCGCCATGAACGCCCCTGAGGATACCGACTGAAGCAAACGCTTTATTCGATCCCTACCGTCTGCGGCGAACAAGCACCAACCCACCCAGCGAGAATAACGCCAGGCTCGTCGGCTCGGGGACCGTTGCAAACTCAAACAGGTTCAACGCGAACTGTTCGTTGTCGAGGTTATTGATGTTCGTGCCGGCACCGTTGAGATTGAAGAACGTGTTTCGGTCGAAGTGCCCGATGATTCGGCCATCGCCCACCTCGGCAACGAAGAGTGCCGCGTCTGTTGCAGTCGCGCTGCGCGAAGAATCCTGCATATTGCCAGTGGTTCCGTTATTCAAACGAAGGTTACCCTCCGCAGTCGCGAGGATCGTCACCGCGACGTCGGCGTCCGGCGAGCTGACATCAAACGGCGTCACACCCTCACCATCAAACTCATCGACGCCATCAAAGATCGGGTGATCCGGAACGAGAAACTCACCGTCGGATCGTTTAATCGAATACTGGCCCTGGTCCTGATGCACGGTCAGGCCGAAACGATCAAGGAACTGCTGATCGGAGTTGGAGGCATCTGCCCAGTCGCTGCCGAAGTTGGCATCGCTGATGAAAATCGCACCGCCGCCGCCGCGGATATAGCCCTCGATCGCATCCACTTGTGCGCCGGTGTAAACGGCGTTGTTTGAGCCGAAGACGATCGCGTCGTATTGGGACAGGTCCATCGTGTCGAAAGCAACCCCGGCACCAGCAGTCTGCCCGGAAGCCGGGGCCCCGATCTCTAACGGCTCGACAACCTGTGTCAGTGCGTAGCCCGCGCCTTCAAGTGTTTGTGCGAGTTCGAACCAGCCGTGATTGCCGCCACTCGTGCTGGTGTTGGTGATATCAGCAAGGTGCTCGGTCCGTGCCGCATCACTACCACCGGCTTCCAAGAAACCGCCGCTGCGATCTGCCCCGCGGACAAAAAGAACACTCGGCGGATCGCTCGCAAGTGCCGGGGCACCGATAGCAAGACCGCATGTACAAGCCAAAAACGCCCTGCGAGATCGTTGATACATCATCCCAACTCCTTGGTAAAAATAGTGCAACCAGACAATACCAAAACGAGCAAGTATCAGAAACGATCTTTTTGAATTAAACACGGTATGGCAAAAAAACAACAAGATATTGCACACAGAAACGATGTAATCCATCGGTTCCACGATTGCGTGGCGAAAAACACTCAACCCTCGCCCGTATCTAGTACGGCCATAAAGGCCTTCTGCGGGATGTCGACCGAGGCGATCTTTTTCATCCGCGCCTTACCGGCCTTCTGTTTTTCGAGGAGTTTGCGTTTGCGGGTGACGTCGCCGCCGTAGCACTTGGCGGTGACGTTCTTGCCGACGGACTTGATGGTCTCGCGGGCGATGATCTTGCCGCCGATGGCGGCCTGCAGCGGGATCTCGAAGAGGTGCCGGTCGATCTCCTGCTTGAGCCGCTTGAGCAGGTGCCGGCCGCGGTACTCGGCCTTCTCGCGGTGGACGATGATGGAGAGGGCCTCGACGCTCGCGCCGTTGACGAGGATGTCCATCTTGACGAGCTTGTCTTGTTGGAAGCCGGTGATGTGGTAGTCCATCGTGCCGTAGCCGGAGGTCATCGACTTGAGCTTGTCAAAAAAGTCGTAAATGATCTCGGCCAGGGGCAGGTCGTACTCGAGGATCTGCCGGTCGTCGGCGAGGAACTTCTGCTGGCGGTACACGCCGCGGCGCTGCTCGCAGAGCTTCATGATGTCGCCGATCGAATCGTTGGGCGTGATGATCTCGGCACGGACGATCGGCTCGCGGATCTCACGCACCTTGGACATGTCCGGCAGCTCGGCGGGGTTGGTGATGTGGATCGTGTGCGTCTCGCCCATCTTGCCCTGCACCAGCACTTCGTAGGTCACCGTCGGCGCGGTCTGGACGAGCTGGACGTCGCCCTCGCGCTCCAGGCGTTCCTGGATGATGTCCATGTGCAGCATCCCCAGGAACCCGCAGCGGAAGCCCGAGCCCAAGGCCTCGGAGTTGGTCGGCTCGTAGGTGAAGGACGCGTCGTTGACGTGCAGCTTGCCGATCGCCTCGCGGAGGTCGTCGAACTGCGTGTCGCCGGACGGGTAGAAGTCGCAGAAGACCATCGGCTGCGGCTCTTGATAGCCCGGCAGCGGCTCGTCGGCGGGGTTCACGTCCAGCGTGATCGTATCGCCAATATTCACATCCTCGAGCGTCTTGATCGACGCGACCATGTAGCCGACGTCGCCGGCCACGAAGGGCTCGGTATTGGGCTGCATCTCCGGCCGGAACTTGCCGAGCTCGGTGACGTGGAAGGTGCGCTTCACGCCCATCATGCGGATGCGGTCGCCCTTCTTCATCGTGCCGTTGACCATCCGGAAGTAGACGATGACGCCGCGGTAGTCGTCGTACTTGGCATCAAAAATAAGCGCTTGCAGCTTCTCGTCCGGGTCGCCGGCCGGCGGGTGGAACCGGGCGCAGATCGCGTCGAGCAGCTCGCTGACGCCGACACCTGTTTTTGCAGAGGTAAAGACGCAGTCGTTGGCGTCCAGCCCGAGCACCTCTTCGACCTGAATAGCGCGTTTCTCTGGCTCCGCCGAAGGCAGGTCGATCTTATTGACGACCGGGATCAGCTCGAGGTCGGCCTCGACGGCCTTGTACAGGTTCGCGACGGTTTGCGCCTCGACACCCTGCGTCGCATCGACCACCAGGATCGCGCCTTCGCACGCGGCGATCGCCCGGCTGACCTCGTAGTGAAAGTCCACGTGGCCCGGCGTGTCGATGAAGTTCAGCTCGTAGTTGACGCCCTCGTACTCATGGTCAACCGAAACAGCCGAAGACTTGATGGTGATCCCCCGCTCGCGCTCCAGGTCCATGTTGTCCAGGGCTTGGTCCTTGCGCGTGCGCTCGTCCATCGCGCCGGTGCCCATGAGCATACGGTCGGCCAGGGTAGACTTGCCGTGATCGATGTGGGCGATGATGCAAAAATTGCGGATCGTCTTCTGGGCGCTCATGGGGCGTTCAGCAAAGGTGGGAAAGCGGAGGATTGTAGCAGGCGGCGTCCTCTAAAGACGACACCCCCGCTCAAGTCTGTCGGGGGTGCCGTGGTGCGTGGTCTGTGTTGGGAGGGCGAGGCCCGTGCCAGCCGCAAATCTTCTGAGACGCGCGGCTCGCGATCAGGCGCGTTTGCCCTTGGCGAACAGGCCGAGGTGGCCGTATTCCGCGCCCAGCGCCCTGCGTGAATCGATCGCCATCCAGTTGTCGAGCAGGTCGGCGTAGACGCTGCGGAAGTCAACCGTGTGGATCAGGTCGCCCTGGTCGAGATCATCTAGCGAGGGGTAGCTGCCGTGCAGCCCGTGCTTGACGGATGGGCCGAAGACAAAGCTCGGGCCCGCGACGCCGTGGTCGGTGCCGTTGGAGGCGTTCTGCCGAAGGCGCCTGCCGAACTCAGAGAACGCGAGCGACACGACCCGACCGTCGTGCCCGGTCTTGTTGAGCTCGTCGTAGAACGCTTTCATCGAATCGGCGAACTGCGTGAGCAGTTGCGTGTGCTTGTTGGCCTGCTGGGCGTGGGTATCGAACCCGCCGAGGGTCACGTAGTACACCCGCGTGGGGAGCTCGGCCCGGATCATCTTGGCGACCATGGACAACTGCCGCGCCAAAGGGTTGGCGGGGAAGCGTGTCTCTGTGCCGCCCTGGACCGCCTTGCGCACCTTGCTGGAGGCGACCTGCGCATCGAGCGTCGTGCGCTGGACAAATGCGAGTGGGTCCGCCGGGTCGGCATCGGCTTTGTTCTGATTGATCTTGTTGTAACCGTCTGACACCGCGTCGTGGACCCCGTGCCCGGCCCACTGGAACGCGGTCGCGCTCTGGAAGGCGACGGGCTGGACGTGTGAGCCGTGCACCGCCATCGGTGCTTCATTGCCGATCGATACGCAAGCCATGCCCGCACGCTCGGGCGCGTTGCCGTGCCGGTCCAGCGGGTAGGCGGTGTCTAATGCCTTGCCGACCCAGCCCTTGCCGCGCATCTCTTTCTCGTCGGTCTTGGCGCTGTGCCAGATGTCCATGGACTTGAAGTGCGAGCGATTAGGGTTGGGGTAGCCCACGCCGTTGACGACGGCCGCTCGGCCCTGGCCGATCATCTCGTGGATCGGCCGAAGCGCGGGGTTGAGCCCGATGCCGTCGGCATCATCGAGCTTGACCGCGTCATTGATACGGATGCCCGGGCGGGCGCGGTTGTAGTTGTCATCGCCAAACGGCACGACGGTGTTGAGCCCGTCGTTGCCGCCGGAGAGCTGGACGACGACGAGCACGCGGCCTTCGGGGACGCCGGGCTTCGAGCTGGTGTACCAATCGGTGTCGGCGTACGCCTCGGAGGTCGAGCCGACAAAGCCCGGCACGCTCGCCGCGGCGGATAGCATCGCCATGCCGCCAAGGAATCGGCGACGCGTAAACGTGGCGTCCAGCAGCTTCGGCGTGTCGGTGCTCAGGGGGTGGTAGTGGTTGCACATAATCGGGTTCCGTTCCTGTTTATCCTGTGAATCGGCAAGCCGCTTGCGGCCTAGCAATCAACACAACTGGTACTCCGGCATCGCGGTGATTAGCAGCAACAACGCGACGAGAGCATCCCCCGTAACACCCTTGTCGCGTTCTTGCATAAACCGCACTAACGGCTCGCGCCGATCCGCGCCGACGTGGTGCCCAAGCATCGTGTCGCACAGCTGGTCGACCGCCGCCTTCGCGTTCTGGTCTTCAAAGCCCGCCAGCAGCGACCGGGGGTCGTACTTCACATCGTTCTTCTTGAACGCCTTGCCCGGCGTCGCCCCCGTCAGCAGGTACGCGCAGGTGTTCTGCCGCATGAACAGCGTCGACGTGTTGATCCACGCCTTGCCGCCCTCCCAGCCCGCGACGCTCGGCGGCTCGAACAGCTGCTGGCCCATCCCGCGCAGCGCCGTCGCGATCGCTCGGTCGTTCCGCAGCGGTGCGCCGGTCTGGTGGATCGTGCCGACCACCACCTGCACCGGGCTCTTGATCTGCTTGCCAACAACCCCCGCGTCGTAGAAGTGCCGGCTCTTAAACAAGCGGGCCAGCACCGGCTTGATCTGGTAATCCTCGTCACGCAGCAGCTTGGCGAGGTCGTCCACCACCTGCCGTGTCCCGCTGTCCAAGAGGTCCCAGTCGTCGGACACGTCCGCGACGAAGTGGCGGTAGAGCTTGAGCGCGATAAATCGGGCGCAGGCCTCGTGCGCCAAGAGCAGCTTGACGAAGTTCGTGCCGTTGAACGGCGCGGTGTAGCCGAGGATCGTCTTGTCGCCCTTGTCGTGCTGGCTCTCGACAAAGTGGAAATCGTTGTCGCGGAAGTGGTAGCCGGTCAGCGCCCGCGCCCCGGCCTTGATATCGTCCTCGGTGTAGTGCCCCTCGCCAAGCGTGAACAACTCCATCAACTCACGCGCAAGGTTTTCGTTGGGGCGTTGCTTTCGGTTCTGATCGTTGTTGAGGAACTTGATCATCGCCGGGTCGTGGACGACGCCGTGCGCCAGGTCCGCGAACGAGCCGTTGGCGTGCTCGCGGAACATGGCGTTCTGCTGCTCCATGAGGTATGAGTCGCGCACGTCGCGGTGACGTGTCGCGAAGTGGCCGTGCCAGAGCAGGGTCAGTCTTTCCTCGGTCGGCCGGGGCGTCTTGGCCATCCGCTCGACCCACCAGCGCTGCAGCCCCGCGTGCATGCGACGATCCTCGGCGTTGGCCGCGACGCGCATCCGACGGAGCTTATCCAGCGTCTTTTGGTCCTTCTCCCGCCTGGCGATCCCCGCTTCGCGACGCTCGTCCATCGTGTACGGCCGGATCACGTCCGGGTCCAGGTCCGCCGGCTCAAGCTCGCCCAGCTGCACACCCTGATAGTCCACTAGCCGCCGGACCGCCGCGTCCAAACCCAGTTCGTGCCACTCCACAAGCTTCTGCGGCGTCACCCCAAAGCCGGCTCGGCTCATCAGGTGCCGGGCCTGCGCGGGGCCAAAATCGGCGTCACGGATCGGGCTGAGCGATGGGTTGATCGGCATAACGGTCTCCAACGAGCAACGCAGGGGGGATACCAAGACAACGCCTGTCGGATGCGGCTATTGCAAATCACCTTCCAGGATGGGGGGTTGACGGGCAAGTTGGTGTGCATTATATTTAACCATATGGTTAAATTTAATGAGTCAGCCCGGCCCATGCTTGAACAGGCGATGGACCACACCTTCGCCGCCTTGGCCGACCCAACCCGCCGGGCCATCCTGGCGCGCATGGCCCAGGCCGGCGATGACGGGGTCCGCGTCACCGAATTGGCCGAGCCTTTTATGGACACGATGTCCCTGCCCGCGGTGAGCAAGCACGTGCGCGTGCTGCAGCGCGCCGGCCTGCTCAAACAGCAGCGCGACGGCCGCGTCCGCCGCTGCACCCTCGACGCCGAGCCCCTCCGCCAGGCCGCCGAGTGGGTCGCCTTCTACAAGCAATTCTGGTCCGACCGCCTCGACGCGCTGGCGGACTATCTCGAGGCTAAGCCCAAGGACAAACCCGACCAGCCCTCAACGACAAAGGACAAGCAATGAACACCGCAGCTTCCGTCAACGAACTGACCCTCACCAAGCTCATCCCCGCCCCACCCGAGCAGGCCTTCGACGCATGGGTCGTGCCCGGAGTACGGATGAAGTGGTGGGCGGCGCAGCAGGGCATGTTCTGTGACCTTTGCGAGATCGACGCACAAGTTGGTGGGCGATACCGCATCAACATGAAGACCCCCGACCGCGGGCACGAGTACATCGTCGCCGGCGAGTTCACCATCTTCGATCGTCCCCGCCGCCTGGCATTTACATGGTCTTGGGAGCCCGGCAGCGAAGACCCCAACGAGCCTGGATCGTCCACAACCGATACGACTGTCTCGATCCAATTTGAGCCCGCCGATGGCGGGACGCTCATCCGCCTGCACCATACCGGTTTCAACGATGCACCCCAACGCGACAACCATCTTGAGGGCTGGACCGGCTGCCTAGATAAGCTGGCCGAGTTGCGCTAACCAGCATCCCAACCACATCACCAACAACACGAACCGCCACAGACCCCAAACGAGAAAGAACAATCATGATGTCTGACCCAACCGCCCGACCCGACAACGCCGTCCGCCTCAACAAACTCGTCCAGGCCTCGCCCCAGCAGGTCTACGACACCTGGCTCGACGCCGCGTCATACGCCAAGTGGTTCGCGCCCGAACCCTCGGTCCGGTGCGAGGAGGTCTCGATCGACGCCACCGTCGGTGGGCAAATGCGTGTCGTCATGCAATCAGACAACGGCACGCACACCGGCATCGGAACTTTCACCGAACTCGTCCCCGGCAAACGTATCGCCTACACCTGGGGGTGGGCCGAACACCCAGAGATGGGTGCGGGATCAACCGTCACAATGGATTTTCTCGAAGCAGACAACCCCTACGGCGACGGGCCCGCTACCGAGATCATCCTCACCCACGCAGGCCTGAACACCCCGATCGAACGCTCCGAACACACCGGCGGCTGGTGGGGCTGCCTCAAGGCCCTGGGCTACTTCGTCCGCGGCATCGACCCACGCGAGGCGATGTACGGACAACAATCCGGCGCAACGAGCTAATCAATGCACAGCGACCCCAAACTCGTTGAACGCCTCGAGGCCCTGCTCGACGGCCGAGGCCTCGAACAACGCACCATGTTCGGCGGCATCTGCTTCTTCCTCAACGGCAACATGTGCGTCGGTGTCTGGCACAACGACCTGATCGCACGCATCGGCGTCGACGCCGCAGAAGAATTTGTTGGCGACGAGCACGCCAAGGTTATGGACCTGACCGGCAAGCCCATGCGAGGCTGGATGCAGATCGAGCCGCCGGGTATCGAATCGGAACGTTCGATCAACGACTGGATCGATCTCGCGGTCGATTTCGTATCGACCCTGCCCAAGAAACAAAAAAAGAAAAGACCAAAGAAGAAGAAGAAGAAGAAGAAGTAATCGCGGTCGTCCCCTGATTGATCAAACAACAAGCCAACCCAACAGAGCGACGCAATGACGAAATCAAATTTCGTGTGCCCTGACATGGCCGGGGCAACCCCAACAGGGATTACCTGCCCCGACTGCGGCACCGGCAAGATCGTGCCCACACGCGGCCGCTTCGGCCTGATGTACGCCTGTGAACACCGCCCCAAGGCCTGTTCGTTCTGGATGAACAAGCGGCCAACCGGCCAAACCTGCGATTACCGCAAAACGAAACGCTCCAAGCCCTGCGGCAAGCTGATGATGCAGGGCACCAAGACGATCCCCGACCGCTGCAGCGATAAAGCGTGCCCGAACCACCACCCACATAAGCTCGCGACAGGGTAAAAAGCTTAAAATACAGTACTTGACAAAAACCAAACATACGGTATTCTGCTAACGGATCAAGTGACCACTCCATTCATCCCTTCGGAGACCAAAACATGCCAAACGAAACCGACAACGCCATCTGCCCGGACACCATCGCGGTCGGCAAGAAGCTCGTCGAACTCTGCAACGCGGGCAACGACAAGGAAGTGCTCGAAAACTACTACGCCGACGACATCGTGAGCGAAGAGGTCGCCACGATGCCGGGCACCGGGCTGCCACGCGTCGCCAAAGGCAAAGACGCGGTCCGCGCCAAGTGGCAATGGTGGTACGACAACAACGAGGTACACGGCGGCAAATGCACCGGTCCGTTCCCCCACGGCAACCAGTTCATCGTGGTCTTTGAAATGGACACCACAGCAAAGACCGGACCCATGGCCGGCCAACGCATGCAGATGCAGGAGGCCGCGCACTACACCGTCAAGGACGGCAAGATCGTCCACGAAGCGTTCTATTACGACATGGGCGGCTGCGAATAAGCCGACACCGGATCGACAAGCCAATCGTGGGCACCCCTGACCGGGCGGTGGCATTATCATGGGCCTGTGCCTGCGGGCGATCACGATCCCATTGACCACCCCTGGGGGGTTTACCTTGGCTGAAATCGATCTCTCTCGTTCTTTCCCCGAAGCAACACCGGTCAACAGTGCGCCGGGCCTGTCCCGCGTCAACGGCTTCGGCGTCGGGCTGTACGGCTCACGCGATCACGACCGCGAGCAAGGCGTCTACGTTAAGACCCTCTGCCTCTCCGCCCTGTTCATCCCCGTCTTCGCGCTGCGGAGCTACGTCGTCGCAGACGCGAACAACGGCGGGTGGTATTTCCTGGCCAGGGTCCCCCTCTCGGGCTTGGCCAAGCTGATGAACATCGCCATCCTCGTCGGCGTGCTCGCCATCGCCGGGGGCCTCGCCATGGTGGGCTACACCAACACGGCGGGCTACAAGGCTGGCCAGCAACTCGCCGAGGCCGAAAAAGCCGCTGCCGCAGGCGACCTCGCCGAAGCCGCGCGCCTCTACACCACGGTCAGCCGATCGGGCACCGAGCACGACGCAGAGGCGTACAAGCAGTTTGAAGCGCTCGCGCTCAAATCCCTGAATGACGCTTCCACCAGCGAGCTTGTCGAGCTCATGCCCATCGTCGTGGAATATGAACAATTTGATGGCGTGCTTGGCGACGGGCAATGGGCTACGAGTACGATCCAAGCGGCGATCGAGCGCAAAAGCGATGACCCCGGCGAGCTGATTGCGCTGCTGGATACCGTTGAGCCGATGATCACCGAGACGCTGCGTGAGAGCTGGACCAACGCGCGCCTGGACCCGCTCAAGCGGCTCGTCAAGGCCGATCCTAAAAACATCGACGTCGCCAGCGAGTTGGCGGTGGTCTACGAATCCCGCGGCGAGACCGAAGAAGCCAAGACCCTGCTGACCCCCGTCTTCTACCACCTGGGCAACAGCGAGGGCGCACGCGTGCTCGGCCAGATCCTTCTGGACGAGGGCGAACTCGAGAAGGCCTGCTCCCTGCTCGAACCTTACACCCAGGCCCGGATCAGCGACCTCCAGTCGGCCGAGGAGGCCTGGGACACCGGCTACGAACGCGCCTACGAAACCGCTATTGCGACACTCGAAAACGGCGACGCCGGCGAAGCCTGGTACGCCCGCTATGACATCGCCAGCGAGCAGGAACAGAGCGCGATGGTCTTGGACTACGTCAACCCCAGGATCCAGAGCAACCCCGCCTTCATCGCCGCGCGCGAGCGCTACGCCGAGGTCAGCGGCGTGGTCGATGTCGCGTTAGACCTCGGCGTCGCCCAGCTCGAACTGGCCCAAGGCACCACCGACCCCGAGCTGCGCCGCGCGGGCCTGGAGCAGGCCGAGCAGACCTTCCTCTCCGTCCAGGCCTCGGCCAGCGACAGCCCGACCTACCGCCTGTTCCTCGGGCAGGTCTACTTCTGGCTCGGCCGGGCCAACGACGGCCACGAGCTGTTCAACGCCTACCTCAACGAGAACCCCCAGAACACCACAGTGATGGCCTCCGTCGGACGCGTGCTCCGGCAGGTCGGCGAGCAGGAAAAAGCCGTCGCCCTCTTCGAGCAGGCCTACAACACCGAGCAGGACCAGGGCTACAAATACGAAATCGCCGCGTCGCTCGCCTCGATGGCAACGCAGCGTGAGGATGAGGTCAAATGGCTCAAGCGATGCGCCCCCGACAACGATTACGCGCAGGCCTCGCTTAAGAAAAACCTGGGCGTCGAGGCCGCCGAGGCCGGTCAGAAAGATAAGGCACTGGCCCTCTACGACGAGGCGCTAGCGCTCTATGACGGGCTGCCGGAGAACAGCTCAAGCCTGAACAACTCCGCGCTCGTGCTGATGCAGCGTTTCGATACCAGCAGTGACATTGCGGACCGGAACAAGGCTCTGGACCGCCTGGTCCGCGCCGTCGAGCTTGAGCCCAGCGGCACGATCCTGCTGCAGAACACGGCCTATACCTTTCTCAACGCGGTGATGTACGACCTGGTCTCCCCGCACCTGGACATGCAGGCCCTGGAGCTCAGCGGGGGCTTGGGCGAACTGAGCTACGCCTACGAGGACCGGGACCAGTGGTACGCGATGATGGACAAGCTCAAAGCGATGCCCCGCTTTACGAAAGTCACGTCGATGTACGAGCGCGTCGTCCTGCTCGCGCCCAAGAGCCCGGACGCGTACGAGACACTGACCACCCTGTACCGCTTCATCGAAGACCAGGACGCGATGCAGGGCCTGCTCGACCGTGCCAAGGCCGCCGACCCCGACATCAGCGAAGGCATCAACAACACCCGGCTCTACCGGTCAGGCCACTACGACGAGATCGCCAAGACCCGCTCCAAGACCCAGGAAGAACAGCTCCGCGAGGCCCTTGCACGGACCGACCTGGACCCGGCGTCGCGCTCGGCGGCGTCCGCGATGCTCTCCAGCAACTTGCTCTCCCGCCACACCTACGGCCAGGCATTCGACGCCGACGAGGTACTCGCCTTGGCCGAGTCCGCCTGGCAGCTCAAGCCGAGCGCCGCGGCGCGGGCGACGCTCCAACAGGCCCTGTGCTTCCGCATCCTCGACCGGCTGGCCAAGGACAACGCACAGGCCAAAAAGACTTGGCAGACGCTCGACCGTGTCCAAAGCAACCGACAGATCCTCGCGATCCTGATCGATCAAGACACCCAGATCCGCTCGGCCGTCAAGCAGGACCCGGACATGCAGCGTCTGCTCGCCCTGCGGGCCAACCAGCGCGAACGATACCCCGAAGCCGTCTCGGTCTCGATGTGGGCGATCACCCGGTATCTTGACCCCGAAGCAGCCGAAATCGAGGCGAAGCGGGCCCGGGAAGAGCCCTACGATCGCTTGGCACGCGATCTGGCCGTACAGTTGGCCCCCTACAGCGCCGAGGGCGTCTGGTCCGCGGCCTGGGGCTATGAAATCGACGGCAAACCCGATCAAGCCCGCAAGACAATCGAGCGCTACCGGGCCTATGACCTGGACAACCCCGCCCCATCCGGCAGCCAGTAACCCGCCTGCCCGTGGATCGGTAAGGCTCACGAGGCGCCAGCGGCACCTGCGGGGGGAAGCCGGCGGGATGAGTCTTGTAAGATTACCCGGCTTAGCGCATCATGCTCATACTGAAGAAGGAGGGCGGCTAACGGCCGACCCGTTTACCACCCCAAAGGAACCCCATGTCCAACCAGATCCGTTTTACCCGTCGCCGATTCCTGCAAACCGCCGCCATGACGTCCGCCGCGACGATGACAATCGGTTCGTACAGCCGTGTCTTTGGTGCCAACGAACGCGTTAACATCGCCCACGTCGGCACCGCGGGCATCGCTGGCAGCCAGCACCTCGGCCCATTTAGCAAGCTCGGCTTCGGCAGCCCCTGCTACTGCGACGCCGACGCCGGCCGATTCGGCAAGGCCGCCAGCCTCTACCCCGATGCCACGGGCTTCACCGACTACCGCAAGATGTACGACAAGCACATGAAGGACATCGACGCGGTCTCCGTCGCCGCCCCTGACCACCACCACTACCCCGCCACCATCATCGCCATGATGGAGGGCAAGCACGCCTACACCCAG
>JAHQVV010000239.1 GCA_019634195.1 Phycisphaeraceae bacterium | reverse complement strand
GCTCGGCGTCGTCCTGGCCGTCCCCGTCGCGGCGTGCATCAAGATCCTGTCGCAGGAAATCCTGCTCCCCAAGGCCCGCGCCTTCGCGGAGGACCCGCCGGACTTCGGGCAGAAGGGCTCGGCCTGACAGCCGCTGTCTCATTTAGCTACTTGTCTGCTTGATCCGACCGCCACGCATCGAGTTGATAGATCAAAGAAGTGGCTTCTGTTTCGCCGTAAGTCGTACCAGCTTTTTCGCGTTCGGCAAGCATTACCAAACGCTGCCGTAACGATCTCAACTCGGTTTTACTGTAGACGTATTTTGGTTGATCAGAAATCGCGTCATACACGTATAAACCATAAAGCTCGTATCCGATTTGCCTGATGTCACTGTGCTTGGAGGTAAGCAATTTTTCGAAAGCGTCCAGCAAGGGTTCGCAGCGAGCGTAATCCAATGCAAGACAACCGGTGCCGAGGTAGCTGTGCAGCAGACGGACCAGTCCTTCGACATCGGCCTGATCCGAATTAGACTTTTTTACAATCCATTCCATGAACGCCTCGCTAAAGGCGTAGAAAAAAGCATCGGGCTCGACGGGTGTTTCCTGCCAAACTTTATTCCCATCAGAATCGAGCTCTTGGTAATCCGCGTACGGCGAGACCGATCCAAACGAATCGATCCAGTCGTACTGATACAGCTTGAGTAAGCTCGATTCATCAAGGCTGCACCAAAGATTGAGCAGTTCAATGATCCTGTTGACGTCCAGTTGATCACGGTCCAGCCCAATCGTTCTGCCTCGTGCGTATTCAACGACTTCGGCAAATACGGTCATGAAATCGGTGCCGCGTTCTTGCAGATTGGCGTCATCCGACGCCCAAAGCTTCTCAATGGTTTCGATCGCGGGGCGTCCCGTCAAAGCTAAGCCCTCGAGCACGTTCAGATTGTCGATCAGTTCATACGAGCCCCCGAGAAGCAGTGCCGCGAGTTGTTCAATGACTAAATCTGGATTCAGACCACTAACCCCCCAGTGCGGTGAGAGATAGTTTGCTTCGAGGAACGCGTCGCCTTGTTCGCCACGCAGAAGCGGCAGCACCCGTTCAAAGTGTTCAAGACGGGTATAGCCGCAGTACCCGGTGTAGAGGTAAAACGCTCCAAGCCGATCAGGCATCGCCCGCTCGTTGTCACCAGCGACACCCCATAATCGATCCAGCAAGTACCTACCCTGCCAGTTCCAAACCATTTGCTCGGGGATATGGGGCCCACTGAAGAACAAGGTATTGGGTTGATACGTGTAGTTGGGATCGATCTCCTCGTACCCAATATCAATCGGGTCGGGGCTGAGATCCAATATCGGGGAGATTGAAGCGGGCAGCGTCGACGCCGGGGTGCCGAACAATCCGCCGGAGGGGGGCCTGCCTGAAACGCGATGGTAAAGCGAGATCCATTCGCCCTGATCGGTGTAGGGCAGCGCCCAAATCATGTAAGTCGTCGGCACCACCGCGCGGATGAACGGCTCGCCTAAAACGCTACGGCGGTACTGCACGTGCGGCCAATACCAGACCGAGCACGACAACATGACAAGCAGCAGGGCGACGATCCCCCATCGCTTGGATCGCCTTGTTCGGTATAGATCGTTTTTTGTTCGTGGCTCGGTCCCACACTCCGGGCAGGCCCTGAGCTCATCCTTTGGCAGCGGGTACCAGCACCGCCGGCACCGGGCTCGCCCCTTCGATCGATCGTGAAACCAGGCCTTCAGCGCGATTATCAACGCCAAAAAGAGGATTCCGCAGGCGGCCCAGCCGTAGAAGCCGCTATCGGGGCTTGCTGAAGCGATTCCAGGCGTGAGGGACAGGCCGAGCATGAACCAATGATGATAGGTCAATCGTGTGCCTGATTGATATAAACCGATTGGCCTACCTCAGCAGTGGATCACTAACCCGCTTGGTATACGCACACGTATTAAATTGCCAAACCTTCAAGAATTCCCTTGATTCGATGGTGATTACGCCGATATGATCACGTAGCGGCGGGTGTGTGTGGTCCGCCGTCCCGCCTCCCCTCCTTCCGAAAGGCCCGCCCTTGAAACTCCGCCCCGCCTTTGCGACACTCTCGCTCATCGCCGCTGTCAGCATGCCCGCCTTTGCCCAATCACGCAACGAGCGCGTTAATCAGATCGCCTCGGCGTTGAGTGCCGGGATCAGCGACGATCCGTCCTCCGATACCGTCTACACCGACGCCCGTACCGGCGAAGTCATCCGTGCGACCCCCGTCCAGCTCATGCGCGAGACGATGACCTCCGTCGACTTCAAAGACATCCCCGGCAAGATGGCGCTCGAGATCTGGTCCAACCAGACCAACGTCCCGCTGGTAGTCAGCTGGAAATCGCTCGAGGCGCAGGGTGTTGACCCGAACACGCCGATCACGCTGACGCTGGGCAGAGTCCCCGCCGAGCAGGTCCTCAAGCTCATCGTCCAGCAGCTGCACCCCGACCCGATCGGCAACGATGAGCTGCTCCTGGATGTCCAGCAGTGGTACGTGCGCATCATGACCAAGGAAGACGCGCTCCGCCGATCCACCACCAAGCTCTACTTCATCGGCGACCTGCTGATGGACATCCCCAACTTCGATAACGCGCCCAGGTTCGACCTCAATGAGGCGCTGAGCAATACCTCCTCCGGCGGCAGCAACGGCGGCGGTCGCGAGGGCGGCGGGCTGTTCCCGGAAGCCGACGACCGAGAAGAGGAAGTCCGCCTAACCAAGCAGGAGAAAGCCGAACGCATCGCCGACATGGTCCGCAACACCATCGAGCCGGACATCTGGCGCAGCAACGGCGGGGAGTACGGCTCGGTCCGCTACTACCGCGGGATGCTCGTCGTCAAGGCACCCGAGTTCGTCCACCAGCAGATCGGCGGCATGACCGGCGCCAGCGTGAACAAGTCCAGCAGCAAACGCAAGACCACCACGACCTCAAGACGATCGTCTGCCGATCAGAAGAAGGCCTCGCGGCAGGGCAGCCGCTCCTCGTCCGGCAACGTCGCCGGCGTCGCGCCCGACGCCCCGAAGATACCCCGCTGAGCCGCTTCATCGGTTAAGTCCTGTATGCCCAATCGGCCTCATGAAGCCCACGCCAGCGAGCGTGGGTTTTTCATGTAGCATACCCCGATGTTGTTATTGAGAATTATTTCTCATTATAGCTTGACTCGAGAATTGGAAATCAGTATCATTGTTCCTTGAGAATGCAATCTCGATAAGGATGGCATGATGTTTCGCCGTAGCACCGCTGGTTTCACCCTAATAGAGTTGTTGGTCGTCATCAGCATCATTGTGTTGCTGATCGCGATTCTGTTGCCGGCACTCGGGCGGGCGAGGCACTCCGCACAGGTGATGCAGTGCCTGTCCAATATGAGGCAGATGCAGATTGCCAGCCAAGCTTACTCAACCGACAACAAAGGCAAGCTCATAGAAGCTAATTTAGCTCACTCCGGTATCCAGCACTATGAAACGAATCCTGATGGCAGCTTTGTGCTGGACAAGGACGGGAATCCGATTCTGATTGAGCCTTGGTTCGAAACGCTGGCTTCCTACGCCGACGGGATGATTTCGGCACGTTCGCCGCTTGACGACAGCCCGCACTGGGGCCCTGCTCCAGCGGGTGAGTCGATCGACAACGCGCCCGACCCGAATCAGCGTCGCCTAACCAGTTACGGCATTAACAGCTTCATCGCGTTTAACTCAGGTCTGTACCCAACGATTGATCGTGTCGATGCTCAGGCCTCGCCTTCAAGCGTCAATCAGTTCTTGGTGATGGCGTACGAAGGTGAATATGCCGGGGCCGACCACCCGCACATTGACAACTGGTTTGGCGCTCTCAACCCTGCTGGTATCGCGCAAACACAAGCCCAGATCAATCATGTGGATGGCGAGCAGTATTCCAAGGCGGCGAGAAGCAACTGGGGCTATCTCGATGACCATGCCGAAACACAGCCGTTCAGTGATCTGCTGATTGATCGCGATGAGAACAGTTTTGACCCCAAGGCCGCGAAGTAGCAGCCGGATAGATACGCTTTATATTTTTTAAGGGCTCTGCCCAAAACTTAACCGGAGACAGGACATGATGATTCAGAATATTGTATTGAACCGAAAGACGCTTCGATTGATCCAGGCATCACTGATGCTTGGTATTGCTGCTTCACCAGCCTTGGCAGAAGAAGAGCACGGCCACTTTGATATTTCCCCGACCGTCGAAGGCGGGAAAATTGTGAGCAATGGCTACTCCGATGACGACGGCGATTTCCTGGCCGGTGAACGCGTCTTCGGGTATGAACTCGGAGAGGGCGGCATCCCTGGCAACGAGACCTTTGCAGGCGACCCTGGTATCAATGTTCAGCCCGGTGCCGGCTGGCTCGGGTTGCCCGGCCTGAAGATCACCGGCCCACTCACTCTTTGGGACGGTGCCGGATACGCCCCTGTTGCTGATCCCGATACTTCCCTGAAGATCAGTTTCGGTGCGCCAGAGCGTTTCGTTACCGGGACCTCCGGAGCACAGGCGGACATCTTCATCGGGTCCACACACGACCACTTCAGTGCGCTGCTCAATGACACCTCAGGCGATCCCCTCGATGGGACAACCGACCCCGCGACTGGGATCTATCAGTTCGAAGCCCAGATCGTCAGCACCGATGGTAGCTTGACCCCTTCCGACACGATCTGGATCAACTTTAATTACGGCGCAGAAGAATCTGTGCATGAAGCTGCGCTTGAATACACCGAGACCGTACTCGTCCCCGAACCAAGCAGCGCCCTAGCCCTCCTCGCCGGTGCGGGCCTGCTCGCCGCGCGTCGTCGTCGGCACTAAATCTTCCGAGCAACCAACCGGGGAGAGAAGCCGCCGTCGGGGTTCAACGGCCCCCTCGGCGTTTGGCAGCATCTTTGCAATGAAAGGCACGCCATGTCCGCCTCCAACCCTATTGATCTCACGCAATCGATTGGGACCGCCCCCGGCGCGATCCCCGCCGACGCCGAGCAGGAACCCCGATCCTGGCTCGACCGCATCGGCATCACCGCGTCCCTGCTCTGTGCCATCCACTGCATCGCCGCCCCGTTCCTGCTCCTGCTCCTGCCCGCAGCTGGGTCAATCTGGGCCCACCCGGCGGTGCACTGGGTCCTCGCCGTCCTCGTCGTGCCCCTCGCCCTCTGGGTGCTGTTCAAGGGCTACACCAAGCACGGCAACAAGCTCACCCTCGTCGCCGCAACCGTCGGTGCACTGCTTATCCTCGCCGGCTTGATCTCGCCCATGATCCACAGCGAGCCCGTCGTCGAGTTCACCGTGCCCACCCTCTTTGGCGACGCGGGCGCTTCCGCAACCACACCCCTCGCCAGCGCGGTGCCCGCTGGCACGGCACCCGCCTGCACCGACGCCTGCTGCCCGACCATCACCCAAGGCGAAAACGGCTCCATCATCGCCATGCCCCCCGGCGGCCTGCTCACCCTCCTGGGCAGCGTCCTGCTCGTCCTCGCACACACCAGCAACCTCATCGCCTGCCGCTGCTTCAGCAAGACCCCCTGCGGTGACGCCGCCTGCGGCTGCCCGGCCTGACCCGCGCGATTCTGACCCACTGATGAGTGCGTAACCGCTCACTGCTCGCCTTGTCCCTCCGACGATCGACGCGCAGCCCAACCCAAAAACAACAACCGCCCACAGTCGCACTGCGGGCGGTCGGCTTCGTGCCATCGGTTGTTCCAGACCAGCGCAGCACCCAACCCACCCACGCCCGCCAAAGCCGGCGCGTGTCAAGACATGGCGACTGCCCTCTACATCAAGATCAAACCCGTCCGATGCGCGCACAACGATACGGCACATCACGCGAACCGTTGCCTCGCAAGGGGTTCAGCCAACCCTCCCCGCAATGACGGACATCTCTTCCGGCACCCCCTGTGCGCGCCATGGTCAGAAGTGTTCGGGGTGGCCGGGGATGAGCGAAGCGAACCCCCGGGACAAACCGCCATTGATACGTCCAAGGAGATTCGTTCCGGGGCATCCCAAAGCCGCCTGCCCCTGCCACCCGCCGCGATCACTCGCGCGACGAAGCCGCCACTTCACCAAGTGGCGGACGGAGTGTCGAAGACGTATCACTGCGTTAGCCCCAACCCAACGGATAACCGCCCTCTACTCCGTCCGCCGGTTGTGAACCGGCGGCTTCGATCACCCGGGTTTGATGCGTCCAAGAAGATTTGTTCCTTAGGGGAGCCCGGGAAACGCTACAAAGACAGTAAAAACGCTCTAGGTAGAAGAGAGAAGGAGCCCGAGCCATGCCAGAAAAGAGGCAAGAGGCTCTCATTTAAAAACCCCGCTGCTAGAGCGGGGCTTGTGGATTGGTGTTGTTGCTGCGCTTACCGCCGCGGCCGGGACTTGCCCGAGGCGTCGAGGAAGAACTTGCGGGCTTCGCCGGCGAGGTAGAAGCTGCCGCAGACGACGATGAGGTCCTCGCGGGAGACGGCCCGGCTGGCGAGCTTGAGCGCGTCGGGCAGGTTGTTGGCGGTCTGCGCCATCTTGCCGGACAGCTCCCCGAACTGCTTGAGCAGGTCGGGGGTTTCGACGGCCCGGGGGTTGCCCTTGGCCTGGGTGAAGATGATCTTGTCGGCGCCGAGTGCGACTTGTTCCAGCATGCCTTCGACGTCTTTGTCCTGGCCGCAGCCGAAGACCATGACGAGCGAGTCGTACTGGACGTGGGCGCCCAGGGACTTGATGAGCGCCGTGATGGACGCGGAGTTGTGTGCGCCGTCGATGAGCACGCGCGGCTTGTCGTGGACAAACTCCATGCGCCCGGGCAGGTCGGTCGCGGCCAGGCCGCGGATGAGGGCCTGCTCTTCGAAGTGAAAGCCATGGGCCTTGAGCTTATCGAGCACGGCCAGGGCCAGGGCGCAGTTGTGTGCCTGGTGCTCGCCCTTGAGCGGGACGGGCAGGTGTTCGAACTTGGACGTCTCGGTGTTGACGCAGACACGGCAGTGCGGGCCGAGCTCTTTGTTGGCCTCGAAGCGGTAGGAGAAGTCGATCTCGTTGCCGGTCGTTTCGAGGATGGTGCCCGCGTCGCTCGCGGCTTGGGCGAGCGCCTCGGCGGCCTCGTCTTCTTGCTTGAGCGTCAGCGCGGGGATGCCGGGCTTGAAGATGCCGGCCTTCTCCTTGGCGATCGCGTCGACCGTGTCGCCCAGCAGGTGGGTGTGGTCCAGGGAGATCGCGGTGATCGCGGTGACCAGCGGCTCGACGACGGTCGTGCAGTCCAAGCGCCCGCCGAGCCCGGTCTCGAGCACGGCGATGTCTACGGCCTGATCGGCGAAGTACTTGAGCGCGGCGGCGGTCATGATCTCGAAGAAGGTGGGCGGGCCGCCCTTGAGCTTGTCCTCGACCTTGGCGATCTCGCGGAAGATGTCGGCACACTCGTTGTACGCGATCATGTCGCCGTTGATGACGATCCGCTCGCGGAGGTCGATCAGGTGCGGCGAGGAGAACGAGCCGACGGTGTAGCCGCAGCCCTGGAGCATGGAAGCGACCATCGCGCAGGTCGAGCCCTTGCCCTTGGTCCCGGCGACGTGGACGCACTTGAGCCCGTCCTGGGGGTTGCCCATCAGCTTGAGCAGCTGGCGCATCCGGTTGAGGGAGAAGGACTTGTCGTCGTACTTGACCAGCCGCAGCCGCTCGTTGTCGATGTGGGTGTAGAGCCACTTGAGGGCGGTGGTGTAGTTGGTGATCGAGGCCGCGCCGGACTTCGGTTTACGCCCGCCTGGGCGGGAAGGTCGCTTTGTTTTGGTGCTTGGCATGAGAAGGAAGATTGTATCAAAATTGGCCTTCGGCGTCAATTTGAACGCCTTAAGTTATGGATATTGCTGGATTTACATAAAAAATAGGTTTGAGGGATAAACCGTGCGAGCCCCAGCGGCGGGGCGTATGATGCGGCTCGACGGGACGGAGGCCAGGGGACACGCGGTGAGGTCTACAACGATGAAGAAGATGCTGTTTGGATGGGTCGTGTTCGCGGTGCTCGCGGGCTGCGAGGCGGGGCCGCGGCAGGTGCTGCCTTGTGTGATGGCGGACGAAGCGGGGGGGCTGGATTTGTATCTCTACGACCTGGCGTCGGGCAGTTCGACGCCATTGAGCCAATCGCCGCTACTGGATGAAGTCGATCCGACGGTGGACTACGCCGGCACACGCGTCGCCTACGTCGCCCGCAACGCATCGGCTGGCCAAGGGTCCTTCACCCTCCGCATCCACGACCTACAGACCGGGCAGACCCAGGACGTCGTGTCATCCGCCGACGCGCTGTTCTCTCCCGTCTTCTCCAACGACGGAGAAGGGCTCGCCTATGTTGTGAAACGCGGCGGAAAATTACAGATCGAACTCAAAGACCTTACCACCGACAACGAGGCAAAGACCCTCGGCTTCGGCTCCGACCCCTCCTTCCGCGTCGACGACCGCGCCGTCTTCTACAACTCGCGCGACACCCTCGACGCGCCGGCCGGCGACCTCATGGTGCACGACCTCAAGACCGGCCTGAACCGGTCCCTCGCCCTCCGCGGCGACGGCTTTACCAACCTGCCCCGAGGCACCTCCATCGCCTACACCACGCTCCCCTACAGCCGGCGCAACGAAGCCGTCTGGCTCATCGACGCCAACAATCGGCAGAAGCGCCTCTCCAGCCCCGGCAAGGCCTACCGCGACACCGACCCCGTGCACATCAACGGCACCAAGTTCGTCGCCTTCACCCGCACCGAGACCGCAACCAACAAGGCCGCGATCTACGTCGTCGAGCGCTACGCACAAGACCCGGTGGAGACGTTGTTGTTTGAAGCGGAGGGCAACGCGTACACCAAAGGTGGTGCGTTACTCTTGGATCAAGACAACTAAAAGGGCTTTTATTCCCGCCGGATCACCGCCAGCCAGTCGCCGCCGCTCGCAGATTTCGGAGGCCCCGCAAAGGTCGCCTGATTACCGCCGCTGATCGTCTCTGCGCCGACCAGGTCACCACCCTCGCGCGGGTTGAACCACTGCACGGTGTACTTGCCCTTTACACCGGTCAGGTCAATCGTGACCTCTTCCCGCTGCTTGGGTAGGTAAACCAGGTACACCTCGCCGGGTTTGGCTAAGCAGTAGCCCTCGTTCTTCTTCGCATCCGCGCCGATCAGGCCGTTGTGGTTCTTCATCTGCTCAAACGGGATCTTGTGATCCCGGAAGAAGCCCAACGCGACCGCGCTGTACGCCCAAGTCTTCTCCCGGCTGCGCCAGTCCTCCGCATTCAAATCATTCTGCGGCAGCTTGTAGCCGAAGTAGTACTCGACCCCCGTGCCCCCGGCCATCAGCGTGCCCCACAACGCGTACTTCCGCACGTCGTGGATCGTCGCCGGCAGCTTCTTGTGCTTGTCCATGCCCGGCCAGCCCGGGTCCGGCGGGGTGCCGAAGCTCGCGTCGCCCGGTTCATCGAACGCCACGACCCAGGGCTTGCCCTTCTCCATCGAACGCGTCACCCACTTGAGCGTCTGCCAGTGGCAGTCGCGGACGTTGCTGTTCTGTACCGACGCGCCGGTCAGCGTGGATTGATCGCCCATCAGTGAGCCGTAGATCTTGTCCTGGTCGCTGGGGTAGGTGTGGATGACGATGTGGTGGTCGTACGGGTCGGTCGCCTTGATGTACGCCGCCATGTCGCGTTGCTGCTTCGTGGTTTGGGTGTTCTCCTCGCCGAGATTCCAGTTCAGCGCGAGGCTGTGCCCGAAACGCGCGATCATCTCGCGCAGGTAGAGCTTCCGCTGCTGGCCGAGATCGCCGTTGTCCAACGCGGCGGGCGTGTCTTTTTGCTTACGTTTCGTGCCGTGCAGGTCGTCGTCGTTCTCCGTCTCCTGCAGCTTGAAGTGCAGGTACATCCCCCTGCTCGTCGCGTGATCGAACACGGCCTGCCACTGGTCGAGCTTGGAGCAGTCGTAATGGAATTTTTTGCCGCGTTCGATGAAGGGCCAGATGTTGTCGCCGTCGCCGCCCGCGTTGTAGGTCAAAAACGAAAACGCGTTACAGCCCGTGGAAGACAGGTAGTTGATCGCGCCGATGAGGCCCTTGCCCTTGCCGTCCTGCCAAGCCGGGTCGCCTTGCTGCCAGTCTTTGAGGTGCGGTTTATAGGCCTTGAGCGGGCCCTTCTTCGGGTTGTTCGCGACCGTGCCATCAAAGTCTTTGAATGCGAGCAGCGTCTCGGGCGCATCGGCCCCGGCCTTGAGGAAGTAGTCCCCACTACCCGCGAACTTCAGGTACCGCTCGCCGACATACCGCAGCCGGCCATGGGCACGCATGTCTCGGCCGGTCTTGTCGGAGGGCTTGATGGTGAAGTTGCCAGTCTTCTCGTGCCCGGGCACGGAGGAGATCTCCGACTGGTTGTTGGCTGCGAGTTCGTCATCCGTCATCAGCGCGACGCCCGGCTGCTTGAGGAACTGCACCGTGTAGCCCCACCGCCCCGGTTTGTCCGGCGCAAAGTGAACCCGCCACTGGTTGCCCTCGGTCGCGGACGACTCGCCCGCATCCCCGTCCGCCGCGAAGTAGCCAGGCACCACATACGTCGTGGAGCCTGATGCGTGCACAAACGTCACGCTCAGCCGGTAGCCCGTAAACGGGTTCGGATCGGTATCCGTCTCCTTCGCGAACGGCCCATCGATCGTCAGCGTGACCTTGTGCCAGGCCTTGAGTTCGCCGGTGATGGCGATCGACCCGTCCCCATCCTGCCCGGCAACGGCGTCGCCCGCAACGAGGATCAATAACAACACGGCAACGATAGATTTGATGTGTGTCAGCAAGGCAAGCCCTTTCATCGATGTGCGAACCGGCATTTTAACACCACGCTGCCGTGACGCGCGGCTGATCCAATGGTAGGACAGGCAGGAATGCCTGCTCCCCTCATCGTTTTCAGATCTCTGTGTGGCCGGGGGCGAGTCCGCGAGCCCCCGGAACGAACCACGACCCGTCGTGACGTAGTGGCGATATCCCGCTACTGAACGTAGACAGAAGGGCCCGGGCCACGCCCAGGGAACGGCCGGGAAGCCACCCGCTGACAAAAAATAATTTAGAAACCCAACACGATCCCGTATAGTTGTTATCAGTTCCCCGTCTCTTTAATCGACTGTGAGACCGCATGCCTTCTTTGTTTGCCCGCCTCTATGCCGCCTGCATTGTTTTTACAGTGCTTGTATCGATCGCTTGCCCCGCGGTGGGGGAGGACGAGGCCGCCGCCTTGCCGCTGGAAGACCGGATCGCGGAGGCCGAGCAGGCCTTCGAAGAAGCCGTCGAGGCCGAGCGGCGGCGGCTGGACACGAACATCGATCTCAAGCTGGCCCGGGCGATCAAGCTGGCGAACCGCAGGCAAGACGCGGCGAAGGCCAACGCCCTGCAGGCACAGCTGGACCGATACAGGAAAGACCAGACCCTGCCCGACGCGGACGAGGTCCGATCCAGCATCAAGAGCTACCGCGTGAAGCTGCAGCAAGCGGGCGATCTGCTCCTCGCGGTCTACAACGAGGCCAAAGACGTATACACCGAGCAGGGAGACGGCCGGGAGCTCGGGCGCATCCAAACCAAGATGAAGTGGCTCCGCCCGACCACCGGTCTGGACCTGGTCGAATACGAAGGCCACCACTACCTGCTGGTCATGAAGAAGGTGCTCTGGAGCCAGGCCTTCAAAGCATGCGAGGAGCTCGGTGGCTACCTGGTCTGCCTGAACTCAGGCAAAGAACGCCGCTTCGTCCACCAGCTGCGTGGCGAAAACCCAAGGACCATCTGGCTCGGCGCGACCGACCGCCAGACCGAGGGGAAGTGGGTCTGGCTCGACGGCACCGACAAGTACTGGGTCTGGGACACCGACGAGCCCAACGACTCTCTCAATAACGAGGACTTCGGGTCGCTGCTCCCCGACGGACGCATGAACGACTTGCCGGACAGGGGGACCGGCAGCCGGATCCACACCCCGGAGGGCTACGTCTGCGAGTGGGAGGTCTTGCCGACGCGCGAGACCTTTTACCGGCCGGGAGCGAGCACTGAGTCCGTGCCTTAACGCCGTTTTCACCTCATCTCGGCACAACACCACCGGGCCCGCCGGGCCACGCCCGAGCGACGAACAAGCAGCAAACGCGAGCTCAGCAATGGGTGGCCGGTGTCTGAGCTTGCGAAGACCCGGAACAAATTGGCTCGATACGTGACAGACGATTCGTTCCGGGGCATCCCCAAGCCGCCTGCCCCGGCCACCCGCCGGGCAATGTGTGGCGAGCAATGCTCTTTGGCTACAGTCCTTGGGAATGCAATCGCACGATGCCATTTTGGTATGGAGATTCAACAACAATGCGTGAAATACTCTGGCTTTGAATGAGCTTGTAAGTCCTTGAAAGACTCTTCATTGGTGAGAAGGTGAGAATCTTGCACCAATCGTGGTCGTAGTCTTCGATGTGCGCGATGTCGTAGCGCGACTCAGCATGTGCCGAATGGACACAGATACTTGGATACTTCGCATTCAGCTCCACTATGGCAGAGAAGAAGTCGTCGTGTGCGACTTCAATATGCGGCAGCTCGACACTCTGATCTATCAATAGCTGGATTGCTTTATGCTCGCGGTTTCCCCAATAGACTTCTTCGATTTGATCGAACTTAAAAATCGCAATCCCGTCAAAATCACCCTCATTCGTAAACAGGTGCATCGCGATGAGTGAATCCGAGACGTGGCTTAAGAGGCCGGTTAATTCAACATCATGGCAGTCGCGTTCGACCGAAATAAGTTCGCCCGCATCCGCTAGTTTATACAACTCTTCCAATAGCATTTGATGTGCCCATGAGTCGGCCGGGG
>JAHQVV010000238.1 GCA_019634195.1 Phycisphaeraceae bacterium | reverse complement strand
TTCTACTCGATCTACCTCACCGAAACCGTCGGCTTCTCCGAAGCCTGGGTCGGGCCGATCACGATGCTCGGCGTCGTCCTCGAGCTCGGCGTCATGACGGCCACCGGCCTGCTGACCGCGAAATTCGGGCTCAAGTGGCTCATCGTCGGGGGCCTAAGCCTGATGGTGCTGCGCTTCGCGCTGCTGGGCCAGTTCCCCAACCAACACGTCGCGGTCTGGACCCAGATCCTGCACGGCTCAACCGTCGTCGCGATCTACGTTGTCCCGCCGATCTACCTCAACGCCTTGGCTGGCGACCACTTCCGCAGCTCGATCCAAGGGCTGTACGCCATGACCGTTTTTGGCCCCTCGCGCATCATCGGCAACGTCCTCGGCGGCGAGCTCGCGGACCGCTCCCTGCCGATGATGTTCAACGTGTTCTCCGTCACCACCCTGCTCGCGGTGATCGGGTTGGTCGTCTTCATGCGCCTGCCGGGACAGATCAAGGGCGACGCGCGCGATGTGCCCGCGATGGTGGAGGGGGATTGATCCATTATCTTTGATCGGACAGGCATTCCTGCCTGTTAATCGGCGAAGCCGACTCGAATCGAAAATAGACCTTCGGTCTTGTGGCAGGCAGGAATGCCTGTCCTACCGATCACTCTGACGCTGCATTCGCCTCGATCCGCCACGCCAGCGCGTAGTCACAGGGCTGGTCGGTGTTGTCTTTGCTGCGGGCGATGCGTAGCGTGTACTTGCCCGGGTCGAGCTTGGGCAGGTGGATCAGCTCGACGTTGTCGACCTTGCTGGTGCTGGCGGCGACCATCGTTTCTGAGCCGTCTTCATTCGTTTTGATCAGCCCGAGGTTGAGGTCGGGGACGAACGTGCCGGGGTTCCAGATGTCGCGTGTCTCGCCGGTGTCTTCGTTGACGAGCTTTGCCTTGCCGCCGAGCACGCGGCGGTGCCAGACCAGCGCGATGCCGGTCTCGCCCTGCTCGACATCGATGGTGAAGGCGTAGTCGCGGACCTTGGCGGGCTCTACGCTAGCGAACGACCAGCCGTAGCGCTGCTTGGTCGGTTTGCCGGGCAGCGCGTTGCCGCCTTCGAGGATGACCAATGAGCGGTCGATGTCCACGATGCCGACGCCGAGCTTGCGGTCCAGCGGCTCGCCCTCGGGGGGGGCCCATTTCGCGGCACGGAACGCCCCGGCGAACAGCACGGCCTTGATCACCTCGCTGCGTGCTGCGTCCTTATCCGCTGCGTCGGCCTCGGCCAATCGGTCGGCGTATTCGAGCAGCGCGGCGCACACGCCGGTGACCACGCCTGTCGTCCAACTCGTCAGGTTGCCGGGCGCGACGATCTCGGGCTTGCATCGGCCCTCGCCCTCGACGGCGGTCAGCGCGTCGGAATGGTTGCCCCCAATGGTCCCGACGCTGATGACGTTGTGCGCGCTGGCGAGCAGGTGCGGGATGTCGCCGACGCGGTTGTTGACGCCGCAGACAACGAGGATGTCATTCGTATCGACGGCGTAGTCAACCCGGCGGAGCAGCAGCGGCGCGGCGGGCGAGCTCACGGCGATCCACGAGTGGTTGAAGACGCGCGCGGGGTGGTCGTCGATCGGGTTGTCGGTCGTGCCGAGATTCAGGTAGCCCTCGCGCAACCACTCGTTGACGGGCCAGGCATGCACCGCGCGGACGCCCTGCCCGGCAGAGTCCGGGCCGACCATGCGTACGGCGACCGCGGTGGCGTGGCCGGAGAGCTTGGACTTGCCCGCCTCGGGGATGAACCCGGTGCCCGGCAGTTGCTTGTGGTTCGTGTTGGCAAGGTAGCCGCCCTGGGCGTCGCCCTCGACCTGGCCCAGCGGGATGCCCCGGCCCATCGGCATGTCCGCCTTAAGCCGGCGCTTGGCGTGGTTCCAGCCGATCTGGTCACGCAGCCGGCCCTGGCGTGCCTCCGCGCCCACCGGCGGGACCGGCAAGGTCAGGCTCGAGCGCGCGTTCGCCGAAGCGGGCGACAGGTCCGACACGGCATCGACCAGCACCACCGCCCCGGCAGTCAACGCCATCAATGCCAGGCCCATCACCGTTCGCTTGCTTGCTCGCATGACACTTACTGTATCGGCTCATTCGATGAACAGCGCACCACCGGTGCGACACCCCGGCTGGCCCGGCCCACGAACACAACGACGGCCCCAACGGAACAAACACACACGATCGTGCGTCCGCTTCAATAGAAACGCCCTACGATCGTCCGATTGAACCCACAGAGGCACCAACGTCCTGTAAGATAGACCCGGACACGCGATCAGCGCCGATCCAAACCGAACCAGGGAGCCCGACTGATGAAACGCGCTACTTTTTCCACCGCCCTCGCCGCCGTGCTGATGGTCTTCGCCTCACTGCCCACCGCGGCACAAGAAGCGCCGTTTATTGGCGTGGTCACCGAGGACAAGGTCGATGTCCGCTCCGGCGCCGGCAGGGCCTACTACGTCGTCGGTGAGCTCAAGAAGGGCGATATGGCCCGCGTCGAGAAGGTCCTCTTCAACCAGACCTGGTACCAGATCCGCGTGCCCCAAAACGTCAACAGCTACGTCTCCAAGGCCTTCGTCGATGCTCAGGGCGACGGCGAAAAGGGCACCATCAACCAGGACCGCACCGAGTTCAAGGCCGCCTCCCTCCGCGGGCCCGGCGAGTCCTACCGCGTGCAGGGCACCCTCTCCAAGGGCGACGCCGTCACGATCCTCGCCGAAGAAGGCAATTTCTACAAGATCGCCCCGCCCAAGGACGCCTTCGTCTTCATCCCCGCCGGCACGCTCCGCAAGGCAACCGCCGAGGACCTCGAAGCAGCCGGTGACGACAAGACTGACAAACCAGACGGCACAGACAAGCCGACCGAACCGGTCAAGCCCGTCGAGCCGATCAAACCTGTCGAACCCGTGAAGCTTGTTGAACCAGACAGCACGGACGGGCCCGATGGCACCGACAAGCCCGTTGAACCCGGCACCCAGATCCCCGACCACCGCGACCCGAATGATGGCCAAGTGAAAGAACCCGGCTCCATCGGCCAGCCCGACACCGCGCAGATCCCCACCCCGCCTTCCACCGATGGCTGGCCCAAGGCACCGGAGGTCGAGGTCGAAACCCCGGCCCGCAGCGACGCGCTCAAGACCGTGGAGAACAAGGTCCTGCCTTACTTCAGCCTGCCGATCGAAAAGCAGCCGCTGGACAAGATGGCCGCCGCGTACCAGAACCTGCAGGCCTACGACCTGCCGGGCATCGACGAGCAGATCATCGAGGTCCGCCTGCGTCTGATCGAACGACGCCAGCAGATCGTCGCCACGATGGAGAAGGCCAAGGCCGCGCAGAAGAACACGCAGGCCCGCACGGTCATTACCGCCAAGGAAGACCTCGAGCCGCTGCCCGACCGCTTTACCGCCGTCGGCCTGCTCATGCCCTCGACCGTGTACGACGGCGGCTCCCTGCCGCTGCTCTACCGCGTCGTGGACGCCTCCCCCGCCGCCCGCACCCTCGCCTACGTCGCCCCCAGCGACAAGCTCGAGGTCGGCGCCATGCTCAACCAACTCGTCGGCGTCGTCGGCAAGACCAGCTACGACCGCGCCCTGAAACTCAACGTCATCACCATCGACCGCGTCGTCATGCTCGAGCCCGAGGCCGAAAAGGCCCCCGCGCAAGAGGAAGCCGAAGAGACCGACGAAGAAGCAACGGAAGAGCCAGCGAAGTAAATGCACGACGCAGCACGGGGTGCACCGCGATGTCAAAACAGGGGCTGAGGCTCACCTCGATCATCAGCTTCATCGTCTGCGCGGTCTTGTTATTTGTCGCGCTCGAAAGGTGCAGCACCAACGCATCCAATGTTGAAGCGCTCAACGAATCGGGGTTTGGCTCGGTGTTCGGCGAAGAGCTCGAGCCCGCCACCCCCACCGCGGCCAAGTACGCACTGTTCTTCGCCTTCCTCGCTGCGGGGGCCGGCGTCACCTGTCTGATCTTAGCGAACAAGCCCGGCTCAAACGATCAAACACCGTCAGACGGGTCGGACTGAGCTCCGATATCGGTTGACGGGGTGATCCGGGGTTTCTACCGCGGCACTCGCCGGGGATTGGGTCCGCGATTTATCAACCGAGATCAGCCGTAAACCCGGTCCCGGAAAGGGCCGATTGATTCTTTAGGCCACCTCAGACCGGCCTATGGAGTCACCGCTTTGTCACAGAACCCCGAAAACAGGCCCATCCGCATCGGCGAGATCCTCGTTGAGCAGGGCGTGCTCAATGAACAACAGGTCTTCGAGATAGTTCAGTCGCAGAAGAAACTGCACCTGCCCTTTGGGGTGCTCGCCGAACGGATGTTCGAGGTCACGCTCGAGTCGATCGAGAACGCGTGGATCGAGCAGTACCACCGGTTCACCGGGACGATCGATTTGTCCGAGCAGACGTTCGACGACCGTGCGCTGCGGATGATCAATCGGAGGCAGGCCTGGCAGTTCGAGTGCCTGCCGATCAACTTCGAGCCAGGCGGCGAGTTGCTGATGGCAGCGTCGCGGAGGCGTCTGGCGCGTGCGGTGACGTTCGCGACCAATCGGCTGGACAAGGTCGTGTACTTCCGCGTCGCGGAGAGCGACCAGATCCAGGCGTTCCTGAAAAAGCACTACCCGATGCCGGAGATCAGCGAAGAACTGCTGGCCAAGGCCCGGAGCGTGAAGAAGCAGGCGAGTTAATCGCAACCTCATTACAAAACGGAACCCGCGGTGGGGCTGATAAGCCCCGGCGGAAAAAACGAGACGGGCCCGGCCGAGCCGCTGCAGAGCGACAAGGCCGGGCCCGCCGTTTTTTGATGGGCCTAGGGCCTAGGATTGGGGTCAGGGGCGAGTTGATTCAAGCGAGGTCGAATAGCATGACTTGAGCCTGATCGACGCCTTTCACTTCAAACGTTCCGGGCTGCTCGATGATCGCGGCGTCGCCTGCGGAGAGCGTGTGCTCCGCCAACACGATCTTGCCGGCCGCGACATGGACGTAGGCCGCCCTGCCCACAGCGATCTCGTGGCTGACCGTTGCACCCACATCGATATCTGCGACGAGGACGACCGCGTCCTGATGGATCGGTAGTGCGCCCTCGGCCTGATGTGCTTGGATGCCTGAGGCGATGGGTGTAAAGCGGTTGTGCCGGGCGTGGGCACCGATGGTGCGCTGGTCGTAGCGCGGCTCGATATCGCGGGACTTGGGTGTTATCCAGACCTGCAGGAAGTGGCTCGCTTCGGTGTCGCTGCCGTTGAACTCACTATGGCGGATGCCCGAGCCGGCGGACATGACCTGCACCTCGCCTGGGCCGAGGGCCCGTGCGTTGGCAAGCGAGTCGCCGTGTCGGAGGGTGCCCTGGAGGACCCAGGTGATGATCTCCATGTTGTCGTGGCCGTGCTCGCCGAAGCCCGCGCCGGGCGCGACGCGGTCGTCGTTGATGACGCGCAGTGAGCGGTAGCCGAGACGCTGTGGGTCGTGGTACTGGCCGAAGGAAAACGCGTGGGCGCTGTCCAACCAGCCGATCTGGGTTCGACCTCGGTCCACGGCGCGGCGGATCTCGATGTTAGGAATGGTGGTGTTCATGGTTGCACTCCTTAGGTGCGGGCAGCGCAGATTCGCTGCAGGATTAGCTCGTGGCGTAGTAAAAGCGCTCGTGAACAATCTTGCCGTCCTTCCATTTCTGGACAGCGACCTGCTCGACGTGGATATCGTTGTCGTTGACATCCGTCCAGTCCATGACGTTCTCGTAGATCGCGACGCCGTTACCGACCGTGATGGCCGGGGCCTCGAACTTCTTGAACGCCTTCACGGAGTCGACAAACTTCTGCTCGCGGTCGAGGTTCGCGGCCAAACCAACGGTGTCGCCGTAGGCCGGCTCGGTCATGACGATGTCGTCGTGATAAAACTCCTTCATGGCGTCCATGATGCGGCCTTGGCGGACGTAGTCGAGTAGTTCGTGGATTCGGACGTTGTTGTCGGACATGGTGGGTTTCCTTTCGTAAGGGGTGGGGTGGTCTGGGGTCTAGTAGAGAACGCGGAGCACCATTTATTTGTTCCAACAAATTTATAGGCAAAAAAATCAGGGCGATCTTGTGGAGGCCTGGATCTGCCTGGCTTTTTCCATGAGAGCGTTGAACTGTTTTAGTTCGCTCCGGGTGAGGTGCCCGAGGGTTTGGGCGTGCAGTTCCAGCACGGGCTCGTCGAGTTTGCGGAGCAGGGCCAGCCCCTTGGTGGTGATGCGTGCGAGGACGACGCGGCGGTCGGCCTCACCGCGGATACGATCGACGAGGCCGGCCTTGACCAGGCGGTCGATCAGGCGGGTGACGTCCGGGACACGGGCGATGAGCCGCCCGCCGATCTCGCCGCAGGGCAGGGCATCACGGCCGTTCTCGGGGTGCTTGCGTACCCCCCGTAGGACACGGAGGATGTTGTAGGCCGCCTCACTGAGGCCGTGGTCCTTGAACAGCCGCGCGAACGCCGCGGAGAGTTTCGCGTGGGTGTACGCGAGGTTGAGGTACGCCTGCTGCTCGGGCGAGTCGAAGCCGGACTTCTTGTTGAGATCGCGTTGGAGCGTTGCCACAGCTACATCTTACGTTTAAACATTAATTGTGTCAACAAATATTCGGCGGGTTTAATTTTCCGTATGTCTCGGGGCTGGTTTCCATTCAGGGCTTGGCGTCAGTCCGCTGGCTCGAGCGAGACGCGGAGCACCCGACCATCGCGGAGGGTCAACTCGCCAACCCACGCCCCGCCGTCTTGCGGCAGCAGATCGATGGGCTGGCTCAGCTGCTCGGGGGGGATCCTAGACAGCTCGGGCTTGTTGAATGATCGCAGTGTTGAGGCCTGATCGATCCGGATCCCAAGCTGGCCAGGGCTCGGAGATAGCGTGACCGCCTCAACGCTCAGGGACAGGTCGACGCCCTCGGCACGGAACTCGACGACGCCCAAGTCGATGTCCTTGCCCGGCGCGGGCTCAGCCCCCTCCCCTTCTTCAGGCTCGAGCCGTACCGGGCCGAAGTTATCGTTGGCGGGGACAAGCGTGGCGACAAGCTTGTAAGCGTCTTGTGCGCGTTTGAAGGCCGAGGCGTAGATCTTGTTGCGATGCTTCTCCCACTCGGGGCGGACCAACGCGTCCGTCCGGGCCTCCATCAGCGCGATGGTTTGGGCGAACGCCACCTCCTGGCTCTCGTCACCCCCCGCAGCGACCACGAGCGCCGCGGCGGCGGCCGAGCACAGCACGGGGTCAGGGGACGACGCGCGGCGCAACAACTCGGCCTCGCCGATCCTGACCGCCAACTCGGCCCACGCGTCTTTTGTCGGGAGCGAGCCCTGCTCCTTGGCGTAGGTGTTTAACCAAGCAATCGCCTGTTGACCACGATCCGCGATCAGCCCGGACATCAACGGGGCCTGCTGATCCTGAGCGGCATACATGGCCTGCATCAACGACTGCTTGTCGGTGGATCGAAGGGCTTGGATCGATTGCACGTACCGCTGCGGCGAAGCGAAGTACGCATCGAGCGCGGCCCGTGCCGTCTTCTGCGCCAGGTCTTTGTCGGCCAGCAGCGCGACAAACCGGTCGTTCGCGGTCTGGGTCAGTGCGTTGTCTTTCTGATTCACGATGAACGCGACGATGCTGGCGGGCACTTCCTCGCGGGCCTTGGCCTTGGCCAGGATCGATTCAAACATCGCACGCGCCGGGTCGGCCCGCTGCCCTCGGGTTGCGCCCGGCTGGTTGATCCGTTCGGCACCCGGCAGCGCGATGTGGAATCGGCCGAGCACCGCCCAGGCCGCCGCCTGCTGCAGGTCGTCTTTGCTATCGAAGAGCGCGAGCAGCGCATGGTCTGAGCGCACCATCGGGATCGTGCCGCTTAGCATCGTCGTGTCTGACTCGGGCGCGGATTCGGTGTCGGTGTTGGTGTCGGTCGTGCCTGGATTAATCTGATCCTCCGACGGCAGCGGCGCGATCTCGGACTCATTGAGCAGCGACAACGTCTTATTGATCAGGTCCTGGTTCTTGCTGCCCAGCAGTTGTTGGTCCAGCCAACCCGCGGCGACAGGGCTGTCCGGTGCACGCGAGATGATCGCTTCCGCAACGCCACCGAACTCTTCGGGCGTCACGCCGGTGAGGTCAATCGCCTCGATCATGACCGCTGTGGCCTCGTCGCTGGCGGACAAACCGTGGGTGATCTGCCCGGGGTTGATCGTGTCGAGCACCCGCTCGATGACGCGTGGTGCGGCGGGTCCTTCGGGGTCCGCGATGGTCTCGTTAACCCGATCAATCAGCACCTGCGCCGTATCCGGGCCATCGGCCTGGGTTGAAAACAGCTTGCCCAACGACGCGAAGCTCAGCATTTTTCGTTCTTCACCCAGGGCCGCTTCACCGGCAACGCCGATGAGTTTAGCGCTGGCGATCGACGGCGGGTTGGTGGTCGCGACGCCGTAGAGCGCGATCCGCCGGGTAGGGATGTCATTGGAGTTAAGCAGCCTGCTGAGGATCTGGTAGCCGGGGTCATCGGTTTGGACCTGCCCCGCAAGCCGGCTCTTGGTCGTGGCGATCGCGACGGCCCGGGCGTCCAGGGGGTGGCCCTGGATCAGCGCGACGATGCTGCCGGCCAGGTCTTCGCCCTGAACGTTTTGCAAAGTATTGCCGCGGGAGAGTTGCTCGAAGAGCTGTTTCTTCTCGGCATCAAGTACCCAGGGCAGCGGAGCCGGGCCTTGCAATGAAAGCGTGTCGCTGTCCGGCACCTCGATCGCGGCGTAGAGCACGGTCGGGGCGGGCTCGCGGAAGGTCTCGGGCAGCCTCCGCAGCTTGTCACGCAGGTCGCGGTAGGCGTTGAGTTTCTCGCGCTCGGCGAGTTGCTGCTCGCGTTTGCGCAGCGCGAAGGTGCGCGAATCTTCGCCTTCGTTTCTTGTTACGCGCTCGGGCTTTGGCGGCTGGGTCGCGCGCAGCTGGGCGGGGTCGATCTTGTAGCCGTAGGGGTTCGACTCGCTGGCGCCTTGCGCCGTGCCTCCGTGAAAGCTGCGGGCCATCGACCATTGCACCGTGCCGTCAGGGTACAGCATGATGTCTCGCGCTAGCCGCGGTGCTTGCTCGGGCGTCGGCTCATGGGCGTCTTCCTCCGGCGAGTTGTTGGCCTCGGGCTCGCCAGCGCCGTCGTCTTTTGTCGACTCAAAGAGCATCTGCTGCAACTCGCCCGGTGCCGCCCGAACGATGCGGTTGAGGTCTACGTCGTTACCGCCGTGGCTGTGTTGCTCGGGCTTGGGGATGACAAACCCGATGAACCGGCCGGTGCGGACGTTGATGGGGAAGCGCGAGAGCTTGCTGGGGCGGTTGATGTTATCGACGGTGAAGGGCAGGAGCAGGATGCGCCTGCCGGGTCCGGCTTGGAGCCGCCAGACGGGGTCCTGAAAGTTGCCGCCGCGTGCGTCGAAGAGCAGGCGCTCCAGATCGATTTCGATAGTCATCTGGCCGGGGTCTTCGCCCTGCTCTGCTGCCTCGGCGGGCACGGGCTGGGGCGGCGTGGGCTCGGCGGCGTCTTGAGCCATGCCCGGACCAGTAAGGAGGAGCAGGGCAAAGAGCACCGCCCCATAGAGAGGGCAGCGTCGGTATCGGGCGTTCAAGCGCATCGTGGCTCCTTGTGTCAACATCGAGCCGCATTCTACCGCCCGGCGCGCACAAACCAATCCGGATCTTGCATGAAGAAGCGATGCACGATTTATGTACATCAATGATTGTAATGCTTATTTATTAGGCATAATGGACTTGACGTGGCTAATAACTAGACTTTTTCACGAAAACTTTCAGAATTTCAGCGCTCCATAAACCACTGAAATTCATTCACTTAGGCTCAGATGGACAAGTGGCTAGGGGCTGGGTTCCGAGAAAACGGGCGTGCTCAGTAGTGGCTGGCACGCCTGTTGAAGTATGCACCGTGGCTCACGAATTGATCTTGCGAGCAAGCTGGCCTCGGACGACGCCGACTTGCTCCAAGATCCGAAGCAGGCCACCCCCACGGCGGTCGTGGGGGCGATAGGTGGGCGTCCTAAGGGGCGCCCATCTTTTTCCTTTTTAGTGTTTTTGTTGAATCAGATCGAGCGACCGGGGGCTTTAGGACGCCGGGCCATGGAGGCCGACCGGCACAGGAAAAGGGCAGGATGCCCGCAGGACACATCGTTTAGAGATCCATGCATACCGCATCGCACTTTTGACCTCAGGACCAGCCGACGAGCGGGCGCGTGCCCGTGTTTTTTGCGTTGACTGGGTATTAAGACGGGCCGGCCGTGGGGTGGCGAGCCGGACGGCCTGTTTCGTAATCGCTCGCCTAAAAGACAGGAGCACTCGTATGCCAGGAACAAGTTTTGGGATCGGACGATCCCTGCTCATGCTGATGTTGGGGCTGGCGCTGATCGCGTCATTTGTTGCCCCCACGACGGCTTGGGCGCAGGACGAACCCGCAGAACCGGAAGCGGTAGAAACGGAAGAGGTTGCGGAAGAGGAACCGGCCCCCGAGCCGACCGAAGAGGAAGCCGCAGCACTCGCTGAAGCCATCGCGGCTGCAGAAGAAGCGGGCGACTACTCGGTAGAGTACGCCGACCCCGACAATGGCGACTTCTCAATCGCCATCGTTGACACCGACAAGTTCACGATCGACAACCTCTGGGTGTTGATCGCGGGCTGCCTCGTCTTCTTGATGCACCTTGGCTTTGCGATGGTCGAATCCGGCCTGACCCGAGCCAAGAACACCGTCAACATCCTCTTCAAGAACTCGATGATCATTTGTATCGGGTTCCTGATGTACGGCGTGATGGGCTTTATGATCCACTACCCAGGATTCGGTGATGGCGAAGCTTGGATCAAAATCTCAGGCGCAACCTTCATGTTCTTGGCTTCGGACAGTTCGGTCCTAAACGACCCCGGCTTTGCAACCGCCT
>JAHQVV010000237.1 GCA_019634195.1 Phycisphaeraceae bacterium | reverse complement strand
CATCACCTCTTCGATCAGCTCGCGGGGCGCACCGAGATGGTCGGCACCGGCCCGGAGCATCTTGCCACTGGGACCACGCATCGATTTGGCGACCCGGCGGGCCTTCTCAATATTCTGTTCGGCAACCGCGTGGAGGAGTTCCTCGAGTTTACGGCGCGAAGGGGAGGGTGTAAACACGATCGACAGGAATTTGTACAGCGCGATCAGCACAGTAAGGCCGGCCACAATCCCCAACGGCCACATGACAAAGCCGCCCGCCTTGATCTCGTCTTCCAGCGTTTCCTCTTCAATCGATTCGGTCGTTAGCGCCTCGCCCAGTGTCGCGTCCAGTGGCAACACGCCCTTACCCGATTCGACCAGCCCCTTCACCGCGAGTGTGTCCTCGGGCATATTGAACGGGACGACTTCGGGCAGCAGCGCACCGACCTTCTGCACAACCGTGCCTTGAAGCTCGCCTGTCGCGTCGCTGAAGATGACCACCGGGCCAAGCTGGACAAACGTCCCGGCGACGGAGGCGCCCTGCTGGCCCAACACGCCCGCCCCATCGATCGCAGAGCCCTGGTAGATCGCCCCGCCCTGTAATTCGGCGAGGCGTTCAAGCGAAGACTCGATGACCGCGAGCTGCACATCAAAGCGGTCACGTGAGGAGAGGTCGCGGTTTTCCATCGCGAGCTTGGCATCCTCCAGCACTTTTTCGTACCGCTGTATTTCAGCGATGTGCAGCCCCGCCTCGAACTCACGGATGTATTCATCAAAGCGGTTGGCGATAAAATTCGCCGCCTTCTCGCGGTCCTCGATCGTCTTCTTGAGCTTCTCTTCTTCGAGCGCACGAACCGCTGCGGTACGGGAGAACTTCTCGAGTTCTTTGCGTGCCTCCGCCAGTTCGTCTTCTAATTCACGGAGCTGGGTGTTCAACGGCAGCTTCTGCTCTGTAATCGATTCGATCAGGGCAGCAAGCTCTGCCTCGCTATCGATCAGGCGCTGCTCGATGCCGCCGGCCGTCTCGTTGAATTGGTCAACACTTGCGTTGCGTGACGACTGGGCACCGGCCGCCTGCGCCAGTGTGGGGCTGGCGATGCCGACAAAAAGCATCGCGGCAAGCAGGCAGACAGTGAGTTGAGTGGTGTGGCGATAGGGCATTATTCTTTCACCTCAACAGGCAGGCCGACGAAAGCGGCGGGCTGATCCTTATTAAAAACCTGGATGACCTGCCGGACACGTTCGGGCGCGGCCTGGGTCTCAGTCCACATCCACCCGGTCGGCGAAGACCAGCCCGCCGCGGCAACCTGGTCTGAATCATCGACATAAAAGCCGTAGCCGGTCCCGAGGTAGATCGCGTCAACACTCAGCGAAGAGCCATCCGGGCGCGCGACCAATTCGCTGGTCTGGTCCAGCTTGCCGGCGTACTTATTGAAGAGGTAGAGCACGCCGACCACGTTCTCAACGCGTCGCGCCAGGGGCGGGGCCGCCTCCGCATCTTCTGTCGCTTCGCCTTCTTGCTCGGCAACCGTTGCCTCGGCCCCCTCATCAAGCGCCTGCTCCGCGTCGTTGTTTTTGGTGTACCCGGGCAGCTGGACAGCCAGCGGCTTGACGCCTTCGATCAGCGGTTGTGGGGCCCCCTTTATGAGCGCGATCGCCTGCGTTTCCATCCGCTCGACAAGTTCGGACAGCTCTTCTGCCGTCTTTTTGAGCTTGACGTTCTTCTTCTCGAGGATGGCGACCTTTTCATCAAAGCCCCACAGCTTCTGCTCCTGGGCCTTGGTTTCCTCATGGATCGCGTCGATGTTGCGTTTCAAAAGATCGATGCGGTCCTCAAGCACCTGCTTGGCCAGGACCCAGTCGCTCTTTTCCCTCGCAATCGCTCGGCGGACCTCTCCCCAACGCTCAAGCATCAGCCGGGCCTCATCGATCGCGGCCTCGTCTGGCTGGGGCGCATCCTGAGCAGTCGCCTGGTTGGTCGCAAAGAACACCGCCGGGAGGAGTATGACCAGGCCATAGAGAGAAGGGGCTTTAAAGTATCTCATGATCGCGTATCCTTAGAACTCGAATTGTGCTGACAAACTGACCGAAAAACTGATGCCCTTGTTGTAAGAGCTCTGAATCGTTTCCGGGGTGATCGGTGACCGGTAGACCCGCTGGATGTCGGGGTCCGTCAGGTTCTTGGCGGAGAACTTGATCTTAAAATGCTCGCCCAATTTTTGGGAGATCGTGAAGTTAAGTGTGTCGTACTCGGTCTCGAACACGTTGGGAACGAAATCCGCTGTCGCGCTGGCCGTTGGGCTTGAACCCGCGACGAGCGTATCGCCCCGGATGGTATAGAACAGGCCGATGTCGGTGCCCGTGTCTTCGTTTCGGAAAACCGCAAAGAAATTGAGCAGCATGTCAGGCGCATTGAGCATCTCCCGACTTGTCTGCCCGATCGCAGCAGTCTGCTGGGCCGCCGGAATCGTGACCTCCGAGTCGATAATCGTGCCGTTAGCCCCGAGCGACAAGCCGGTTAATTCTTCATAGATTTCGCCCATCTCCTGCCGGATTTCCAGCTCTGCACCCAGGATGGTGCCATCACTGAAATTCACGGGGACAAGGTACGAGCCCGGCTGGATCGTGTCGTTCGAGATCGTGATCACTTCGATCGGGTCTTCGATCTCTTTGTAGAAACCCGAGACCGAGATCAGCCCACCCGGTGTCGGGCGGTAGTCTGCACGAAGGTCATAGTTCTTTAGAGAAGAAAAGGCCAGCGTGTCGTTACCAAAGAATGGCGTGGAGCCGAGGAATTCCTGATCACGGACGACCGTCAACTCGCGGAAGGTTGGCCGAGCAATCGTCTCGGAATACGCGCCACGGAAGCTGAGTTGCTCTGTCGCATCAATGACCAGCGAGAGGCTCGGCAGGTAGTCTGTCTGTTCAAAATCTACGTCGCCTAGCGGCAGCCCGCTATCCGGGTTGACCGTGCGGGTCCCCGCGCCAAAGTTGGTCCACAGCGCGCTGGTCGTAAAGCCATTGCCGCTATTCACGCCACGGGCAAACTCGTCGATGCTATCGTCGATCAGCCCAATATTGATCGAGGTCGTCTCAACCCGCACCCCACCAACGAGACTGATGATCGGCGTCACCGGGACATCAAGCATGAAGTAGTACGCATCGATGTCGTATTCGCCATCGTAATCGACGTCGCTGGCATTGTCGGTCGTAAAGTTGGAACGCTGCGAATCGGTGAGGACCTCATTAAGATAGAAGTCTTCATACTCGACACCTACCGGAACAGGGGAAGTAACTGTGCCCACAGGATTAACACCGCTGGTTACATATGTTTCCCGTTCGAATGCCCGCTCTACGCGGTCACGGAAGACACCTGTTTTAAAATAGCCCTCTTCGTTATTCGGCAACACGAAGGGTTGGCGGTAGTTTAAGTGCAACTGGTTACTATCCTCGCGGATAAATTCCCAGACGCGCTGGGCGTAGCCGGAGGTCACACCAGACGTACCAATCGTAGGGATATTAATAGCGCGAGCGGTCCGAGTCGGGTCGGTAACTGCAAGCCCCGATCCGTCCAGATAATCGCTGAAGACGCGCTTGTCGGGCTCGCGACGCTGGGAACTACTGTAGGCATAAGTCCAATCGATCTCGGGAGACAGGAGACGGAACGTCTCATCATCCTGCACTTCGTTATCTTCGAAGATCGGCAGCGTATGCTCGCCACGCAATTGCAAACTGCGGATTAGCCTTTCGGTACGAGCGATGGTTTGGTTACGCGAGAAAGCAAGGCTACGGCCTGTATCTGGAACGGGGTCGGTCCCCGGGTCGTACAGGCCATTGAACTGCGAATCAAATGCCGCCAATGGATTGCCGCTGGCAAGGATCTCTGCGTCGAGATCGTATAGCGCATCCTGCACGATATCACGCGTATTGGTATCGGTGGCGACGACGGTTGTGTCTTCAATCGAGTTTGTTTCCAGATAGATCAAATCGATCTTGTTGAACTCATTCTCTGCACCGGTCGCAAAGAGCCCGCCCCATTGCACCTCTTCCGTGCTCTTGGTGATATCAAACACGTTACCCTCAAGCGGGTCGCCGTTGGGACGAGTGAGCTGCTCTGAGGCGTCGGGCAGGAAAAGCAGTCTGCGGTCTGCTGGATTCGAGAAGGGTTCTGCGGCGACGAACTGGGCAAGGTAATCCGTCTCAAGTCCGTCGTCGTAGTAGCTTCCCCCCTGGTCATAGAACGTGTTAACGATCCCGCCGACCGTCCAGCCGCTCTCTACAAACTCGTGGCGCTTGGCCAACGTCATGTTCATGCTGTATTCCAGCGGGGCGTTGCCCGAACTGGTGCCGACCGCGACGGGGTTGGGATTGATCGGTGGCTGAGCATCCCGCCCACGATCGACACCAAAAAAATCTAGCCCGCCACCCGCGTAACTACGGAAGTTATTCGCTTGCCTCAGGTTGGTGTTGTAAGAAGTACCAACGCCGAACTTGATCACGTCTTCGTCGGGGATGCCCTTGAGCACGATATTCACCGCGCCGCCAGATGCGTCGCCCTGCTGATCGGGCGTAAACGTCTTGCTGACTTGGATACTCTGGATCACGTCTGTGGGGAACTGGTCCAGCTCGAGGGAGCGCGTCTCGCGGTCGGCCGAGGGGAATCGCACCGAGTTGACCTGCGAGTTGACGTAGCGGTCCGGCAGACCACGCACGACCGGTTTGTTGTCCGCGACCGTCGCACCAGAGATCAGGCTCAGGGCCGCCGCCGCGTCGCCGACACCAGCAGCACTGAGCTGCTCTTCACCGACCGAGTCAAGGAACTGGGGCAGGTCCTGCCGCATTTCTAACAAACCGATCTCCGAGCCAGCATCCAGCTTCAGCTCCTGGACATCAAGCGGTGGCAGCTCCGTAAACTCGCTGGGCATCGAAGCGGAGACTTCGGTCAACGCGCCCGAGTTCACCAGCACATCGGCTTCAACCTGCCGGACAAAGCCTTCCCGGGTAAAGATCAGTGTGTACGTGCCAGGCGGGACATCAGCAATCAGATAGACGCCCTGGCTATCACTCACCGCCGCCTGCTCGGTTTGGACGACAAGAACAGTCACGCCTTCGAGCGGACGATCATTGAAGTCACGGTCCGTCACAAGGCCGCGGATTGAGCCTGTCACCTGGGCATAGACTCGCCCAGTCAATAGCGACAAGCTTACCCCGAAGCCAACTAGAAGAATGCGATATCTCATTATTTCTTCAGACCATCCACGATCTGCTGGATCTCGCTGATCAGTTCAGCGTCCGGCTTAATGTCATGCAGGGCCATCGAAACACAGCTCGCAGTGATATCAGACACGCGCGGCCGAATATTCGGGTTCAATGCGCCAACCTCCACCACGCGCCGATAAATCTCCAGAGAACCCTCTTCGTCGCCTAGTACTGCGAACGCCTCTGCAATCGGGCGCAGCGCATCGGCGCGATAAAAGTTCTGCAGGCTCTCAAGCTTTTCATCTGCAAGCTTGACCGATTCCTCAAGCAGAACGCGTACCGCATCGCTCTGACCGACCCCCGTCCGGTAGCGCGCGATATCAGCGCGTAGCCTCAGGTCATAGTCGATCGTCCAGCGAAAGGACTGGCGAATCTCGTCCGCCTCATCGATGTGTGTCTTGGCGGCTTGTTGGTCGTCATTCTCCAACGCCGCATCCGCGAACTGCAGCATGACCTCTAACCGGCGGATACCCGGCATGTCTTCCCATGCCAGTCGCAGCTTCTTGAGCAAGAGTGATCGGCGTGTAGGGTTGCTGTAGTGGTGGCGATAGAGTTGTGCATAGCCCTGCATCGCTGCCCAGATTTCGTCATACCCTTCAAGCTTGACCATCTTGTCCAGTGCCGCAACAAGCTCGATAAACTCCTCATCTGTCGCGCTCACAGCTTTTGCACTGATCTGTTCGCCTTGGCCTGCGAAGTCTTGATCCTCAACCAGGCCTGCAGCGCCTTTCTCATTGCCTACCAATAAACGCGCTGCCGCCACACGGGTCTTCACACGCGCGTGCCGCCACCCCTGCTTCGCATCCTTGGAGTGCAGGATCGCCTGCTTCAAGAAGTATTCGACATGCTCGGTTTCACCCTGTTCAATCAGGTAGTGGGCGATCTCGGCATAGCAAGCACCCCTGCGCCAGTTCACAACCTTCTTCGCGTAGCCCCAGGCCAGGTGCGGCTGATTGATCCCCAACGCGCCTTGCACGACATGCTCCTCGGCACGGCCTCGGTTTTTGATGTGCGGGTTGATCGGGTACGCCGTCGCGGCCTGCCAGGCCAGATCGATCAATTCAAGGCGGTATTCTTCAACAGGCTGGTCTTTCAGCAGGTGCGGCGCTTCCGGGCCACGGTCCACACCCGCGATCGCCTGTGCATTCACCGAACTCGCACCTACGAGCAACACGCTACCAACCATACCCAAACAGATTCTTTTCAAGAGCCTCATAACGCTTACCATTTCTTATTTGGCGGGGAAAAAGGTTTGATGGCAGGTTCTCTGCCACCAAACCTTTAGTTGCCTAAGCGGTGGGCGGTGTCCCGCCCTTGTCAAACTTCAAACTTACTGAGCTTCGACCTTGTAGAGCTTCGATGCATCGAAGTCGTCCAGGTCAGCGACGGACATGGTGGTGCCGTCGCCTTCGATGGTTGCCATCGGGGTGAAGGCCACACCATCAGCCGACTCGTAGACGGTGTAGAACACGCCGTCGGTCGTCGGGAAGTTCAGCTTCGCAGCGAGAGTGATGCTGCCGATCGCCGGGTCGGCGGGGTTGTTGCCGGTGTTGGCGAACAGGCCGAACTGGCTGGCAGCGGTCCAACCTTCAGCCCAGTTGTTGTCGGGCGAGAAGCCACCACGGAAGCGGGCCGGAGCGAAGAAACCGTCAGCCGGGGCCGTGAAGACGCTGGCGTAGGCCGCACTCGCGGTCGGACGAGGGTCCAGCGAACTGACAAGGGTGTAGATCTTGGAGGGGGTAAAGTCGGTATCCTCGAAGGTTGCGCCGCTACGGTCGTAGACCTGGATGGGGCAGGTGCTGGTGTAGACGTTGTTAGTCGCCACCGAGCTAAGAGGTGCACCAGTCGCACCGCCTAGAACACCAAGCAGGAAGGCGTTGTCGCCGCCATCGCCCAGGTCGCCACCCGATGCGCCGGTCGCGCCGGTGGTGCCGTCGAAGATCAGCGAGTCGGTGATCTCAGCCAGGTTGCCGTCGACCTGGGTGGTGTACAGAACAGCCGGTGCGAAGGAGCCAGCACCGGGGTTGTCTGCACCCGCAGTCGGGAGCGTTGAGGCCGGGGTCGACCAGATGGACACCCAAGAGTGGGTACCACCCGTGGCGTAGCCGGTGCCGCCGTCGCCATCGACATTGTCGAATCGAACGAGTTCTTCGCCGATGTCGCAGAAGAGCATGTTGCGGTACTGGACACGGGCGTTGTCACGCCAGGTCGTCGCACCGTCACCGTTAGTCATACCGATGGCGGTGACGTTGTAGATCACCGCGGTAGTTCGGGGCTGGACGTCGGCCTGCTCAGCACCGTCGGTCTCAAAGATGTTGTCGCCTACGCCAGAGCCTTGAACTTTTTCAGCATCTTCGACTGCAAGAGCCGACTCACCGTCGGCGAAGCCCTGGACGATCAGGCCGAACTGAGCCTTACCGCGCCAGCCCTGGTCAACGTCGAAGGAATCGTCGCCGACGTTCCAGACGCTGAAATACTTAATGTTGACGGTGCCGCCCCAGATCTCGATGCCATCATCGACGTTGTTCATGATGTCGACGTGGCTGATGTCGGTGCCGCGGCCGATGCCGCCGAGCGACAGGCCGTTAAGCTCGTTACCTTCACCGAGGACACGGCCGGTGTAACGCATGGAGAGGAAAGAGATCGATCCGGAGTCGTCGTCGTCATCGCCACCGCCGTAGGCGATGTCGCTGTCGGGCAGGCCGGCGGGCAGGTCGGTTGTCTCGAGGCCTTCCATGTTCTTGGAAGCAGTGCCATCAACCACGGTAGGGTTCGGCAGCAGGTCATCGGGGTCATTGACTGCAAGGCCATCGAACTCGGACGCCGAGATCACACCGTTACCAAGGATGGTGATGTTTCGCCATTCCTGGTGACGTTGACGCAGGGTGCCGCTCGTCGGGGTGCCGAGCGAGGTGACGGCGCTGACGCCGGCGGTGGCTTCCACAACGCCACCAACGGTGTCGAGGGTGTCGCCGTCGTTATTGAGGTCGGCACCGGTGGTGGTGACGACGGAACCGGGCCAGGTCGCGACGTCGGCACCCGAGGTCATGATGACCGGGGCGGCTTCGGTGCCGTTAACAAAGAGCTGCGAGCCGCGGGTGACGACGATACCGCCGTCATCCTGAGTCAGGGTAATAACGATGCAGCCAGGGCCGAAGGTCAGCGAGGCACCGGAGTTCACAAAGGTCGGGCCCTTGAGGAACAGCGGGTTGTCAGCCGCGGTGTAGACGGTATCGGTATCGATGTCCGTGGGGATGTCGGTGGCGGCGGCGTTGTAGGCAAGGCCCAAGCCAGCGACGGCGGAGAGCAGTAGTTTGGTAGCAAATTTCATTTTAAGCATCCTTTTTAGGAGTTTTTGGTGTAGTGATAGCTGTCGTTCTAACGAACCATTAATCCAGTTAAATTGTCGTAAGCGTTACTGCTTAACCGCGACGTCGTCGCAGCATTGCCAGACCACCGAGGCCGAGCAGGGCCAGCGAGGAAGGCTCGGGGACGGTGGTGAACTCGGCATTCGTCGGAGTCTCGATGAACGGAGAGACAAGACCAAAGTTGTTTTCGGGGACGACGCCGACCTGAACTGCACCAAACGAAGTGCCAGCACCGGCTTCCGTTGCGCTCAGCGCCAGGTTGGGGAACCAAAGCAACCAAACAGCATCGCCTGCATCGGCGACACTCTCACCGGTGCTCGTACCAACCGCTATTGAGACGGTGGCATCGCTAAGCGCGTCGATGACAGCAAACGAATCTGGTGCCGTAAACGCCGCTTCGTAGCCGTTTCCATCACCCGTGAACTGATCATCAAAAATCAGCAAGTCGGAGGCGTCGGGCAGCCAGCCGGTACCGTCCCAGCTGGCGAAGTCGGCTGCACCGGTCCCGTTGCTATCAACATACAAGACAGTACGCATTGAGCTGGCCGGGGCATTCCCGGCACTGTCGTTCAGGCCACCGTAGATGACGCCGAAATCGACGTCAGCAGTGGCAACAGAGGCGGTCATCAGGGAAGCGAACGTTAATAAAGCTGTTTTCGTTTTCATAGTATTCTATTTCCTCATGTAAAAAAGTGTGATTTCTGGCGCTCATCTTGAGCCAGAGATTCTTTCAATTCTTCCTGATGCCGAACGTCGGCATCAGGCTCAAACAAACGGATTAATTAAACATTCTTCAAAATTAGTAAGGCTTGACCACCGTGGCCTTGCCGCCAACTTCTGTAGCAGTCTGACGCAGGACGTATGCGGAGTTGGCTGTCAGCGGCTTGGACGCATTCGTAAAGAAGCCCAAGGCAGGATTAAACCAGGTGTAGATGCCGGGCAAGTTGCCAGGCGATGAGTTTGCCGCGTTACTCTGCAGCAGGATCTGACGGCCGGGGCCACCTACGCCTGAATCACCCGCCGTAACCGTGACCGGGTAACCGGTTCCGATGTGGGTGTCACGAGCAACACCGGCCTTGATCAGGTACGCAACCGGGTGATCAGGAGCCTCGCCCGCCGTAAAATACGTCAGGTCGTGCGCGGAGCCGTTCCGGATAACAAAACCTGTGTCTGGCAGCAGTGGACGGCTGGCATTAGTCAGGAAGCCAACAGCACTGTTAAACCAAGTGAAGATGCCACCGCTACCAGGGCCTTTGTTCTGAGAGTCTGCGTCGCTGTAGAAAAGGATCTGAACACCATTGGTAATGGCACCCTGCGTCAGCTTGCCACCCGCCGAATCGTCACGCCGTTCGCTCGGGAAAACAGATCCGAGCGTGTGATGCTTGTAAACACGGATCTTTTCGGTACCGCTGGCCAGTGCCGCGATAGCGGTGTCATCAATGGTGATACTGCTTGCCGAGTTCACAGTGATGCTCGCCCACAAACCAGCCGCAGGGCCGTCAATGAAGCGGACGTAGTAGATCGGGAACGTGCCAGCGTTGTAGGCGCCATCGGAGAGAGATGCTGCTGGGAAGTTCAGGGTCGTGCCCAACTTGCTGGTTGCGTTCAGTTCGATCTCGACACTGTTGTTCACGGGCACGGAGACGAATGTGTCTGTTCCTGCGGGCAAGTCTCTGGTCACAGCAGCGAACGTGCCAGCTGCATGCGCTGAGCCGCTAGCGAACGCCGCCAGCGCCAAGATTCCTGTTGCGACTGTTTTCCTAAGTTTCATGAATTTACCTTTCTCGTTGCGTTTCATTTCTTGTGAGAGTGCCGCCACACCGGCGCACTATTCCAATTAACTACATCGGGGAAGTTACGCCCCAATTACGAGCAAATCATTAACACTATGTAGGTATTGAGCTAAATCAGATTTTTTTGAATTGTTGGCGTACCTCCCGTCCGTGTGTGGTGCTGTCGATTACGTCCGTTTCGTTGTCGATCCCAGATGCTGAACGAGCGAGAAATTAGGCCCGGGGTGTTTGCGAACAGCGAGAAGAAAAAAAGGTTTGCGTTAGCACAGCCAAAACAACGCTTGGTAACTAACGCAAAACCGCTGCACCTGTCTAGCTATGGCGCACATATTTCTTTTATTAAGAACAATTTACAAACCTGATCACAACAAAGAACACGCGCGCCAAACTTTGTTAGCTGCGAATGGGCTAACCAAATCCACACATGGCCAAGTCTATAATCGCGATATGAACCTAGGACCACTCCAATGCGCATCGCGCCGCCCCTACCGCGAGCCAATCGCCCTGCTCATCTTGATTTGCACGGCCGGTTCTGCACTCGCGGGCTATCGCGAGGGCGTCGCGGCGTATCAACGAGGGGACTATGCAGACGCCCTGGCCCAATGGTTACCGGACGCAAGACGCGGCGAAGAGCGCGCTCAAACCGCGGTCGGCCTTCTTTATTATGACGGGCTCGGCGTCGAACAAGACCACACCGAAGCGATGAACTGGCTGACCCCCGCCGCAAACAAGGGCAACGCCACCGCACAGTTCACACTCGGCGTCATCCACGAGCAGGGCCACGGCCTGGAAGCCGACCCCGCCACCGCCGCACGCTGGTACCGCATGGCCGCGAAACAAAGACACGCCCGCGCGCAGACCAACCTCGGCTTTCTCTACCTCGAAGGCCAGGGCGTCGAGCAGGACAACGAAGAAGCCGCCCTCTGGCTCAACCGCGCCGCGCACCAAGGCATTGCCCAAGCTCAATTTACCATGGCCCGTCTTTATTTAGATGGGACGGGCGTCAAAGCCAATGACGAAAAAGCCGCGCACTGGCTTGCCGCCGCCGCCGAGCAAGGCCTAGGCCCGGCTCAGGCCGACTTGGGCCTGCTTTATATCCGTGGTCGAGGTGTCAAACAAAACGATGCCCTAGCACTCCAATGGCTGAAACGCGCCGCAAATAAAGACATCGCCCGCGCCCAACGCATGCTCGGCGCCCTCTATGAAGCTGGCCGGGGCACCGAACGCGACCTGCACACCGCGTACATGTGGTACTACCTCGCGCACGAGCAGCAAGACACCCTTGCGGGTAAACGCATAAAGCAACTCGAGCCTAAGATCGCGCACATCGACGTCCTGCGCGCCCAGGAGCGGGCAAAAAAATGGCGCGAAGATCGTCAGACAAGCCCCTGACGCAGACCGTGGAGCGGCCGCTGTCACCTGCCCCAGCACTAGGCCCGATTCGTGCGCCCAGGCGCTGACTAGGTGCAAGGGCGGCTGACCGGATGTTCCTTTGGCCGCGCTGGGCGACCACAGCGTCTTGCCGTCGATCGCGATTGTTTTTGTTAATGCCGTACCGCAGCCGCTGTCCAGCAATTTCACCAAGAAGATCAGCCAACGCGCAAAGCACGCATGCATCCACGCCGGGTCGATCAACCCGAACACCCGAGCGAACGTGTCCCGGCTCGGCACGCCGTCTTAAAGCTTCAGGAAACGCTTGAACCAACCGCTCCTATCCCAAATGCACCGCCTGTCACTGCCACACCCATCCGATAAAACGCTTGACCATGCACCCGTGTTCCCCTTCATTGCATCGCGTAACACGCGATGGGGTTGCCTGTGGCCTAGTTAACCTCACACGCTCCTTCAGCGCCGACGGGTAATCAAGCCGAAGCAGGTTTGTGGCGATACTACTGCGGGGGGGGCACCGGGACACTGTTCTGCGAATAGCAGCGATAGCGTCTCATCTCTGCAAGGAGCCCCCGTGATTCGCGACAACTTCGATGCAAGTAAGTTCACCGTACTGTGCGTGGACGACGAGCTTGGCGTAAGGCAGGCCGTCCACCGCGCGATCCGGCCGCTTGGCCTGCACGTTATCAAGGCGGAGGACGGCGAGTCAGGGATCGCCATGCTCATGGACGAGACCGTGCATGTGCTGATCTGTGACGCCGCGATGCCTGGCATGGGTGGGATCGAGATGATGCGTCAGGCAACGGTTATTGCGCCGGGCGTCCCACGGATCCTGTTGACCGGGCATGCGAATACCGAAGACGTGGTTGTCCCGGCAATCAATGATTGCGCCATATTCCGGATCGTACCAAAGCCATGGAACCCCCTCGCGTTACAGCACGCAGTGATCGAAGCGTTAGGGTTCACGGAGAGTGAATGGGAACAACTCGTCAAAGCATCTAAAGATAAAGACCAAACCGACGCCGCATAAACCATCGAAAGGCACGCTATGAAAGGTATTGTATTTACTGAATTACTGGAACTGGTCGAAGAAAAATTCGGCGCTGAAGTAGTCGACGTGATCATCGAGAAAGCAGATCTGCCTAACGCCGGGGCTTACACGGCTGTTGGGACCTACGATCACGTCGAATTAGTTCGGATTGTTCAGCAACTGAGCGAACTTGCAAAAGTTGATTTCAGCGAACTGGTCAAGGTCTTTGGCGAATACCTGTTCGGCCGGCTGGTCGCAGGGTACCCGGTGTTCCTAGAGGGTACGACGAGTGCCGAGCAGATGCTCCGCAGCGTCCACGACATCATCCACGTCGAGGTGCAGAAGCTGTATCCCGAGGCCGAGCTGCCTTCGTTTGGCTATGACACGCACGCCGATGGCCGATTGATCATGCACTACCAATCCTCGCGGGGTTTCGCCGACCTCGCGGAGGGGCTGATCACCGGTTGCGCCAAGCACTTCAACGAGTCCGCAGAGATCGAGCGTGAGGATCTGTCAGGCGGCAAGTGCACCGATGTCCGGTTCACAATCCGTTTCGGAGCATTAGTTTGAGCGAGACGGTCTCCCAGGCGCGCTACGAGCGTGAACGAGTAGCACGGAAAGAAGCGGAGCGCTTGCTTGAAGATAAGAGCCGCGAGCTGTACCAAGCCAACTCCGAGCTGTCCGTAACACTAGGCAAGCTCCAGGACACGCAGGCCCATCTGGTTCAGAGCGAGAAAATGGCTTCGATCGGCCAGATGGCCGCCGGGGTCGCGCACGAGATCAACAACCCGATCGGGTTTATCTCCAGCAACCTCGACTCGCTCAAACACTACGTCGAGTCACTGGTTCAGGTGATCGAACAAGACAGCAAGCTCATCAATCAATGCCAGCAGATCACATCGCTAAACGATCTAGTATCTGCCAGTGTTCAAGCCCGCGACCAGGCCGACTTGGATTTTGTTCTGGAAGACCTCGACAACCTCGTCAGCGAATCGATCGACGGGACCCAGCGGGTGATGCGGATCGTTGCCGATCTTAAAGACTTCTCACACGTCGATAAACCAGAGATGGTCGTGGCCGACCTCCACGAGCTGATCGATAAGACACTGGCAGTCGCATCGAACGAGATCAAATACAAAGCCGAAATTGTTCGTAACTACGGCGAGGTCCCGCCGATCACCTGCTACGGCGGCAAGATAAGCCAGGTGGTACTGAACTTTATAATGAACGCAGCGCAGGCCATCGAAGAGCAGGGCACGATCACGATACAGACCGGCTGCGAGTCGGATAAGGCCTGGTTTGAAGTCCGCGATACCGGCTGCGGGATCCCTGCAGAAATCCTCTCAAAGGTTTACGACCCGTTTTTTACGACTAAACCAGTCGGAGAAGGGACGGGGCTGGGGCTGCACATGGTCCATAAGATCGTTGAGGCGCACCAAGGCTCAATACATGTGGAATCGACCGAAGGCGAGGGCACTACTTTCCGCGTGACACTGCCCGTGGATTACTCCTCAACTGAGGACAAGAACACGGGGCTACCGTCGCAGAGCGGTGCTGCTTGAGGAGTCGTTTATGGATGCTGCCAACAAGCAAAAAGACAAGCCGAGGGTGCTGCTCGTTGATGACGAGGTCAATATCCTACGCGCGTTGAAACGGGTGCTGCACCGCGACGGGTACGCCGTCGATCTGGCCGAGGGCGGGGCAGAAGGGATCCGCAAGCTTGAAGAGTCTGAGTACGCGGTGATCATCTGCGACCAGAAGATGCCCGATGTCAGCGGTGCCGATGTTCTGGCGAAGTCGTGCCAGATCCGCCCCGACACGTACCGCATCACGCTGACGGGCTACACCGATCTCGAGTCGGCCCAGCGTTCGATCAACGAGGGCAACATCCATCGGTTCCTGACCAAGCCCTGGGATGAATCGACTCTCCGCGAGGTCGTCAAGCAAGGGGCCGCTGCTTACGAGCTGGTCCAGGAGAACCGCAGGCTCTCGGCGCTCGCCGAGGAAAGACGGGTCGAGCTTGAGAAATGGAACCAAGAGCTAGAGGCCAAGGTCGCCGAGCGGACCCAAGCGGTCGAAGCCCGGAACCGGGCGCTGGCGGCGCTGCGTGATCAGGTCGAGTCGTCGCTCCGAGACACCGTGCTGTTGCTGGTGAACCTTCTTGATGCGGCCGACCCGGACGCGGCATCTCACTCCAGGCGAGTCGCCGAGCTATCCGTCCAGATCGCCCAGAAGCTGGACTTAGATGCGGACGCGATCCGGTCGATCGAGTTCGCGGCCTTGCTGCACGAGATCGGCCGCCTGGCGAACCTGCATGAGCAGAAGCGTGGGGGACCTAGTCACAAGAAGCCGAAGAAGCGCGCCCCGATACACGAAATCGCGCACGCGATGCTGGGCCAAGTCCACGGCTTCGAAAAGATTGCAGAAGCAATCCGATGCGTGCCCGCGCAGTACGCCGGCGGGGGAAAATTCTCGGTAAAGGAAGCGAGCATCCCGCTCACCTCCCGCATCATCGCGGCGGCCGACGTCTTCGACCGGGCCGCGGTGGACAGCAAGAAAAGCACGGAGCCCTGCCCAGACGCTGGGCGTAAGGCGGTGCGTGCGGTGTCGGGCTCAATGCTTGACCCACAGATCGTACAGATCCTCGATTCCGATGAGGAAGAAGCGCCAACGATCGCCGTCCATGAGATCGAGCTGTCCCCAACCCGCCTGCGTCCGGGCATGCGGCTTGCGCGCGACTTGATCAACACGCTGTCGCACCTGCTGCTTGCAGAAGGCACCGAGCTGAACGAAACACTGATCAAACGCATCCGCCATCTCGCTTCCGAGCAGATGCTCCCGCGGGGGGTGTTCGTCTGCTGCGAAGATCAGGATGCTGATGAGATACAGGCCGAAGATGATAACCCTGCCCTCGAACCCGGCCGAGATGTGGCATGAGCACCGAAGAAACCAATAACCAACCCAGCCGGATCCTCCTTGTAGACGACGAGCCGCTGATCCTCAAGTCACTAACGAGGCTGCTGTACGCGGACGGCTACGAGATCGACACCGCAGCCGATGGCCAGGCTGCGGTCGAGATGATGCGTGCCCAAGAGTACGCCGTGGTGATATCCGATCAGCGGATGCCTGGCATGAGCGGCTCGGAGGTCCTGCGCGAGGCCTGCGAACTGCTCCCCCACGCGACACGGATCACGCTGACCGGCTACACCGATATCGAATCTGCGATCCGATCGGTTAACGAAGGGAGCGTGCAGTACTTCCTCCTCAAGCCCTGGGAGAACGACCACCTCAGGGATATCATCCACCGGGCCTGCGAACGGCAGCGGACCAAGATGCAGCTGCGCATGGCACAGGCCACCATCGCGAACCAACGCGACACGCTGCTCGAACTCAACACCTCGCTCAAAGCGCGTGTCTTGGAACGCACAACTGACCTGGTCCAAGCCCATGAAGAGACCCATCGGGCCTTGGTCCTCGCACTGGATGCCAGGGAAAGGGCAACCGCGGGCCATTCATACAGGGCCGCCGTTTATACCATTCGGCTCGCGATCGCCCACAAACTGCCTTCAGAATCGTTTGATTGCCTATACCGAGGCTCGATTCTGCACGACATCGGGAAGATCGGTGTGCCCGACAACGTCCTGCTCAAACCGGGCAAGCTGACGGACGAGGAGCGTTGTGTGATGCAAGAGCATGTCCGAATTGGTGCCGCGATCTTGAATGATATTGGGCACCTCCGCGACGCCAAAGACATCCCGCTGTACCACCATGAAAAGTTTGATGGATCTGGATACCCCAACGGCCTGGCAGGAGAAGCGATCCCTATCGGGGCTAGGTTATTCGCCTTGATTGATGTTTACGACGCACTAACAAGCGAACGCTGCTACAAATCCGCCATGCTGCACGAACAGGCAGCGGGGCTTATTCTAAAAGACCGCGGCAAGCACTTTGATCCGGATATCGTCGACACCTTCTTGGCGATCCCTGCCTCCGACTGGCAAGTGCTCCGTCATACCGCAAGCTGTTTGGGGGGCTTAAAAGATGTTGTCCAAGCCTGCAAGATCCTCTCGGAGCTACCATCCGAGCGGCGATGTGCGTAGCGCCACCTTGGCCATGGGACCTGCGATTCGACCTGATTCGAGCCGCAGCATGTCAGGCAGATCAATTTATAGTCATCTTCAAAATATGATGCCGCTGTTCATCACGCAACAGCCGCCGAATACGAGCACGCAGGTCATCCGCTTCGAAAGGCTTGGTCACATAGTCTGAAGCGCCCGCATCGAGCCCATCGATCCGGTCGTGTAAGCGCGTGCGCCCCGAGACAAAGATCACTGGCGGCGCAGTGAAAGCGCTAAACTGGTCTTCGTAGCCCGGTCTCCGGCGCCGCTCAAGTTGTTTCAGCCGCCGAAGGAACTCATGCCCGGACATGGCAGGCATCATGACATCCAGCAGAACAAGATCAGGCCGCTGGTCAATAAGCATCTGCAAACCATCTTTCCCGCTCGCCGCGCAAGACACCCGGTAACCGGATCGACGGAGTACCCGTTTATAAGCGGCTCGCTGGGAACGCTCATCATCAACGACTAACACATGGGGTTCGTGCATAAGCACCTCCAGTTAAGACCGTAAAACCAATCTACAAACTCACAGGAAGAAACAATCAAATAGATAAGCACCCTGGCAAGTGGCTTTACCTTCATAAAGCCAAAACGGTGTCCCAGAGTTTGAGATGTATGCCCCCGGCAAGATAGGCAATCAAAAGGATGCCTTAGGGCCTGGCCCGCGCATTTCGGATCAGCAGGAAGATAAGTCCGGTGAGTAAGTCAACACGGACGGTGGCGGTTGTGAGCGTACCGAGCAGGGCGGCTGGAACCTTTCGCAAGATTGGGAATCGACCCAAATTTGTTGGGGCGTTGTAGCAGTACCGCTGCGTGCCTAACATTCAAAAAGAGCGCACAAAACAAGCGTCTACCGCTTAATAGCTACACCCGCATCACCCATCAACAAAAAAAATACACACTTCTTGTTACCGATTTAGTTTTTGTCCTATTTCTTAGTGTGGCGTCCGGTTTGCGCCGGGCGTATCTGCCACCTTTCTGGCGAACAATGCCTCAACCCACTGAAGAATTTGTTTCTAGTTACACGGGCTGCCAGAGCCAGCTCTTTGCTTTCCTTCTGTCCCTGCTCGGCAGCCCGCAGCAGGCGGAAGAGGTCTTGCAGGAAGCAAATCTGGTCATTTGGCGTAAATCGGATCAGTTCATTCCGGGCACGTCGTTCATTGCCTGGGCGATCAGCATTGCGCGCTATCAGGCCATGGCGTATCGCGAAAAGCAGGGGCGCGACCGCCTGCGATTTGATGAGCGGGCGACCGAAGCAATCGCCAACGCTTATGCGGAGCGTAACCCCTGGCCCAGTGACCGCTTGACGGTGCTCGACCAGTGTATCGGCGCGTTGCCTGAGCCTGCTCGATCCGTTTTGATGATGCGTTACAAGGACGGGCTGTCCCCGGCTTCGATCGCGGCCCAGCAGGGCAAGACGTATCGAGCCATCGTCCAGTCCTTGTCCCGTGTCAGAGCTGCCTTAGCAGAATGCATACGATCGAAGGAGGCGGGCGATGCCTGATACGCCTTCCCCTAGTCGCCAAGTGGACGATTTGATTGGTGCTGTTCTCGAGGGGGAGTTCACGCCGTCTCAGCTTGAAGAGCTGAACCGCTTGTTGGCGACCGACTCATCTGTCGTTGAGCGATGGGTTGAACTGTCGGAACTGCACGTGGTTGCTCAGTGTCTGCTTGGTCGGTCGGGTCTGCTTGCCGGGGCTGAGCCTGGCGTTGCCCCACTTGGCAACGATCAGGCTGTGGTGTCTCCCATTGACGGCGAGGGCTTGATGCAGCAGCTGGTAGAGCAGGCCATCGAAACCCGCCGTTTCGCTGAAATGGCGGATCAGTCCGCTTTGGCGTTGTCAGAGCTCGCTCGGCTTGAAGACCAGGCCGAGGGAATGCTCGTCACGATGCATGGCACCAGCGATACCACCAGTTGGGGGACTGAAGAAGTAACCGCCCAGAATTGGCAAGACGCCCTGGTTTATCTGTTGCACCAGACGTTTACGTCTAAGCGCGTGGTGGGTCTGGCTGCGGCCGCAGCGCTGCTGCTTGGTGTCATCATCGCGGTCGCATTGAAGGACGGCCCCGAGCCCGAGCGTGAGTTCGTTGAACGACCAGGCCAAGTCGAAACGTTCATCCCCGACGCCCCCATCATGACCTCCGCTGTCGCCACACTTACCGCCGAGCACGACGCGGTCTGGGATCGCCGGCCAAACGAAGACCTCTTTGCTGGCCAACGCTTCACGCTGGAAAAAGGCTTCGCTGAGATCACCACCCGCCGCGGCGCGGTGGCGATCCTTGAAGCACCCGCGACCATCGAACTGATCGACAGCCCCAACGCGTTGCGTCTGCATACCGGCAAGCTCGTCGGCATCTGCGAGACCGAGTCCTCCAAGGGTTTCCTGGTCCGCACCCCGCACATGGATATCACCGACCTGGGCACGCGCTTCGGCGTTGACGCCACGCAATCCGAGGCAACCGCCGTACACGTGTTGGAGGGCGAGGTCGACGTCGTGGGCATGTCGGCCTCGGACGAACGGGCGGCAGAGCCGCAGCGACTCGAGGCGGGGCAGGCCTTGCGGGCTGACCCCATCGATGGGGTGACGTCTGTGGGTTTCGAAAAGTTGTCCTTTGTTCAGGATGTCGAGCAGCTTTCCTATCGCCCAGCGTTTCAGGGCCACGACATACTCTGGCGCGGCCAGGCCTCGGGCGACCTGAGCCTGGATGCTCGCCAGGCCGATGCGATGCAGGTGTTCATCGAGCGCACCGGCGTGCGCCTGCAGCGGGACACCACGGTAGACCTCGCAGACGGCCGGGTTTGGTCTAAGGGTTCGGTCCCGGGCCAGCAGAGCGTCTCTGCAGGAACCCGTGTGGATGTCTATCTGCTCCACACCGATCCGGCGGCAAGCGAGGGTGTCAGTGGTGGCTACACCATCCGGTTCGGCCGACCGATCCTCGGCGTGATCGCGCATCAAGACACGCTGGCCGCGACCGACGCGACGCTTGGCGCTGCCGGGACGACGTACCCGTCGTACAAGTCGTACACGGGCAAACGCAGGTCCGTTGGTAATGAGTTTGTCGACGCCCAGCGCGGGCTGGACATCGGGCTTGGCGAGAAAGCGTTCTTTGTCGAGGACAACACGGCGCTGCAACTAGTATCAAACGCAGTCGGTTTGTCCGACCAAGTCCGCGTCCTGGTCCAGGCTATGGAAGAGCAAGACTAATCGCATTTTTCTACTTACGCAGGAGGTATCACTGTTAGTTATGTAACCAGCCCATCAACGAGGCAATCAACAGGATCGCCTCGCTTCATTGACCCGTACTGTCTTTAACTACCATCACCAACTCCCTAGGAGGAACAAAATGAACAACAAACTTCTACTCGCAGCAACCTGTTTTTCAGTCTTTACTATGTTCGGCGGCGCCGCCGAGGCCGCACCCATTGCCTACGAGGGCTTTGACTATGCAGGGGCAACAGATCTCAATACAGGCCTTAATGGTGGCACCGGCTGGAGCGGAGGGTGGGCAGAAACTGTCGGCGGCGTCCTTGGGCCCACGACCAGTGGCACCAACCAGAGCCTCTACTTCGGTCAGGCTGGCCCACTGATTACCGATGGCAGTACCCACATCTTTGCGGGCGGTAATCGAGCCAGCGAGCGGGATTGGACGACCGCAGTGGACCTGGCTTCGTCGGACCTCTATTTCACCGCGCTGATCCACTTTACGACTGGCGCTGATCAAGCGAACCTGCGGGCTGAGTTCTGGGATGGTGCTGGGGCAACCGGCAACAGGCGCGCCAACGTCGGGGTTACCGCAGACACCCTCTATACCCATATCCAATCGGGTGGGTACAACCCGACCGGATCGGGTTCTGCAAGCGCGAACCTCAGCGACAACACCACCTACCTGCTGGCCATGAAACGTACCGGCACCGGCATCTCCGCCTCGCTGATCCTCGCTGATGGCAGCAGCAGCACCCTCGCGTCCGAGCCGATCACCTGGCAGGTATCGGATCCCGGTAACTCCGGGGTCAATCTGACCTCGATGCGCCTCATCGCGAACGGCGCCAACGGAGCCATCCGCATCGACGAGTTGCGTATCGCTACGGACTGGGACAGCGTGGTGGATGGGCTCGTCATCCCCGAGCCCGGCTCGCTGGCGCTGCTGGGCCTTGGTGGTTTGCTGCTAGCGCGTCGCCGTCGTGACGCTTCATCCTGACTCCCCCTCACGCGGTCCCGTGCCTTGGAAAAGGCGCGGCACCTTTTCGTCACACACTTTATTCACCCTGATGCGAGCCTGCCCTATGCGTCGTGCCTTCACCCTTATCGAACTACTTGTTGTCATCTCTATTATCGCGCTGCTGATCGCGATCCTGCTCCCGGCACTTAGCAGCGCACGAAGATCGGCACGGCTGACGAGTAACGCTAACAGTGTTCGGAGCTTTCAGCAGGTCGGCATCTCCTATGCGATCGACAACAAGGGCCAATTGATGGACTGGGGCAATCTCAAAGGCACGTTTGATTCCACCGGGAATACGAACCGCCGCCCCAACCCGTACTGGCTCCACCCGGGGGCCAAAGAATCGCTCCTCGACTACGGGCTTACACGCGATTTCTGTTATTCGCCCTTTCAGCAGAAGTGGAACACCGATAGCGTTTGGAATGGGGATTCGGATGGAGCGGGTTGGGGCTTCAGTTATATCACGTATATGGCACTTGCCGGCAATGCATATCTGACCCTTGATAACGAGGTGGATCGTGTCGCAGTGGGCGTCAAGGGGGTGGGGGAATGGGTCCCCAACGGCATGCAACCGGTTCACGATTCGTTGGATGACAAGGCCGAGTCCGAGGTGTT
>JAHQVV010000236.1 GCA_019634195.1 Phycisphaeraceae bacterium | reverse complement strand
TCACGATCAACGTCTATGGCGAGGACCTCACCGAGCTGCGTAAAGTCGCCAAAGACATCGAGGCAGAACTGCAATCGCTGCCCGGTGCGCGTGACGTTAACGCGAACCGCGAGGTGATGATCACGACGCTCCCGATCCGTTATCGCCATGCCGAGCTTGCCGCAGCCGGCCTCAGTCCCGCAGACGCTGCCGAGCAAGTCCGCGAAGCGCTCTATGGCGAGGTGGTCGATAAGGTCAATCAAGGCGTTCGGCAATACGATCTTGTCGTTCGCTTGGCCCCCGATCAGCGTGAGTCGTTCCAGCAGGTCCGCGACCTGTTGCTGCGTGGCCGTGGTGGCGCGACGGTACGACTCAGCGATGTTGCTGACATCGGTCCCGAACGCTCCAGTAACCTGATCACACGCGAGAATGCACAACGCAAAGCCGTCGTCTCGCTTAACGTCAACGAGGGCTCGAACCTCGGCGACTTGGTTGCAGAAGTACGCGAACGCGTCGATCCGATCGTCGCCGACGCGGGGATGACCGTGTCCTATGGCGGCCAGTTCGAGGCTCAGCAATCAGCCTCTCGCACCATCTTTGTCGCAGGCATCGTTGTCGCCGTGATCATGCTCCTGCTGCTACAAATCTCCACCGGGTCGATGCGGGCTGCCGCGTTGGTCATGTTGAACATGCCACTGGCACTCATCGGCGGCATCGTCGCGATCTACCTCACACAAGGTGGCGGTGCGGTGTCCAACACGCTTGCACTGTTCGGAATCAGCGGCACGTATATCCCGCCGGTGATCTCGATCGCCAGCATGGTCGGCTTCATCACGCTGTTCGGTATCGCAGTGCGAAACGGCATCCTGCTGATCAACCACTACAACCACCTGATGCACGAAGAAGGCGTTTCTCCTTCCGAGGCGGTCGTACAAGGCTCGATGGAGCGGCTCGTGCCGATCCTCATGACTGCGATCTCCGCAGCACTTGGCTTGGTCCCGCTTGCCCTCGCGGTAGGTCGGCCAGGCAGCGAACTGCTCGCGCCGCTCGCGATCGTCACGCTCGGCGGCCTACTGACCTCAACCTTCTTAAACCTCATTGTGGTGCCGGCCGGCTATGCGCTGGTCTTCAGGCACCAAACCGAACCCCGCCGGGCAGCGAGCCCGGGGCTTTTTTCTCGACTCGTCGGGCGCAACCGCTCGACCAAGACCCAAGGAACCTGATATGACCGACCTCAAGAAACTACTGCTGATCCCCATGATCGCTGGCTCGCTCGCACTGACTGGTTGCGGAGGCGACGGCCACGATGATCATGACCACGAAGAGCACTCAGAAGGCGATGGCCACGACCACGACAAGGAAGGCGGCGACGAGCACGGTACAGATCACGGGCTGGGCGAAGTCACGATCGCCGGCAGCGTGCTGCATGTTTCCGTCGGGGGCGAGCCGGGACCGAACGCCAATCTGCACGTTGACCTCGAACTTGAGAGTGGGCCGAAGCCCTCTGCCATCCGCGTCTGGGTCAGCGATGACTCGGGCAAAGTCCTGACCAGTAAGGGCAAAGCATCGGGGAGCGGCGACTACCACGCCGACGCTACATGCCCGGCCGAGATGCCGGACAACGCGATGCTGTGGATCGAGGTCGAGCCCGCCGAAGGCGAGCGTGAAGCCAAGCCGCTGTCACTGTCTGAAAGTGACGAGTAAGACTAAACAGATCGTCACATAGATATTGCAGATGATGATCGCGTGTATGAGCTGTCATATGCGGCGGCTATGCTATTCACATGCGCAGCGGCTGTTGCTTCAAGCTTCTGTTCCAAGCAGTCAAATTCATTTAACCTTCGCAACGCGGCATAGGTTTTTCGCTGCTCAAACTGTATTGCTCGGCATTAGATTCTAAGGGTTATCTATAGACCACCGCGCTGCGTTGTACTGGCTTGCGAATGATGTGGCTGCGTCTTGCCAGGCTTTGTTGGGATTCGTGTCGGAGGTGCCGGGTATTTCCCAATCACCATCTTCGGGGAATGAGAACTCGCCGGACACGCCGGGGCGGTAGATCAGGTCTTCTGCAACCAGAAGATAGCCCTGCTTGTCATGATCCAACTGAGTCTGTACATCGGCACGGTCCAGCAGCTGGATTGCTTTTCGGTACTGCTTCTTCTCAATCAATGCCGTAAGATCATCCCGGAAAGTCTCTGGCTGATACTCGATCGAGTTGCGCGAAAAAACCAAGGTCGCGAGTACGGCCACTAACAAAATCGCCACGGCGTATCGTTTCATACAACCATCTCCACGCTACAGAATTCCGTTTTTCGCCTTCATCCTGCCTCATCATACCGATCCATCAACTCCAGCCGTCAATGGTCTCCAAGAAGAGGTTTGGCGTGGTATTTCTCTCGGTTCTCATCCTGAAACTCAGGTTCCAAGGTGGCGTGGGATATTTGGAAATCATCATGAAGCAGTTTTTTGACTTCTGACTTAACTTCGTGCCAATCGCTGAACTGGTCCATCTCCAGTTCCAAGTGCACTTCTAATGCGAGGTGCTGCTCATCAAGTTCCCAAACGTGGAGGTGATGAGCCCTGGCGATACCGCCCACCGTCTCAATCCGCTGGGCGACATCTTGTAGGTTCAGCCCCGGTGGTGTGCCCTGCATCAGGATACGGATCGCATCAGGCAGCATCTTCACGACCTGCCACAGCACGTACGCGGCGATCAGGAGCGTTAAAGCCGGGTCCACCCAATTCCAGCCCAAGTAAATTATAAATCCCGCCGCGATCAAAACAGCGACCGAGCCCAAGGCATCAACCATGTTATGGACAAACGCAGCCCGTACATTCAGCGAGCCCTTGCTCATCGCCCAGAGCAGCAATGCGGTGCCAGTATCGACAACAATGGCTAAACACGCGGCCGCAGCCATCAGCCAGCCGATGATCTCGACGGGCTCGAAGAAACGTGCCACACCCTGATACATCAGGTAGAGGCCGATGACCGCTAACAGCGTGAGGTTGATGATCGCACCGATCAGTTCGGCGCGTCGATAGCCGAATGTGAAGCGTTCATTCGCCTGCTTACGAGAAAACCGGCGAGCGATATAAGCGATCAGCAGCGCGTTAGCGTCGTTGAAATTATGGGCCGCGTCGGAGAGTAGTGCCGTACTGCCCGAGAGGATGCCGGCGACAACTTGCGCAACAGTCAGGAATTGGTTAATCACGAAAGCCCAGAGAAGGCGGCTATCACTCAGCTCTGAGTCAGCATGATTGTGGCTATGGTGATTTGCCATCGTTGTTGTCTGCTTGCGTCTGGCTATCACGTCCCGTCAACAGGTAGCTCATTGTCGGGAGTACCAGAAGGGTTAGCAAGGTCGATGTGACGATACCGCCGATGACCACTGTTGCCAGTGGGCGTTGTACCTCGCTGCCGACACCGGTGGAAATCGCCATCGGGATGAAACCTGCCGCATCAGTGATTGCCGTAGCTAGGACTGGACGCAGCCGGGTCTTGGCGGCTTCGACGATCGAGCCCTGTTTGTCGAGTCCCTGCCGGCGATAGTCACGGATGGCCTCGATCAGGATCTGGCCATTGAGCACGGCAATGCCGGACAAGGCGATGAAGCCAACCGCGGCGCTCACGCTGAACGGGATGTCGCGAAGCCATAGGGCGAAGATCGCACCGACCGCGGCGAAGGGGATACCGGTGTAGATGATGAGGACGTCTCGAAGGTTCTTCATGCTGAAATACAGCAGGAAGAAGATCATCACGAGCACCGCGGGCACGACAATCGACAGGCGTAGCTGAGCACGTTCGAGGTTCTCGAATTGCCCGCCCCATTCGACGACGTAGCCCTCGGGTAGAGCAACTTTCGCGTCGATCGCCTCTTTGGCTTGGGCGACAAAGGAGGCGGGGTCGCGGCCGACCACGTTGCACTGGACGCGGATTAAACGTCGTCCCCATTCGCGGTTGATCGTCGAGGACCCTTCGGTCTTCTCGACCGAAGCCATTGTCGAGAGCGGCACCGCGACCCCGCCCTCGGTTGGGATTCGCACGTTCTCAATTGCAGAAGCATTTTCGCGATACTTTGGAGGTAGACGCACGACCAACGGGAAGACACGTTGGCCCTCGAAAACTTCGCCCGCCCGAATCCCGCCGATGGCTTCGACAAAGTCAAGGACCTCCCGTGAGGCGACGCCGTAGCGCGCGACTTGGGCTTGATCGACGGTGACGTCGAGCGCGGGCTGTCCGGTGATCTGATCGACGGAGATGTCCGAGGCACCGGGGATGTCGAGCAGGATGCGTTGGACTTCGTCAGATAGCCTCAGCAGCTCGTCAAAGTCGTCGCCGTAGATCATGATGCCGATGTCGGACCGGATGCCGGACTCCATCTCGTTCATCCGCATCTCGATCGGCTGGGTGAAGATCATGTTGACGCCGGGGAACTGCGAGACGGTCTTCTCCATCTCCGCGACCAGGCCTGTTTGTGTCTTTGCTCGGGTCCATTCAGAGCGTGGCTTGAGCGTGAAGTAGATGTCCGTCAACTCGATGCCCATCGGGTCCGTTGCGACCTCCGCGGTCCCGATCCGGCTCCAGACGTGCGCGATCTCGTCGGGGAACTCGGCGAGTAGTGCTTGCTCGATCTTTGTGTTGTAACGGACCGATTCCTCGATCGAGACACCTGCCAAGCGGATTGTGTTGATCGTGATGGCCCCTTCGCTGAGCCGAGGCACAAACTCGCCGCCCATCTGCGTGCTGCGGTATCCAGCGACCACCATCAAACCAAGCACCAGCACGAGGATCAGCCAGCGCAGCCGCAAGGCCTTGCCGACCACCCAGCCGTAGGACCCCGTCATTGCCCGGCTGATGACTCCTTCTTTGGGTTTCGTGTGTCGGGGCAGGAAGTAGTACGACAGAACGGGGGACAAGAACACCGCGATCAGCAGCGCGCCAAATAGCGCAAAGATGAACGTCCACGCCATCGGCCGAAACAGCTTGCCTTCGGTCCCCTCCAGCGTGAGCACCGGTACGAAGACGAGGGCGATGATCGACATGCCAAAGACGATCGGGCGGACAACATGGGCGCTGGATTCGGCGATGGACCGCATCCGTTCATCGGGGGTCAGCTTTCGGCCCAGTTCTCGCTGACGCTTCTTTAGGTCGCGCAGGTTGGCTTCGGTCATGACTACCGAGCCATCGACCAGGATGCCGAAGTCGATCGCGCCCAGGCTGAGCAAACTCGCCGCGATACCGAACTCATACATACCCTGGACCGCGAAGAGCGCGGAGATCGGGATGGCCACGGCGACAAGCAGCCCCGCCCTGATGTTCCCCAGAAGCAGCAAGAGCACGACGATGACCAAGGCTGCGCCGATGACCAGGTTGTGCTTGACCGTTTCGATCACCTTGTCCACGAGCGTGGTGCGATCGTAAACAATCTCGATCTGCACATCGGGTGGCAACGATGGCTCGATTGATTCGAGTCGCTCCCGCAGTTGTTCAGTGACCTCCTGGCTGTTCTCACCCATCAGCATGAAAGCCAGGCCAAGGACGGCTTCCCCTTCCCCGGCGGCAGTGACCGCACCCCGTCTGATTTCGTAGCCGATCTCGACGGTCGCCACGTCGCTGACACGCACCGGCGTGCCGTCGCTGGAGGCGATGACGATGTTCTCGATCTCCTCGATCGTCTCAACCCGGCCGAGCCCGCGGACGATGCGTGATTCACCCGACGAAACGATCTGCCCACCGCCTACGTTCGCGTTGTTACGACGCAGAGCCTCGAGTACCTGATCCATCGTGAACCCGTACTTGATGAGCGATTCGGGATCAATGACGACGTGGTACTGCCGTTCTTCACCGCCCCACGAGTTCACTTCTGCAACCCCAGGGACTTTGCGCAGCTCCGGCTTGATCACCCAGTCATGGAGCGTCCGCAGTTCTTCGATCGATCGATCCGGATCGTCGGATCGGATCGTGTAGTGGAAGACCTCGCCCAATCCCGTCGCGATCGGGCCAAGCTCGGGCCGGCCAACACCCTCGGGTAGTTCTACGGTGGAAAGGCGCTCGGTGACGTACTGGCGAGCGTCGATGATCTCTACGTCGTCATCAAACGTGGCCACGACCTGCGAGAAACCGAACTTTGAGACGGAGCGTACGTTTTGAAGGCCAGGGAGCCCACCGATAGATAGCTCGACAGGGAGCGTAATCTTCTGCTCGATCTCCTCCGGGCTGAGCGCCGGGGCGACGGTGTTGATCTGTACCTGCACCGGGGTGGTGTCGGGGAAGGCATCGATCGGCAACTGAATCAGCCGGTAGACGCCGGCAGCGCAGGCGATTGCGAAGAGCAACAACACCAAAAGCCGGTTATTCAGCGAAAATTCAATCAGTCGCGGCAGCATGAAGACTCCAAACAGCTATCAATCCCATGGCACGTGCCAAGGTCATGTTCAAGGGTTCAGTGCAGAACAATCAGTCGTCGACACAGCCGGCACCGAGCCGGGACTTCAAGAACTCGGTGCGCATCGTGAAGCTTCCGACGGTGACGACGCTATCTGTAGCACTAAGGCCAGCAAGCACAGCGGTATTGCCGGACTTAGTTTTCGGGCCAACCTCGACGCGCCGTACTGCAAACAGATCGGGCTCTTGGCGAACAAATACGTACATGGCCCCATCCAGTTCGTGGATGGATTCGCTTGGCACTTGCAAGGATTCGAGGGGATCGCCCAACAACGCGGACACCTCAACAAAGGAGCCGGCGCGTAGGTCGCCCGCGGTGTTCGATACCGTCGCGCGTGCCCGCACCATCCGCGTGCGCTCGTCGATCTGTGGACTGATCCATGTCACGGTGCCCTCGATTCGCCGATTAGGGGTAGATTTCGCATTCGCGATGATCTTGCACCCTTTAGTCAGCAAAGACACGTGCTCTTCGGGAACAGCCAGTTCGATCCACATGGTCGAGAGGTCTGCGATTTCAAAGAGTGCTTCTGAGCCAACCGCTTCACCGAGGACGGCTTGTCGATCAACAACGGTCCCAGCGAACGGTGCGCGGACTGGGAGGTCCGATGAGGCGGTCTGGCTCTTCTTGATGCCAGCGATATCGTTCTCAGAAAACCCCAGATTCAGGAGTTGCTGGCTTGCTTGACGCAAAGCCAACTCCGCGAGCCGGTGCGCCGCCTCTGCCTCTTGGAGGTCACGGAGAGCGGCGATCTTCTCCTTGGCCAACCGCTGCTCTCGCTCGTACGCGGTCGTTCTTACTTCCAACTCTGCCAGCGCGGACAGATAGGATGACTTCGCTTGTGCGGCAGAGGACGATTTAACGACCGCCAGGACCTGGCCTGCTTCAACTATTTCACCGACATCTACCTTGACGCCTGAAAGTACGCCCGATGCGAGGGGCGTGACTTTGGCACGCTTGTTCTCGTTGTAGCGGACCTCCCCCAGTAGTTGCAGCGTCTCAGTAGCTTCGCCTCGGACCGGTTGCTCAAGCGTAAGCCCGGCCAACTCTGCCGATCGGGCCGATGGCATCCGGATACTGAGCGACTCGCCGGCTTTTAATGAACTCGCAAGCTGCGGCTGGCAGATCCCGCACTCGGCTTCGGGGACACCATGTTCTTTACAAAACAGAGCCGGCCCCTCGGGTTGGGGCGCGGCGGACGCCCCCGCGTCATCCTTAAGCAGTGCCGGATTACAGAGGTGGCACTCATCCTCGTACAAATGGTGTTCCTTGCAGTAAGGTCGCGAAGCGTCTTCCAGTTGCGGCTGGCAGATCCAGCAGCGGTCTTCATAGCGTTCGTGTTCCGCACACCAGAGCCGGCCGGCCTCGCGTTTGGTTGCGTCACATTTGAAGCAGGTCGAGCCGTCGTCGTGCGTGTGCGCGACGGGTGTTTCGGCGTCACCGTCGTCGACATCGCCTGTTTTATCCGAGTCGCTGCCGCAGGCGGCGAGGAAGGTGGTGAGGCAAAGCAGCAAAGCCATTAACAAGGCTTTGGACGTTCGCGGATTTGTGATACTCATGGAGTGTCTCCTGTGGTTGGAGGGGTGGTGGAAGAATCAGACGTTTTTGTGGGCAGCGGCGATGAGATCAAGCCCTCGACCCGGATCAGTGCCGCGTGGTACTCAGACAGGGCTTCGAGGTGTTGTGATTCGGTTTCAAATAGGGTCCTTTGTGCATCGAGCACACTGAGGTACGCCGATTTGCCTTCCTTGTAAGCACTGCGTGTCGCCTCGTATGCGTCACGTGCTGCAGGAAGTAGCGCGTCCTCAATGGATTTCGCTTCGTGATAGGCGGCAGACAAACGGCCGTGTTCGCGGCTGAGGCGTGTGGCCAGTTCACGACGGGAAGCACGCGCTTGGTCAATCGCCTGCGCGGCTTGTAGACGTGCCGTCAGAACGCCGGCTTGGTTCCGGTCAAATACATTTAGCGGGATCGAAACAGAGCCAACCAGTGCTACATCGTTACTGTCGTTCATGTAACGGACGCCAAGCCCGGCAGTTACATCCCGGACCGCCTGCGCTTTGGCAAGGTCGACAGACTTGGACCGCTTGTTTGATTCGGCGACCCATCGCTGTACCACGGGGTGCTCATCTACTTGCTTGACCAGGACCTTGAGTGGTGGGACTTCTCGAAGTGCAGTCAGCGAACCTACCGTAGTGGTAAAGCTGGGTTCATCTTCATCCCACATCGCACTAAGGTCGCGCCGGGCAGCGGCGAGTTCGCGCTTCAGGCGGTCGACCGTGATACGACCCGATTCGCTCTCCAGCCGGGCCTTAATTTCGTCGATCGGCGAAACATCACCCGCTTTCACGCGTTGATCGATCACCCGGCGGTTTTCCTCGGCTAGGTCGTGTGCTCGTTCGGCGAAAGCCACACGCTGCTGGATTTCTAACACCCGTACGAAACGGGCAGCCGTTTCGACGAGGATCGCCAGCCGTTGGGCTTCATAATCCAGGGCCGACACTTGCCAGGCTTCTTCAGCGACATCGACGCGCAGCGATCGCTTGTCACCCAACTCGATGAGCTGGCTAAGGACGATGGTTGTTTCAAGTGAATCGATTCCGCTCAGCTCTCCAGACCCCGCAAAGTTCTCAAACTCGATGCCGACCTCGGGGTTCGGTAGGAGGCCCGCCTGAAGACGCTTGGCCTCGTCCAGGCGAGGACCCCATGCGGCCGCGTGGAGCCGTGGGTTACGAATCAGCGCCGCCGTCAACGCATCACGCAATGAAAGCTCGCCCGAAATTGGTGCTTGTACTTGGCTGTAGGGTTTGCCATCGGGCTGGCTTGGTGCGGCATGCCGTGGTAGATCACGGAGCAGCGGTCGCGATTCGAGCGGATCGAATGCGAATGGTGACGGGGCACACGCGGGCAGCACAACGATCGTGCAAAGCATCGCGACAATGGCGCAGCGGGTATGAAAATAGAGACGCATGGAATGGACTCGCTCGGGTATCAACGGTGGGCGCATCACAACGCCGACAGGACAGCTGATTGCTGTTGTAAGAACAGCAACCGGATGAACCCCGGGCTACACGCGTAGGATGGTCGAGCGAATCTGAGACAGCTCGGTGTCAGGGGGACACTTGAGCCAAAGGAGAGATGGGCTGTTGGGAGGAGTGAGCGTGGTCTGTGTGAAGAACACGCCGTAATCGATTTGATTTGAGATCGCGGGTGAATCGGTCAAGTCATCCCCAACGCGGTCGAATAGCACGAACACATCGGCCGGCAACTGCGTGGCTTCACACCCGTCGTGATCGCACATCTCGCTCTCGCAAGACCGATCAGTCATTTGTGGGCGTGTATCAATGTCGCTGTCGATCTCATCGCAGCAGAATCGGTTGCCGACTTCGAGCGTCTGGGTACCTTCCCCGCACAGGCATAGAAAGCGCGGCATAACACCAACGCCGAATCCGAGCCAGACGGCAAGCATGATCGAAATGGCAGATTTCATCTGCATGAAGAATTACCAACAGCCTTGATTGGCATCATGTTACACGCTATCGTGTAATAGTTCAGAAGTCAAGGACCGCCCCGCAAATGCAAGAAATGAACACATGTCGCCCCAAGCCACCGTTGGCCGACCGGCCGTCTCTTGGAGCGGATGAAGCTGCTCGGCTCGGCGTACTCTTCAAAAGCCTGTCGCACCCGACAAGGCTACGGATCATCCACGCCCTGATCCGGTCTGGAGAACTCAGCGTCGGTGATCTGGCTGAGGAGGTCGCGATGACGGTTCAAGCCGTGTCCAACCAGCTCCAACGTCTGGCTGAATCGCGCGTTGTAGATTCGCGCCGGGAAGGCCTGCAGATTTTTTATCAGGTCATTGACCCCTGCGTGCCGGTCTTGCTCGAACGGGGCTGGTGCCACGTCGAAGAATATGAAGTTAGTGGGAAGCTGGAGCCGGTTTAATGTCAGGCTGCAGCTGCGGATCAGAAGACGCCTCATCGCTTGAACGCCGCGCACTGTTGATACTCCTCTTTATCAACGGCGCGATGTTCATCGGGGAAGCAGTCATCGGCTGGCTCGCTGAATCTACCGGCCTGCTTGCCGACTCACTGGACATGCTGGCCGACGCATTGGTCTACGGAATCGCGTTGTCTGCCGTCGGACGCGGACAAAAACGCCAATCGACCGCGGCAACTACAAGCGGCGTACTCCAAATCGCATTAGGCCTCGGTGTGCTCTTAGAAGTCGCTCGCCGGGCCATCTACGGAAGCGAACCGGTCAGCGGCTTGATGATGGGCATGGGGTTGGTCGCGCTCATCGCCAATCTTGCTTGCTTAGTGATCCTGGCAAAGCACCGTGACGGCGGCGCTCACATGCGCGCCTCGTGGATCTTCTCAACCAACGATGTCATCGCTAATACGGGTGTGATCATCTCCGGTGTATTGGTATTGCTGCTCGGAAGCGCGGTCCCGGACCTGGTCATCGGGACACTGATTAGCGCCATTGTGGTGCGGGGTGGATTCAAGATTCTCTCGGACGGCAATGAGGACTGATGTGTAAGTTCAGGCTAGTCGTTAGTTCCTGGCCAATCTACGGGCTACCCTGATCCGCGGATATCCTGACTGAGAACCCAGCCGACTTGGCCCAGGACCGATCAATTTGTTGATTACGTGTGGTGGACAGATCCCGAAATTATCTGACCCTAAATCTTACATTTTTATCCGGGCAATAGATTTGTCCATTCTGCTAGTTATGCATAAGGGGCCTTCCCGGCCTTGCAGATTAACCTCCTTCTCGCGCACTGTGTTCTCCTTGGGCCTTGAACGCATATTGACCTCCACCGTCCTACTCGCACGACGCTGCATCTGAGTACGGGTACGACGCTCATGCTCGGTAGATCGACTTGCTCAACCGGCTCGGGCGTGCTCAACGAGCAATGGAACCAGAGCAGGTCATTCGGGCAGTAGAGATCAGGGTATCCGTTTATCTTCGTCATCCAATACCTGGCCAGCAAGACTATCCTCGGGAACCACAGTCGGATCGAATGCCAGGTAAGGGGCAGGGATCGATCCATTGCCGTCGAAGTGGGTGCTGAATCCGAAACCCAGCCGTGCGGTGGTGTAGGGACGGCCTGTGCGTTCATGACGCGGGTGGGTGATGAGGGTGACCAGCCCTAGGTAAGCCAGTTCGTCGAGGTGACGGCGAAGTACCCGGTCGTTGGTGGCAACCCCGCGTTGCAGTTCGCTGAGTACGTAAGGCCGTTGCCCGAGATGGTTGAGGATCGCCCTCTTTATCTCTAGCCCGCTGCGGTATCCCATGGCGTGCAATGGAGGACGCAGGTTTATAAGGGCAATCCAACAATTGTTGGCATAGAAAACACAGAGAAGGGAGTCGCCCTTGTGATTGGTGATGTGTACCATCCCTGCTGCTGACGCCACGCTCAGTTGGCGACGGCAATCAGGGTATTAAAGAACTGCTGTGCCTCGGGCTGCTTGTCCAGTTCATCGAAGTCAAGCCCACGGTCATAGTTGTACAGCCAGCCGCCAGCAGATCGGATCTCCATTTTCGAGATGCAGCCGTTATCGATGCCGAATTTGGATGGGGTGTCATAGACCTTCATGCTGCATGTCATGCCATCGGGCCGGGTGACCGTGATCCAGTTGCTCACGCCATCGGCTTGGGCTTGGTATCCCTGCTCACACAGGGTATTGACGACTTGACGGAAACGATTTTCGGTGTGAGAGATTTCGCGTGTGGTGCTTGTATTTTTTTATTGCTGCCATGCCATTGGGTGGCTTCTGATCCTTATAAAATCTGCGCGAAGTGGTGTCCAGTGCTCCCTCATTCCGCTAGTTGGATCACAGCATTGCTGGACCGGATCATCACAGTTGATCATAGAACCCCACACCATCAAAACCGGTAAATCAACTCGTACAACCGGCTGGGAATCTCGTCACGAACGGCCGTGTCCAGCTTGGCGAGGTGCATACAAGCCCGATCATAGTCGCCTTTCTGGATCAGGCCCGAGACCTCTTGCAGGTCTCCCACATCGTTGAACGTGGTGCCCGCCATGTCGTAGTCCTGCTTCGTCAAATAGCTGTAGCCGTCTCGAATCCGCTCGCCAATGTTTTGATGCAATTCAAGCAGATCGCTGTGCATCTCAGGCTGACTGTATTCTGGCGGCAGTTGCTCAGGCGTTTTGATCTTGACTGCATCAGCGGCAACGAGATCTTCGATGCGTGCCACCACTGGCTGTGTACCCCCACGCTTTTGGAACCCGAGCGAATGGCTATAAGGGTGCCGCGTCTCATCCAGCGTAGCAATCACCTTGTCCTTCGCGTAGGCCTTGACCAGATCACTGAGCAGTGCCCGGCCCGCTGATTGAGCAGCGAGTTCATGTGAAATCGCACCCACAAATCGGTCCTGATGCTCGGGGCCAAGGTGCTGCTTGATCGGCGTCTCCCCAGCCATCAAGTTCTGCTTGTACACCACCAGTCGACTCGGCGTCATCGACGGCTGGCTGGTAAAGAAGTCATCCAGCCTGCCGTACTGCTCGTCAGGTGCGATGACAAAGGCTTCGATGCCTGCACTGGCGGCGTCGTAGCCGAGGTGCGTGGCCTTCCGCTGTGCATCCGTCGCAATAGTCCAAGCCAGATACTCATCGCCGTTGTCGAAGTGGAAAGCATGCTCGAATCGGTCAATCGGCGAGCGAGCCACCACCGAAGCGATCTCGTCTGCCCGCTCAGGCAAGACGGTTTGACTAAGCGTCAGAGTGTAAGCGGTGGGTTCGGCAGTATCGGTATCGGTGCCTGCTGGTTG
>JAHQVV010000235.1 GCA_019634195.1 Phycisphaeraceae bacterium | reverse complement strand
GGGGGGGGGGGGGGGGGGGGGTGGGGGGGCGGGGGTCCGTGTCTTCGGATTGCTCGCCGCCCGCTGAAGCGGACCCTGCCGATTGTGCTTGGCTCTCAAGCATCTCGTTGTAGCGCTCGACGAGGTTGATCTCGAGTTGCTCGTGGGTGCGTTCTTTGACGGCGTCGGCCTTGACCTCGTGCTCGCGCTGGCTCATCTCGAGCTTGTGCACGGCGCTATCGAGCCGTGCCGTGTCGGCACGGTGGCTCTTCACCGCGTCGCGGGTGGACTGCATCGAAGACTCGAATTCGGCAAGCGATTCGGTGACGCTTTCGCACTGCGTGATCAGGCCTTGCAGCTCGGCGTCAAGCGAGGCGGCTGCATTCGCGGCGGTATCGCGCTGTTGCTCAAGCTCGCCGATGCGTTGACGGTAGCCGGCGAGTTGCTGTTCGACCTTGGCGTGCTGACGGGCGACATCGGCGGCGGCGACTTCGTGCTGGCGCGCACCACGCTGGGCGGCGGACAACTGCTCGGCGACCTGCCCCGCAGCGACACGCAGGGTCGTGACCTCTTCGCGTGCGCTTTCGGCCTGCTCACGCTTAGCGGAGATCTGCAGCTCGATCGAGGCGATGGCCTGCTGCTTCTGCTCGGACTCGGCCTCCAGACGCTCGTGCTCCTGGGCGTGGCTCTCACGCTTGTCGGCGGCCTCGCGGAGCTGCGCGTGGATCTGCTCGGCCTCTTCGGCGATCGTAGGTTGTTCTTTCTCGAGTGTTTCGATCTGGCCGGTGATACCGTCGAGCCGGCTGGTCAGCTCGGCTCGGCTTGCACCGAGGTCATAGATCGATTTCTGCAGCTGGCTGGAGACTTCTTCGACGTGCGAGGCCTGGCCGGACAGCGCACTGAGCGTGTGCTGGTCCGAGGCGATGAGCGCTTCGAGTTCGTGCAGCTCGGCGTGCAGCAACGCGAGCTCGGAGCGGCGGGAGATCAGGCCTGCGGCGCTGCCGGCGTTGATGGGCCCGGCATGAACCTTGCCCTCGGCGTCGAGCAGCTCGCCGGTCTTAGTGACTAGGCGGTAGCCGTCGGGCAGGACGTGGCGGAGCAGCATCGCTGTGTCGAGGTCGCGGACGACGAGGGTCCGCCCCAGGACGCGCCAGACGATGGGGCCGAGCCAGTCGGGGTAGCGGACGAGGTCGATGATGCGCTGGGCGGGGATGCCAGACGCTTGGGCGCTGCGCTTCTCAGCGTCGGCGTGGATCGGCGGGATGGGGGGTTGGTCGATTGCCAGCAACGCCACGCGCCCGCCGAGGGAGTCGATGACGGCTTTGCCGCTGGTGGACGAGCAGATGTCGGCGAGGCGATCGACGACGAGGGTCTGCTGGTTCTCGCCGAGCGCGGTCTCGATCAGCTTGGCGTTGTCGATGTCGGCTTCGATCAGCTCGGCGAGCATGCCGCGGACCAATGCGAACGGGCTGTCGCTGTCGGCGGCTTGGGCGAGCACGGCCTTGACCGGGTCGCTGATGCCCTCAAGGTTGTCCTGCATCTCCTGCAAGACACCCTGACGGGACTGAAGCGAAGATCGTTTTTCTTTGTGGTCGGCCAGGCGGGCGGTGAGCTGGCTGATCTGCTCGCCGAACTTGCCGGCGAGTTGCTTCTGCGAATCGAGCTGGCCGGTCTCTTGAGCGAGGAGCGCCTCGGCTTCGCTGAGCTTGGCGGTCAGGTCGTCGCGGTTGGTGAGCATGGCCTCGAGCTGCTCGGCGATCTGGCCAGAGCGGGCGTCAAGCTTTTCACGCGTGCTCGCCAGGTTCTCCTTGAACGTGTCCAGCGAGCGGACCTCGGACTGCAGCGACTGGGCCCGGCGGAGCATCTGGTTGACGCCCCGCTTCTCGTCTTCGAGCGTGGACTGGGCCTCGGCGACCTCGGCCTGCAGGGTTTGGTACGTCTGGCGGGCGTCTTCGAGGCGCGATTCGCCATCGGTTTTTTGTTGTTCGAGCTCGGCGACTTGTGACTGCAGGTCTTCCAGCTCGGCGGCGTAGCGGCGTTTCTTCTCGTCGAGCTCTTCGAGCGCATCCGCGTCGCGTTTGATCTGCAGCTTCACATCACCCAGCGTGCTCTCAGCGAACTGACGCTTCTGGTCCTGCTGCTGCTTGTCGGCCTCTTTCTGGATGCGCTCCTGCTCGATGCGCTTGAGCTTGTCGGCGATGGCTTGGCGCTCGACCTCGGCGTCGGACAGCGCACCTTCCTGCTTGGCGAGCTCACGCGCCGCGGCGCTGCGGTCGGCCTCGGCCTGCTCGAGCTGATCGTTGACCTCGACCAGCTCGGTGGAAAGCTTGTGGTACTCGGCCAGGGCGTACTGCAGCTGCAGCTCGCCGAGCCGGGCTTTGTGTTCCTGGAAGGATCTTGCGCGGGCGGCCTGCATCTTGACCGAGCGGAGGCGGCGTTCGGTGTCTTCGAGTCGCTGCCGGCAGAGCGCGAGGTTCTGCTCCGTCCGGTCGAGTTTGCGTTCGGCTTCTTTCTTGCGTGCCTTGAACTTGCTGATGCCCGCGGCCTCTTCGAAGATCTGGCGGCGCTCGGCGGCGTTGGCCTCGAGCATGCGGGCGACCTTGCCCTGCTCGATCACGGAGTAGGCATCCGTGCCGATGCCCGTATCCATGAAGAGTTCTTTGATGTCGCGGAGGCGGACCCGCTTGTTGTTGATCAGGTACTCGCTGGTGCCGTCGCGGTAGAGCTGGCGGGTGACGGCGACTTCGTCGGCGTCGAGCTGGAGGATGCGGTTGATCGGGGCGGTGATGGCTGCGGTGGCGGTTTCAGATGACTCGGCACCAGGCGCGTCGCCGTCGCTTAGCGTCGGTACGGGCTCGGTTTCTAAGGTTGGGTTTTCGAAGGTGAGGGTGACGGAGGCCATGCCGCTGGGTTTGCGGTGGGCGCTGCCGTTGAAGATGACGTCCATCATCGCCGAGCCGCGGAGGGACTTGGGCGACTGGTCGCCGAGGACCCACTTGATGGCGTCGACGACGTTGGACTTGCCGCAGCCGTTGGGCCCGACGATGCCGACGATGGGTCGGTCAAAGTCGATCTCGGTCTTGTCGGCGAATGATTTGAAACCGGCGAGGGTGAGTTTGGCCAGACGCATGGAGCGGCGACCTCCTGTCGTTGAGCTGGGCCGGCATGTTCAGCACCGGCCGTGATTCAAGCCGCCGACTCCATTCGGCGACGTATTCCCCGCTCCGAGCCTAGTTTAGACGCTTGCACGCCCGATAAGCCAAAGCACAGGCACAGACTATATCGTCAGATGGGGGCGCCGTGCTGCGAAATTGGTTCAATTCTCTGGGCGGGACGATTCTGCCGGCGGAACGACGGGCGGCGGCGTGGGCTCGATCTCGGTCCGGCCCTCTCTTGCAGCGGCATCTCGGCGGCTGGCTTCTTCCTTATCCAGCTTCTCAAGCTCCTCGTCGGTGATCTCCGGGCGGGACTCGATCTGATTGTCTTTCTGGGCCGAGGCGATCCGTTGGGCCAGGGGGCTGAGCTTGGCGTCGAAGGGGGCGGCGATCTGCTTCTGCGCGCTGAGCTCGTGCAGGGCGCGGACGACCTGGCTGAAGCTGAGGTCCGGGCCGGTCTGGGTGTTGAAGTTGTCGACCTTGTAGCCGAGGGTGTAGGCCAGGGACGCGACGGTCGGGGTGATGCGGTAGACCTTGGCCTCGCGCTGGCCCGGGGCCTGGTATCGCACGGCGACGGGCAGCGGGAGCTTCGGGTCGCGGAGCGTGAGCAGCTCGCCGATGGCGGGCGTGGGCGTGCCGGCCTCGTCCTTGCCCGCGGGCTTGACGACGCGGACCATGGCGATGGCTCGGGGCTTCTCGGAGGCCACGGCGCGGTTAGGGATATTCAGCAGCTCGGTGCCGAAGACGTCCTGCAGCTTGGTGCCGCGGATATTGACGAGCATCGTGTTGCCGTCCGCGTCTCCGACCTCGACGCGCCAGTCCGGCGGGGGCAGTTCTGCGTCTGGGTCTTTAGACACGGGCGTGATCGACTCGATCATCTTGAGCGCGCCGCTGCGGTGGATCGGGATAAACGCGGAGTCGCCCTCGTAGCGTTCGTGCAGCCCAACGGGGATCGAGTCGACGGGCAGCGTGCGCAGCACCATCTTGTCGCCGAGCCTGGCGAAGACGTTCTTGCGCAGCGGGATGTCCTCGCCGAAGATCACGATCGCCAGTTCCTTGCCCTGCAGCGCGAGGACCATCGGCCGCTCGGAGGGGACACGGTCGATGTAGAACTTGTGCTCGGTGCCATCGCTGACCGAGAGCCGCTGGATGACGGGGTCGCGCACCAGCGCGAGGGCTTCATAGGCGCCCAGGCGGACCTCCGGGTCCGGGTCGTCCAGAAGCTTGCGGACCTGCTGGCGGGCCTCGTTGCTGCGCGTCATAGCGACGAGGGCGTTGGCGGCGCGGACACGCTGGGCCGGGCCGCCTTCACGGGCCTGTGTGCTGAGCTGCTTGATCGTTTGTACGTCGTTGAGCCAGGCACCGGCCTCGAGTGCGGCCTGGCGGACCGCCGCGTTTTCATGCGGATAGTACGTCCGCAGCACCTGCACGCAGTTGGGGCCGAGGCCCTTCCACGCCAGCGATACCGCGTCTGCGCGCTCCTCGGGCTTCTCGACCAGGGCCTTGCCTAGCAGTTCTGCCTGGGGCTTGATAAACGCCGGGCTCGGGTCGAGGTACAGGTGCTCGATCAGCTCAAGCAGGCGGCCGGGCTGCGTCGCGAAACGCTCGGGCATGTTGATTTCGACGAGGCCGTCGGTCTTCGCCACCGCCGTGGGCAGGTTGTCGGTGTCTAGCGCCTCGAAACGCGCGTTGATCCGCTCCTCGATCGCGTACGCGATCCGGGGGCTGGGCTGGTTGAGCACGAACTGCACGGTCTGTGACTCGAGCACGGTCCCGCCGTTAACGACCAGCGCACGGCGGAGGAACTCGGTGTCCTGCTCGCCGTCGGCGACGGGGTTGACGAACAACTCGCCGTACGCAGCGGCCTGCGGCTCGGTGTAGGCGAGGCTGCGGTCCAGCCCGGTGATGGACAGACGGGTAGGCCAGAACAGTCGCCCGCCGGACAGGGAGGTCGAGGTCTGGTCGGTCATGGTGACCAGCACATCGAACTTGCTGCCTCGTACCGCGCCGGGCGGGATGAGCCCTTCGATCGCGACGACCGACGAGCCGAGGTCCGCCATGACGCGCTCGGGCCCGAAGCGTTCGGTGCCAAACTGGACCGAACCGAGGTTGTTGCGGAGCATCTCGTTGGTGAGCCACTGCCGGAGGAAGCCGGGGACTTCGTTGGAGCCGGTAGCGTTGAGGTCGACGACCATGCCGTAGCCGCCGACGTAGCGCGGCTGGTTGTTGAGGAAGCTGCCGTAGGAGCCGATGGACCCGCGGAGGTACCTCGGGCCAGAGAAGGTGTTGGCCGCCTCGTTGGCGTCCTGGTTGTTGTGTTCGGTGGGGCTGGAGCAGCCGAGCACGAGCACGGCGGCCAGCGCGACACCCAGCATCGACCACGATCGGCGTAAAAGCATCAACGAGCGTTTGTTCATCATGGGGGTTCACAAGGCAGGCGGGACGAGTCAGCGTGTATTGTCCCGCGCAGCAGTGCGTGGTCAAGCGCTGGCCGCGCGTTTTCGCCTAGAAAATCTTGGGTCTACAACGATTGGATGACACCGCCGCGATCCGCCGCCCCGCCGCTGCTACACTGCTGCCATGGACGCTGACTTTGAGAGCACGCTGCTGACCGCCGACCAGATCGCCACCCGCCTCGACGAGTTGGCCCAGCAGATCGTCCTCGATATCGAGGCCGCCACCGGCCTGTCCGACCCCGAGCACCCGCACAACACGCTGACCATCATCCCGATCATGACCGGGAGCATCATCTTCGTCGCCGACCTGGTCCGCCGCCTGCCGCTGCGGATGCGCATCTACCCGATGTCCGCCTCGTCGTACCCCGGCACCGCGACCACCAGCCGGGGCGTCACGCTCAGCAGCGACAGCCGGGTCCCCGACGAACTGACCGGCCAGCACGTCCTGCTCATCGACGACATCCTCGACTCCGGCTCGACGCTGCGTGCCGTCACCGACGAACTGAAAACGCGTGGCCCCGACACCTTGCACACCTGCGTACTCTTGCGCAAGCAACGCGACCAGGCGATGAGCTTCCCGATCGACTACGTCGCGTTCGATATCCCCGACGAGTTCGTCGTGGGTTACGGGTTGGACTACGACGACCAGTACCGCAACGTGCCTCAGATCGTGACGCTCAAGCCCGAGGTCGCGCAGGGCTGATCCAAGGTACGCTATCGCCTGACGATTGCGCTATGGCTCAGCACCCCAAGCACAACCCGGCCGACCACGCCAAGCCGACGAGCGAACACGCGCTCGCCGCGGCCGAGGCGGGCGATGCCGCGGACGCCGAGCCGGCCATGGCCCGCGCCAACGCGATGCTGCCCGCCGAGCTGCTCCAGCCCGGCGAGATCATCATCCTTCTGATCAAGCCCAGCCCGCTGTACATCCTGCTCGCGCCGATCCGGTTCATCGCGATCGTGCTGCTCTGCGCCCTCCTCGCGGTGCAGCTACAAAAGCGCGGCATCAACCTCGGCCTGGATCGGCACGACCTCATCATCGCCGCGCTGGGCATCATCGGCGTGCGCCTGTTCTGGCAGATGCTCGACTGGCTCAGCCACGTCTACGTCCTCACCGACCAGCGCATCATCCGTGTCATGGGCGTGCTAAACGTCCAGGTCTTCGAGTGCCCGCTGCAGAAGATCCAGCAGACCGACCTGATCCTGCCGCTGATCCAAAGGCTGTTCTGGCTGGGGTCCATCGGCTTCGCAACGGCTGGCACCGCGGGGCACGAGGCCTACTGGCTGATGGTCGCCAAGCCGCTTGAGGTGCACAAGAAGATCATTGAGACGCTGCGGCGGTATCGGCGGTAAGCCGCGGAAACACGCATTCGCCTCATCGGCGCTGGCGCACACTCGCGGCGTGGCCGTCCAACCCTTCAGCCTCAGCCATCGTCGCAATGTGATCGATGATGCGCGGGGGCATGCCGTTGGGGTAGGCAACCGTACCGGTGCGTTTCATGAACGTGTAGCAGCTCACGCCGGAGGTGAATCGGCCGGTCGTGTCGGTCGGCAGCGTGTGGCTCGGGCCGGCGTAGTAGTCGCCAGACGCAACAGGGGTGTTGCCGAGGAAGACCTCGCCGCCGTGCTGGACCGTTTGTAAAAACGCCTGCGGGTCAGATACAGCGAGGTTGACGTGCTCGGCGGCGAAGGTGTCCGCCCACTTCGCCGCGTCGGCCTGGTCTTGCACAAGTACCGCAAACGACGCGTCTTTGAAGGATGCTCCGATCGCGTCTTTACGCTCGCGATCCGCGAGTTGTGCATCGATCGCGCTGGTGATCTTTTCAATCACCGCGCGGTCCCACGCCACCAGGAAACACTTGCCCGGGTCGTGCTCGGCCTGGGCGATGAGGTCCGCCGCGACCGCATCGGTATCGCAGGTGCTGTCGGCGACGGTGACGATCTCGCTGGCGCCGTAGAACGCGTCGACGCCGACGACGCCGTTGACGCGCATCTTGGCGGCTTGCACGACGGGGTGCCCCGGGCCGGCGATGAAGTTGACCGGTTTGATCGTGCCCGTGCCGTACGCCAGCGCCGCGACCGCGGGCGGGCCGCCGACGCGGTAGACCTTGGATAAACCCAGCATGTGCGCGACGGCCAGCGTGATCGGCGAGATGTCCTTGGCCGGCTCGCCTTCCTTGCGGTAAGGCGGCGGGGTCATGACCGTAATGTCCTCGGGCTTGACCCCCGCGACCATCGCCGGCACCGCGAGCATGATCAAGGAGCTGAACAACACCGCGCTGCCGCCGGGCACCATCAGGCCGACCGGCGTGATCGGCGTCCAACGCAGGCCCAGCTCCGCCTCCGCGATCCAAACCGTCTCCGCGTCGCCAGGCTTGATGTGCTTCTGGTAGGCGTAGACGTTGCTGATCGCCTGCTCGATCGCTTCGCGCAGCTCGCCGGTGAGCCGCTTGTCGGCCTCGGCGAGTTCCTCTTGCGTGACACGCATCCGATCGGCAGAGAAATCCGGGTCGGTGAACTGCTGCATGTGCTCAACAATCGCGGAATCGCCGCGCTGACGGGTGTCCCGGATCAGGTCCGCCGCGAGGGTCGCCCACTTGCCTTCCGGGTCGGCGGCGGCACGCAGGCTTTCCAGACGCTGCTGCAGGCCGGCGCGGTCGTCCTCTATTGTTGGGTCGTAGATCGGGAACATCGTCGCCTCGTCTGCGATGGAGCCGACAGTTTAGGCGATTGTCTTTAACTGAGCATAGCCAAGCCTATAAAGACCACACACCCCGCGACGGCCGAAACGAGCGCCAGCTTGCGGTACGGCTTGGCCGCGAAGGCCATCACCCCGCCGGTCAGGAACAGCAGGACCAGCCCGACCATCCACACCGCGGCGAACCACTTGAACAAGGTGCCCGCCTTGGCCTTGTGAAGCTGCACGAAGTACCGCTGCACGTTGGTGTCCTTGACCTTGAACGTCGCGACAAGCGGGTCCTCGGTCGGGTGCAGTTGCACATCGCGCACCGCGCCGGTCCACTCGAAGTAATACGATGTGCCGCCTTTCTTGACCTTCGCGCTGCCGGTCGGTGGGTTGATGCCTTGTTTCTTAAGCTCGTCTTCCGCGAGCTTCACCAGCGAGGACAGCTCACCGTCGAGCGGGGCCTGGAGTTGGAGCTCGGTTTCGACGGTGTCGTAGCCGCCCTTGAGGCCCAGGCCGTAGAGCCCGCCTGTGATGGCGTACATGATGCCCATAGGCAGGAAGAACGCGGCCAGGACGGTGTGCAGGACGATCAGTTGTTTGCGATAGCCCATCGGTTGCCTCGTGTTTGTTCGATTGCGAAGCGGAGAGGATAAGGGACCCGGCGATGGTCGGCGAGTCTATGCAAAATGTGCGGGTGGGAAGCAGCGACTTGCTTCATAGTTGACATGATTGCCTTGCCCCCTCTCCCTGAAAGGGAGAGGGTCGGGGTGAGGGTGGGGCGTAGGACTCGTAAGGAAATATAGATCAAGCCCGGTCGGTTTAACGGCCCACCCTCATCCCCCGCCTTCTCCCTGAAAGGGAGAAGGAGCCCGAGCCATGCCAGAAACGATACAAGCTGCTCTATCGTCGCTTGGCGAAGAGCCCGCCCTGTCTGGCGATGGCGCCGCGGATCTCGAGCATGGTCAGTTCGGTCTGGACTTGGCTGACGGGCAGGCCGGTCCAGTTCACGATCTCGTCGAGGGAACGCGGCGTGTCAAGGATGTCGGTGATGGACTTTCCGTCGGCGCGAGGCTCGGGTGTCGCGGGTTGGGTGCCCTGCTCGGCGGCGGCGTCGAGCATCGAGCCGGTCTCGCCGAGCGCATCGAGGATGTCGCTGACGCCGGTGACCAGGCCGCCCCACTGCTCGCGGATGATCTGGTGGCAGCCCTCGGACTGCGGCGCATCGACCCGGCCGGGCAGGGCCATGAGGGTGCGGTCCTGCTCGTCGACACAGCGTCTTGCGGTAGACAGTGCGCCGCTGCGTTTGCTGGCTTCAACGACGAGTGTGCCGACGCACAGGCCGGAGACGATGCGGTTGCGGCGGAGGAAGTTTTCGGGGCGCGGGCCGGCGGTCATGGGGAACTCGCTGATGACCGCGCCGCGCTGGCCATCGCCCTCAACGATCTCTTTGAAGACCCCGACATGCTCGGCGGGGTAAGGCTTGGCCAGCCCTGAACCAAGGACCGCGATGGTGCGGCCCATGCCTGCCTTGGCCGCGCGGAGGGCGCCGCGGTGAGCGGCGATATCGATGCCGTACGCCCCGCCGGAGACGATGGTGACGCCGGAGCGGGCTAGCGCGTTGGCGATGAGGTCGGCCTGCTCTCGGCCGTAGTGCGAGCACTTGCGCGAGCCGACGATCGCGAGCGACAGGCAGTCCGCCGGGTCGAGCTTGCCCTTGACCCACAACAGCGGCGGTGCGGAGGGGATCTGCTTGAGCAGCGCGGGGTACTCGGCGTCATCGAGTGACAACAGCGTCGCGCCGTGTTTAGCGATCAGGTCGATCTCGCGCCGCAGCGTGTCGCCTTGCGTCGCCTCGATCGCGCGTTTGTGTTTGCCCGCACCCTTGTCGGAGATGCCCTGGATCTCGGCGAGCTGTGCCGCGGTCAATACGAGCGCTTGCTCGACCCCGCCCGCGTGCTCGATCAGCCGAGTAATCAGCGTCGGCCCGAGCCCGGGGGTCAGGGTTAGCGTCAACCATGCGCGTGTCTCCGGAATCATTGCAGAGAGTTTAGCGGGTGGCGGCGGCTTGATCCCCGCTCCCCCGGAAGGGGATCGGGGTGAGGGG
>JAHQVV010000234.1 GCA_019634195.1 Phycisphaeraceae bacterium | reverse complement strand
GGACGTCGCGTTTGATGATGCGGCCGTCGGGCCCGGTACCAGCGATCTTGTTGACGTCCAGGCCGTGCTCCTCGGCGAGCTTGCGGGCGAGGGGGCTGATCTTGATGTTGCCACCAGCGGGCGGGGCGGTTGGTGTGGGAGTTGGTGCCGCTGCGATGGGTGCGGGGGCTGGTTTGGCGGGTTCTGGGGTGGGCGAAGGCTCGGGGGTTGCGGCAGCGGCCTCGGCCTTGGGTTCTTCTTTCGGGGCAGCAGCGGGTGCGGCGACGACTTCGGTTTTGGCGGCGTCTTCAACGGCTTCGCCGTCCTCGGCGAGTATGAGGATGACTTGGCCGACGGGGACGGTGGCGCCCTCGTCGAGGATGAGCTTGGCGACGGTGCCGTCGTCGAAGGCCTGCAGCTCCATGGTCGCTTTGTCGGTCTCGACGTCGGCGAGGTGGTCGCCGGCGGAGACGGTGTCGCCCACGCTCACGGCCCACTTGATCAGGGTGCCTTCTTCCATCGTGTCAGAGAGCTTAGGCATTTCAACGGTTACGGCCATGGGTCGGGTCTCCTGAGAGCGGGGCGGGTGTTGCGTCATCCCTACCGGTTTATGGGTGGGTGCGAGCGTTGACGGGCGTCGCGACACGAAAGATGGATTGTAGGTCGGGTAGGGCGGGTCTGCGTTGGGCGCATAAAGAAAAACGAGCCCAGCCGGTTGGGCTGAACTCGTTTAGAAACGATCGGTTTGGGTTTAGGCTTACTTGCGTCGGCGGCGGAGGCCGGCGATGCCCGCGACGACCAGGCCTGCGAGTGCGGCGGTGGGGGTCGGTGCGGCGGTCACTTCGACCTCTTCAGTCGGGCCATCCTGCTGAACCGCGAGGCGTTGGACGACCAGCAGTTCTTCTTCGCGCTCCTCGGCCAGGCCCCAGCCAGAGGCTTGCTCGTCCTGGGTCAGGCCCTGCATCTTGATGGCCACGCCGTAGCCGTCGGTGCCGAGCATGCTCTCGAGGTCTTCTAGGGAGAGGATGTCGCTGTGTGCGTTGAAGGAGAAGATCTGGACGTCGCCTTCCTGGACACCGTGGTCGAGGTTGTCGTATTGGTAGTCGACGTAGTGTCGGCCGGAGAGCTTGCGGACGCGCTTCTGCTCAACGGTGTGCGAGGACTTGGTGCCTTCCCAGCCGGCGATCTGCGGGGTGTGGGTCCCGGGCAGCAGGGTGGCGGGGCCGGAAGAGCTCGCGCCGCCGAGCATGCTGTTCCAGTCTACTTCGAAGTAGACGCCGGTGACGATGCCCATCAGCGAGCTGTTGGAGATGACAAAGTCGTAGTCGTAGCCAGGCATGCTGGACTCTTGGATGGTCAGCGAGACGTCGACGCCGGGGGTAGTCGGGCCGGACACCATGTTGAACGGTGCGGTGCCCGCGGTTGCGGCGGTGGTCGCTGCGAGCATTGCTGCGGCGGTCAGTGCTTTGAGTGCTTTGAGTTCCATGATCGTTTCCTTTGCTAGGTTGCGTTTCTAGTGCCGCCGGGTTGGCGACAGTGAAAGCATGCCACGGCCTGGAAGCGCGGCAAATGCAAGGCAAAGAAAAACCATGACAAAACGTGGAAAATAGATAAAAAATCGCTCTTACTACATGGTAAATAAAGGACTTACAGATGATTTAAGTCGGATCCCGACCGACCCACAAAGCCGGACTAAACCGCATAGATTCGCTATTTTCACGGGTATCGCTGCAAGCGATGCACGAATCACCGTTTCATGCGTGTGAAAATGGATAACCCTAACGTGAAAAAGCCCCAACCGAGAGGAGGGGCCTTTGTCTATTTATAAGAAAGTTGATGCCAGATCAGGCGTTGTAGGTCACGCTGCGGACCGCGTCGATGATCTTCTTGGCGTTGGGGAGCATGTCCTGCTCCCGCTGGCGGTTGTACGGGGCGGGGATGTCGTCGTTGTGGACGCGGACGACCTTGTTGTCCATGTCGTCGTAGCAGTGGTCGTAGATCTGGCTGGCGACCTCAGAGCCGACCGAAGCGAACGGCCAGGACTGATCGACCACGACGGCGTAACCGGTCCGGCGGACACTGCCGGCGATGGTCTCGATGTCCAGCGGGCGGTAGGTGCGGACATCGACGACCTCGATGTCAATGCCTTCTTCTTCGAGGGCCTCCGCCGCTTCAAGGGCGAAGTGCACGGGCCGGCCCGCGGCGATGACGGTGCAGTCGGTGCCGGGCTTCTTGATATCGGCCTTGCCCAACTCGATGACGAAATCGCTGTCGTTTTCTGGGGGTGCCCACTTGTTGCCGTGCAGGTAGCGGGAGTAGTCCTTGTCGCCGTGCAGGCCCATGCCGAGCATGCGCTCAGACTCGAGGTTGAAGAACGGGTCGGGGTCGCGGATGCCGGCCTTCAGTAAGCCTTTCGCGTCGCGAGGCGTCGAGGGCACAGCCAGCTTCAGGCCGGGCACGTGGCTGAACAGGGACTCGACCACCCAGGAGTGTGTCGAGCCGAGCTGACCACCCGCGCCATTGTTGCCGCGGAACACGGCCGGGCAGCCGAACTGGCCGCCGGACATGTAGAGCATCTTGGGTGCGTTGTTGATGATCTGGTCGGCCGCGACGAGGCAGAAGGACCAGGACATGAATTCGATAATGGGACGCAGGCCGTACATCGCGGCGCCGACGCCCAGGCCAGCGAAGCCGGTCTCGCTGATGGGCGAGTCCACTACCCGGCGGGGCCCGAACTCGTCGAGCATGCCCTGACTGACTTTATAAGCGCCGTTGTATTCGCCGACCTCTTCACCCATGAGGAAGATGCGTTCGTCGATGCGCATCTCTTCCTCCATGGCTTCACGGAGTGCTTCGCGGTACTGGATTGATCGGCCTGTGGTTGCAACCATCGTAGGGGTCCGTTGTGTGCGTAAGGGCCGTAAACAGACTGGCCACAAGGGCACACATGATAGCGGACCGGGCATCAAGGCGTCGCCCTTACGGGGCTAGCGCCGCCGCAATGACCGGGGGACAACTAGCAATGTCGAATAAGGCTGGTCAGACGTAATCCGGTGCGGCCAGGCAAGTCAGGCGGCCTCGTCAAGGCCGGCCTCATCCGGTTGATCGTGCAGGGTCTCCTTGATGACCAATATCTGATCCAGGCAGGCATTGAAGGCGTCAAGGACATCCGGGTCAAAGTGGCTGCCCCGCCCCTCTTCGAGGATCGCCATGCACTCCTCCTGCGGGAACGCCTTTTTGTAAGGGCGCTCCGTTCCCAAGGCATCAAAGACATCGGCCACCGCAGTGATACGGCCCGAAAGCGGGATCTGGTCCCCCACAAGCCCTCGTGGGTAGCCGCTGCCATCAAATTTTTCGTGGTGGCTCTGCGCGATCTCTTCGGCGAGCTGGAGCAGCGGGTATTCCGCTTTACCGATGATTGAAGAGGCGACTTCGCAGTGGCGGTCCTGCAAAGTGTGCTCGGTATCTGCCAGCGCAGAAAGGATCTCCCCGCCGATGCCTGCGTGCCCACGCATGAGGTTGAATTCCGCCTCGGTCAGCTTGCCGGGTTTGAGCAGCACCGAGTCGGGCACGCCGATCTTGCCGATGTCGTGTAGGGTCGCTGCGAGCTCCATGAGCTCGCATTCGGCTTGGGTCAGGCCCAGTTGCTTGGCCATCAGGCCGACGTATTTGCTGACCCGTATGACGTGGGTGCCGGTATCGTCGTCACGGAATTCCGCCGCCCGGGCCAGGCAGTGCACCACTTCTTCGCGGGTTCTTATCACGTCTTCGGTCCGCTTTCGGACTTCATCCTCAAGGATGCCGCTTTGCTTCATAACACGCTCGTAGTAATCGCGTGCTTGGTTGGCTTGCTGGTGCAACTGGATCTGGTCCATCACCTGCCGGCCGATCGAATCGAGCAGGGCGATCTCCTTGGTGCTCATTTGTCTTGGTTTTTCATCAATCACACTGAATGTACCCAGCGCGTAGCCGTCCGGATTGATCAGCGGGGTGCCCGCGTAGAACCGCACGTTCATCGGCCCGGTGACCATCGGGTTGTTCGCGAACCGCTCGTCTTTTCGAGCATCGGGCACGACCATTACACAAGGCTCAAGGATTGTGTGCTTACAGAAAGAGAACTCACGCGCGGCCTGGTTCATATCCAGCCCGCACTTGGATTTGAACCACTGCTGCTTATCATCAAGCAGGCTGACAAACGCGATGGGCACGTCGTATAAATACGAGGCAAGATTAACCAGCTCGTCAAAACCCCGAATCGCACAGCTGTTGAGTAGATCGTAAGACCGGAGAGCCGACAGGCGCTCCACTTCGCTGCGAGATCGTAGATCTTTCATATTGACAGCATCGGTAAAAAAAACGATAGCAATTACCCACTAAGGACAATCTGATGCCGGGCAGGACGGTTGAATACCGTTATTAATTAAAAGGATTCGGCTAGAGAATAAACCTGAGGGCCGTTGAAGAATTGCTATGCATTCATTCAAAACGGCCGGGCGTATGAAAGCAAGACCGCTCCCGCTGCCCGATTGGGCGGTTATTCGCCGCTATTCTCGTTCATAATGATGTTCGGGAGACCACCCTTAATGTACGGGCCGAACGGGTTGGCGTAGACATCGGTGAACATCTCGTCGGTCGGCATCTCCGGGGCGTTTTCGGCGTGCTCGATCGCTTCTTTGCTGATCTGCTTGGCCTTGCTGTCCAGTTCGGTGCACTGCTGCTGCGTGGCCTTGCCGGACTCGATGAGCTGGTTGACGAGGATGTTGATGGGGTCGCGTTCCTTGTACTCGCCGACCTCGTCCTTGCTGCGGTACTTCTGCGGGTCGGACATCGAGTGGCCCTGGTAGCGGTAGGTCTTGACATTGACGAACGCCGGGCCGGGGTTTGAGCCCTGTCGGCTGTACTTGATGCCTTCCCAGTTGCCGCGGGCCCACTGCGGGTTCTTGGCGTTTCGCGTCATGGCGGCCTGCTCGGAGAAGCAGTCGTAGACGTCCAGCACGTCCAGGCCGTCGCACTCGGCGTAGCGCATGCCGAAGGCCTCGGCCTTGGCGGCCAGGTCGTTGGCCATGGCGGTGCCGCGGGCGATGTGCGTGCCCATGGAGTAGTTGTTGTTTTCGAGGACGAAGATGACCGGCAGGTTCCAGATCGCGGCCAGGTTCATCGACTCAAAGAAGCCGCCCTGGTTCAACGCTCCGTCGCCGAGGTAACAAAGCGCGACATTGTCTTTTTCTTCGTACTGGATCGAGAAGCCCAACCCGGTCCCAAGTGGGCACTGCCCGCCGACGATGGCGTGGCCGCCGTACATGTGCCGGTCGCGGTCGAACATGTGCATCGAGCCGCCCTTGCCCTTGGCGCAGCCGGTGGCCTTGCCGTACATCTCGGCCATGCAGTAGTTGGGGTGCATGCCGCGTGCGAGCGCGAAGCCGTGGTCGCGGTAGGCGCCGACGATCGGGTCGTCGCCCTTGAGCGCGGAGATCGAGCCGACGGCCGAGGCCTCTTGCCCGATGTAGATGTGGCAGAAGCCGCCGATCTTGGCCTGCTGATAGGCCTGCATCGTCTTCTCTTCGAAGCGACGGATCGACATCATGTCGTAGAGCATCTTGACGAGTTGTTCATCGGAGAGTTGGTCGGAGGGGCGGCCGCCCTTGGCTACATCGGAGGGGCTGGCGTTGGTCGCGGTCATAGGGTCACCTCGGGGTCGCGGTGTGGTCGCGGCACCGGCGGTTGCCGGGGGCTGCATCATCCTTCGGGGGCTGATCGATCCTTTGGGACCTGGCCTGCAGCACTTCAATGCCCGCTCGGCACGAGAAACATCACCCGTCCAGAGCACTTTAGTTTAGATCGGCCGTCATGGGCCAGCAAGTAAGCGCCGGTGAATGTAATCAGGG
>JAHQVV010000017.1 GCA_019634195.1 Phycisphaeraceae bacterium | reverse complement strand
GTCGCCAGTCGATGACAGGACCGCCAACGGGTTTTTAACGATTTCTTCACGCGTCTGCCGCGCATCCGCCGAGGGCGACATCCGCCGCAAATACGCGACCGGGTACACCGACGTGAGCCCGTCGGACCAGCGGACCGTCAGCGCCTCATCACGCTTCAAATCAAGATGGATCGGGTGGATCGGCATCACGGCAACCATGCACGATCAGGTGCGAAAACATCAGTCCCGACGATTCAGCTCACGCAGCTGATCGGCGAAGTCCAAGACACGTTCGGGGTCCGTCTCGCTCGCCGGCTGCGCGGGGGTCATCTTCAGGTGCCAGGCGATCTCCACCCGCTTGTCCGGCATCGCCTCGGCGAACAGGTCCGGCCCGGGCGTCTCCCACCACGGCCGCTCGGCCACCTGCTGGGTCTGCACCGTCTGGTACCCGTCACGCTCCAGACGCACATCGTACGTCCCGTACCACGTGAACGGCACCTCCAGAGGCGTCCGCCCGACTTCCTGATCATTTAAATAGACCAACGCCCCGGCAGGCTCAGACGTGATCAACAACCGCCGCTCGACGCAGCCAATCGACAGCAGACAAACAAGGGCGATCGCGGTCGTCGGAGCGAGTCGTAGCATCACCGCATTGTAATCATTCATCCCCGCCCCGCTTCACCGCATCCATCGCGGCACGGATCGTGTCGGGGCCAAAACCCCGGCGGGCCAGCTGGCCGTAAAGCCGGCGGTCGCGGGTGGCCGCATCGAGGTTGGCCATGGACGCGGCCTTCTTCTGTGCAAACGCGACCGCGGCGTCTTGCTGTTCGTCCCGATCCGCGGTGGCCTCCGACACAAGGCGGTCCGCCAGCGCCCCGCGGATACCCTTCTGATACAGCTTCTGCTTGAGCAGGGCCGGGCCGGCGGGCTTACGAGCCATCGTGTCATGAATCAACGATCGGCCGAACTGCTCGTCGTCTAAGAGGTCAAGCTCGGCAAGCCGCTCGAGCACCTGATCAATCACGGCGTGCTCGTGGCCCTGCTTCCGCAGCTTGTCCCGCAACATCCAGCCCGTCATCGATCTCTGGCTCAGCCGACTCATCGCGCTGCGCATCGCCTTGTCGATGCCGACGTTGGCTTCGACGGCTTCCGCGAGTTCATCGTTCCAGACCTGTCCGACCTGAAGGTCCAAGTCCGCGATCCGACGGACCGTCAGCGTCGCCACGACCCTCGGCTTCTTCCGCCCCGGCGTCGCCGAGTCCCCCTTACGCCCCACACGGATCGTCGCGCGGTTCGCATCCCGCTGCGTCGGCCGAATCGCGACGATCATCTCGGGTTCTTCCGAATTGCCAAACAGGTCGGGCATCTAAACAGTGTACGCCTAACGCAATTCTTGCCCATGCCCGCGTCCCGACCTATCCTTAACCCACTCGCCAGGGGTGCCCCGCGTTTGTCGCCGGGCTGAGACAGTCCCTTGGAACCTGATCGGTCCCGCATTTGTAAAGCGGGCCGCGTAGGGAGGCGAGCCAGACCCAGCCGCTTGCGGCTTAGCACCTCGCTTTCGGGTCTTGGCAGCGCTTCCCGTTCTCTCCGCAAAAGAAGGACGCGCCACCATGACCACCGCTCAAAACAAGCACTACCAACTCCCCGCCGTCGGCGGCAACCCCGGCCTTGAGCCCAACGTCACCACCCCCGGCAGTTTTGCAAATACCCCGCAAATCCTGCCCGGTGCACGCGGTGCCAAAACCTTCAGCTCCCCCGACACCCCCGGCATGCCGCCGGTCTCAAACAAGACCGCGTGGGACTTTTTGCCAGACGGTTGGCAAACAATCGAAAGCGAACCCGGGGAAGAAGTACCCGATTCGATCAAATCTGGTGAAGGCTTGGAACGAATACAGGCTGTCTTTGAGCAGAGCGATGGCACCAAGCGAGTTGTCATCTATCCACGAAGTTTTGAGCCTTCAACCCAACTCGAATCCGCCCGCCTCGGCATCATCACCCCAGAGATGAAACGCGTCGCCGAGCGCGAAGAACACCTCACCGCTGAACAGGTCCGCGATGAGCTCGCCGCCGGCCGGCTGGTCATCCCCGCGAACAAAGTCGCGCTCGGTTACGACCTCGACCCCATGGCCATCGGCCGGGCGACCAAAACAAAGATCAACGCGAACATGGGTGCCTCGCCCGTCTCGTCCAGCACCGACGAAGAAGTCGAGAAGCTCAAGTGGGCTGAGCACTGGAAAGCCGATACCGTCATGGACCTCTCCACCGGCGGCGACCTCGACGCCACCCGCGTCGCCATCTGCAAGAACGCCACCGTGCCCATCGGCACCGTCCCGATCTACTCCATGATCATCGGCCGCAAGATCGAAGACCTCGACTACGACATCATCATGCAGGGCGTGAAGAACCAGGCCGAGCACGGCGTGAGCTACTTCACCATCCACGCAGGCATCCTCAAGGAACACGTCAAGCTCGCCAAGAACCGCCTGATCGGCCTCGTCTCCCGCGGCGGGTCGCTCCTCGCCAAGTGGATGATCCAGCACGGCAAAGAAAACCCCTTCAACACCGCGTGGGAAGACATCTGTGCCGTCATGCGCGAGTACGATATCACCTTCTCCATCGGCGACGGCTGCCGACCCGGCGGCCTAGCTGATGCGACCGATGAACTCCAACTGGCCGAGCTCGTTGAGATCGCCAACCTCACCGAGCGCGCCTGGCGATGCGGCGTACAGGTCATGGTCGAAGGCCCGGGCCACGTCCCGCTCGACCAGATCGAGTTCAACATGAAGGCCCAGCGCAACCTCTGCCACGGCGCACCCTTCTACGTCCTCGGCCCACTGGTCACCGACACCTTCCCCGGCTACGACCACATCACCTCCGCCATCGGCGCAACCAACGCCGCCTACCACGGCGCATCGATGCTCTGCTACGTCACGCCCAAGGAACACCTTGGCCTGCCGAAGAAGAACGACGTCAAGGAAGGTTGTGTGGCGTACAAGATCGCCGCCCACGCCGCGGACGTCGCGCTAGGCATCCCCGGCACGCGCGACTGGGACGACCAACTGACGAAAGCACGCGCCGCTTTGAACTGGGAGAAGCACTTCGAGCTCGCGTTCGACACCGACACCGCTCGTGCGTACCACGATGAAGATATGGATGTCGACACCGACTTCTGCGCGATGTGCGGCCACGACTGGTGCAGCGTGCGTATCTCCAAGGAGATTCAGGAGTGGGCTTCGGGTAATGCCGAGGGCTTCGAGCGCAACGGCGACGGCCGAACCGTCAAGTCCCCCGCCCTGACCCCCGAGCAGCAACAGATCCTCGAAACCCGCGGCCACCTGACCCCCGAAGAGATCCACAAGCTCGCCGCCAAGAAAAAGAAGAAGGTCGCCGGCGAAGTCGAGGCCGAAGACAAGGACGCCCCAAGCTGCCACAGCGACTACGTCGACCCCGACGAAGCCGAGAAGCTACGTGAGCAGGAGAAGCAACAGTTGGTGCAGCTCAACACAGCCGAAGCGCATGGGTTGAGTAAGACGGATTCGATTATTTAAGCTTAGTCGCGATTAAAATTCCCATCCTTGCTAATCACAACTCGTTTTATCTCTTCCATCGGGATGCTTGCTTATTAGCATGATAAACAACTTGATTCATTGAGACCTCATGCACGACGGGATGGACGGCAATAATGAAAACCCTTTTCTACCTCTCGCTTGTGGTCCTACCCCTGCTTTTTGTCGGCTGCCATTCTGATCCGAAAGAAGAAAGCTCTGATTCGCTCTTAGACGTTAGGCTTGAAACCGCTTCATCAGACTCACCCGACGGTCCTACTGTTGGCGTTGTATATATCAATGACAAGCCTGTGATGGTTCACAGCTCTGCACCGGGCCTATACAAATCTCAACACCGCTTCTATCTCAAATCTGCAAAAGAGGGGTCGAACATACTGATCACGACGGATCACGATCAGGACGAACAATTGATGTTCATACTCGATAAAAACTATGCTGCAAAACAGGTTTATCTACTTGTCGAGCAACATGCAGGGAGATGGCAATATCAACTTCAGAATGATGAATTGTCACAACACTACTGCGCCAAGCACGTTGTCGTATGGGGTGCTGCGACGACGGGTGGCACTGACAAACCTTGATGGCCACATACAAGTAAAAGGCACTTTCGCACTGACAAGTCCGTAGGCTGGGCTTTAGCCCGGCAAAATAAGGCTTCAAAACATGCTATTGCCGGGCTGAAGCCCAGCCTACGTTCACAGCCACTATTCCAACAGCCCCGAATCAACGCCTTGGCCGTAATTCTCACCCGGCACACAACCCCAATCGCTTGGCAACTTTCCTTCACGCACAAAACGATGCAACGATGACCACGGCCAATCAATCGGCCGCTTGACGTAGCCGTGCTTGACCGGGTTCCAATGGATGTAATCAACGTGATTGCTGAAGTCGTCTTCGTCGCGAATGGTGTGCTCCATAAAACGCGGTTGCCAGACGCCACGCGAGCCTTTATTTTTCTGTGCTTGCGATATATCAACTTCATGCCCGCCATCCGCGAGCCATTGCCGGGTAAAGCCGGCTTTGATCGCCGCCCATCGTGTCGAGTAATCGAGGTCGCTTGCTGGCAGTGTCCAAATCGCGTGCAGGTGATCGGGCAACACAACACCTGCGACACGCGTGAACGGGCGATCATCCAATACCTGCTGAACGACTTTTGAAAGCAGGCGGACCGCATCGGACGAGTCGAAGATCGGCTGGCGATTCGCAGTGACTACCGTAAAGAAATAGGTCGCGCCCGGAATGTAGTTGCGTCGATAATTCGACATGTGATTATCGTAACGGTTCCCCGTAGGCCGGGCTTCAGCCCGGCAATTACATCTTTTCTGCGTGAATTTTGCTGGGCTGAAGCCCGGCCTACGGGGGGCATCAATTCGCTTTGAACAACCCGCTGTGTTGTTGTTCGTGTTCGAGGAGGTGGCGTTTGGTTTCGATGCCTCCGCCGAAGCCGGTGAGGGAGCCGTCGGCTCCGATGACGCGGTGGCAGGGGACGATGATGGAGATCGGGTTGCGCCCGTTCGCGGCGCCGACGGCCCGGCTGGCGTTGGGGTCGCCGACGCGTCGGGCCAGTTCGCCGTAGCTGATCGTTTGGCCGAAGGGGATGCGGCGGAGCTGCTCCCAAACGTGCAACTGAAAATCCGTGCCCGATGGCGCGAGCGGCAGGTCGAATCGCTCTAACTCGCCAGCGAAGTAGGCGTCGAGTTGGCGACAGGTGTCCGCGAAGGGCTCGGCGTCTTCGAACCAATCGGTCTCGATCATGACGGGGTATCGGCCTTCTGGGAAGTGCAGCCCGCATAACGCTTCGCCTCGCCCGATCAACAGCAGCGGGCCGATCGGGCTGTCGTAGGTCGTGTAGTGCATGGCGGCGGATCATAACCTATAGATACACCGTAGTGAATCCAGCCTACGCGCCTCGGCCGGGCTTGGTGCGATTGTTGCGGCGGCGTTTGGGTTTACCACTGTTTGGCTTGGGCTTGCCGTGACTCGCGTTGGCGTGGGCGCTGGGTTTGCCGGCCGACTTCTTCTTGCTGCGGGGTCGGCCGCCTTTGGCTTGGCTCGCGCCGCGTTGCTTGTGGCTGGAAGGCTTGCCGCCGCGACGTCTGCCGCCACCACCCCCACCGCGGTTTTGCTGGCCGTTCATCAACGGGACGTTCGTCTTGTTGGCCCAGTCGGGCTTCTCGCCGACGACCTCGATGGGTTTACCCAGCAGGCGTTCGATCTGGTGGAGGTTGCCCAGTTCATCCGGGGCGCACAGCGCGACGGCTTCGCCTTCTTCGCCGGCCCGGGCGGTGCGGCCGATGCGGTGGATGTGCGTCTCGGCCTCGTGGGTGATGTCGTAGTTCACCACGTGCGTGACCTTGTCGACGTCGATGCCGCGGGCAGCGATGTCGGTCGCGACGAGGACGGGGAGCTTGCCCTTCTTGAAGGCGTCCAGTGCTTTTTGGCGGTTGTTCTGCGTCTTGTTGCCGTGGATCGCTTGGCTCTTGATGCCGCGCTGGTGCAGCTGGCGGACGAGCTTGTCGGCGCCGTGCTTGGTGCGGGTAAACGCGATCGTGCGGTACATGCCCAGCTTGTCGTGGAGCACCGCGAACAGGTCGGGCTTGTCCGCCTTGTCGGCGAAGTAAACCGTCTGCTTCACGCGGTCCGCGGCGGGGCTGTCCGGGGCGATCTCGATCTTCACCGGCTCGTAGAGCATCTCGTTGACCAGCTTCTTGATCTCGCGCGGCATCGTCGCGGAGAAGAACAGCGTCTGGCGAGCGTCGGGGATCTGCTTGACGACCTTCTTGATGTCGTTGATGAAGCCCATATCCAACATGCGGTCAGCCTCGTCGAGGACGAGCACCTCGATCCGCGACAGGTCGACGTGGCCCTGGTTCATGAGGTCCAGCAGCCGGCCGGGCGTAGCGATCAAGACATCGAGGCCGCGGCGGAGCTTTTTGACCTGCGGGTTCTGGTTGACGCCGCCGAAGAGGACCGCACCGCGGACAGGCAGGTGCTTGCCATAAGTCTGGAAGCCTTCGGCGATCTGGCCTGCGAGTTCGCGGGTTGGTGCGAGGACCAGGCAGCGCGGCTTGTTCGTGGGTTTGGCCTTTTTGTTGGCGAAGAGGTTGTGGAGGATGGGCAGCGCGAAGGCCGCGGTCTTGCCCGTGCCGGTCTGGGCGCAGCCGAGCACGTCGTTGCCCTCGAGGACGGCGGGGATGGCGCGCTCCTGGATGGGGCTGGGTGTTTCGTAGCCGGAGTCGAAGACGGCGCGCAGCACGGGCGCGCAGAGGGGGAAATCGTCAAATCGCATGCATGTTCTTTCTGCGGTGCGGCCCAGGGGGTTGGTCGCCGGCCTGGAAGTGGCTGGTCGGCCCGAGGGCAAAAGTGACGCACCGAGAAGGACGCGGACGTTCCGCGGTTAAATCAGCCGATGCGCTGCAACTGTCGCTGGGGTCGAAACGCCGGCGGTTGCCGGGGTCAGTATCGACCAGAAGGAGGGAGTTGGACGGAAGTTATAGCGAGAACCCGCACCCGCGTCAACGGAGGCGGACGTTATCGCCGCTTGGTCGAGTGTGGTGGCCGCTTGGCTTAATCCGTGTACTTTTTGATGTAGGCAAAGTCTTTGTCGCCTTTAAGCACGTCCAGCGTAGGTGGCTTTCCCATGCCAACCATGTTGGACTGGCCAGAGAGGATGTAGAGCTTCTGCGGCTTGGCGTCCTGAGCCGAGGCGTACCCGGCGGGGATCGCCGCGAGTAAAAGGGCCCAGACAGACAAGAGAAAAACCTGACAAAAGCGTCTCATAGGGGCCTCCATTCAATTTTTACGCGGCCAGATCCTGTGGCACACAAAGTAGCGCACGGCCAAGCCCACCGATCCCTACCTATACACGCATCAAGGATTGTTAACATCGTTAACATAAAACACATAATTAAATAGTGAATGCTATTCTATGCCCATGCGTTCAATCGCCAAACTCTTCGGCCGCTCGCCTTTTGTCCCGATCCAGCACCACATGGAGCGGGTCGGGCGGTGCGTTTCCAAGGGCCAGGCCATGCTCGACGCCTACCTCGTCGGGGACCAGGAGACGGTCGAGCAGTTGGCCAAAGAGATCGATCTGATCGAGGCCGAGGCGGACGAGATCAAACGCGATGTCGAGCAGCAGCTGCGTGGCGGGGTCTTCATGGCCGTCGAGCGTGGCCGGCTGCGTCAGGTCATCATTGTGCAGGACTCGATCGCGGACAAGATGCAGAACCTCGCCCGGCTGACGACGCTGCGGGCCTGCGAGGAGCCCCCGCCGTTTGCCGAGACGTTCAAACAATTTGTCAGCCTGAACATCGAGGCCTTCCTGGCCATCCGGAAGGTGATCGACGAGCTGGACGAGCTGCTCGAAGCCGGTTTCTCCGGCGGCGAGGCGCAGGCCGTCGTCCAGCTGATCCGGCAGGTCTCCAAGCTCGAGGACGACGCCGACGAGCTCCAGCACAAACTGCTCAAAGAGCTGTTCACGGTTGAGCACAAGATGAGCCCGGGCGGTTTTTTCCTGTGGACCAAGATCTTCAAGCAGGTCGGCGATATCGGCGACCGTAGCAATCGGCTGGGCAACCGCGTGCGCAGCACCCTTCAGATCAAGTAAGACCCGAGCAATCCCTAGCCGATGACAACGCTTCTTCTTGCAGACCTATTCGCCGGGCTATCGACCGGCCAGGCCGTCCTCTTGGTCATGGCGCTGGTGTTCGGCTTTTACATGGCCTGGAACATCGGGGCCAACGACGTCGCCAACGCGATCGGGCCGTTGTCCGCGGCGGTGCAGTCCCTGCGTGAAGGCGCGGTCGCGGCGAAGGCGGCGGTGCCGACGTGGGCGTTGCTGCTCGGCGGGGCGGGGATCGTTTTCGGCTTGGCGACGTGGGGCTGGCGCGTCATGCAGACGATCGGCAAGAAGATCACCGAGCTCACGCCAACGCGCGGGTTCTGCGCAGAGATGGCGGCGGCGACAACGATCCTGATCGCGTCCCTGCCCTTTGCCTGGGCGAAGGTGCCGATCTCGACGACGCACACCCTCGTCGGCGCGGTGCTGGGCGTGGGCGTCGCCCGCGG
>JAHQVV010000233.1 GCA_019634195.1 Phycisphaeraceae bacterium | reverse complement strand
GTGTCCTATCTTCAGTACGATCATCGGCTCGCCAACGTCGCTTTACGGGAGCCTGATCATGAAACGACGCGAATTCCTTGCTTTGCTGACCGCTGTTGCCGGGGCACCGACTGTGGCCCTGTCGCACAGCCTCACTAAAACCACCCGGGTCGATGGCTGGGCCGGGACGCATGACCGCGTGTTCCTCGGCGGGGGCGTGTGGGCCAACCCGATGGAGGACTGGCGCGTCCAGGACGGCTGGGCTGCGTGCCAGACGGCTGGCGGCGGGCGGAATATCCATTCGCTGTTGTACGAATTGACCAATGCTGACAAGCCTTTTACCGTCTCGGTGGAGGTGCAGCGGCCTGAGAAAATCGCGAAGGACGGCGGGGCGGGCTTCCGGCTCGGCGTCATAGCCGATATCGATGACCACCGCGCGAGTTGCTTTGCTAACGATGGTATCAAGGCGGGCTTGGTTGGCGACACGCTCATGCTGGGGCCGTCTAAGCAGGAGTTGCCCGCTGCGGCGCCGGGGCACTTCGCCCTCATGCTCGTGGGCAAGCCCGCAGGCGATCGCGTTGAGCTGACCCTCAGCGCCGCGGATCACAAGACCGGCAAGCCCATCGGGACCGTGACACACGCGTTCCCCGCCGACAAGCTCCAAGGCAATCTTGCGCTGGCCAGCCAGTTCACCGGTGCCAAGGGCCGGCCCAACGCGCCCGGCTACCGCTTTACCGACTGGCGCATCTCCGGCGACGCGTTCACGCACCACCCCGACCGCGCCTTCGGGCCGATCCTATGGTCGATGTACTCGCTGAGTGATAACCGCGACGCCGATGGGTTTGTCATGAAGCTCACCGCGCTGCTCGGGCCGATGGGCGCGAAGGACAACCAAGCCGTCGGGCTTGAAGTTGACCGTGGTAAGGGTTTTGAGCGGATTGCGACCGCCGCGTTGGATGACGAGGCCTGGACCGCGACGTTTCGTGTGGCCAATTGGGATCAAACCCGCGACACCCCGTACCGTGTCACCTACGTCGAATCCCATCAGGGCGGCGATGCAACACGGCATGTCTGGCCCGGCACGATCCGCACCAACCCGACCAAGCCGCTGCGAATCGGTGCGCTGACCTGCCAGAACGCGGTGGGCTTCCCCTATAAGCCCGTGGCCGACAACCTGACCAACCTCGAAACAGACCTCCTATTCTTCTCTGGCGACCAGCTCTACGAGAACCACGGGGGTTTCGGCGTCATTCGCAAGGATGCCGACCTGGCTATCCTCAACTACCTGCGCAAGTTCTACATGTTCGGCTGGGCGTTCCGCGAGCCGATGGCCAGCGCCCCGACCCTCTGCCTGCCCGACGACCACGACGTGTTCCACGGCAATATCTGGGGCGAGGCCGGCGCACCCTTCAACCCGGTCGGCAAGGGCTCGTCTTCGTACAGCGGGTATATCCAGCCCGCCAAGATGGTTAACGTCGTGCACCGGACCAACTGCTCGCACCACCCGGATTTCGCCTCGCCCCGGCCGGTCAAGCAGGGCATCAGCGTCTACTACGGCGACATGGTCTACGGCGGGGTGGGCTTCGCCATCATCGCCGACCGGCAGTGGAAATCCGGGCCAGAAAAATCTGGCAACAAGGGTGGCCGGATCGACCATGTCAAGAACCCGAATGCCGACCCGGACTCGTTTGACAAGCCCGGGCTTGTCCTGCTTGGCGAGCGACAGGAGGAGTTCCTCGAAGAATGGGCCTCGGACTGGCGCGGCCACACGATGAAGGTCGTGCTCAGCCAGACCGTCTTCGCCGGCGTCGCGACCCATCACGGTGGTTACGGCGGCTACCTCGTCGCCGACCTAGATTCTGGTGCCTGGCCACAGACCCCGCGTAACCGCGCGATCGAACTGCTACGCCCCGCGATGCCGCTTCACATCTGCGGCGACCAGCACCTCGCCTCCGCCGTGCAGTACGGCGTCGAGAAGCAACGCGACAGCAACTGGGCCTTCTGCACCCCCGCGATCACCGTGGGCTACCAACGCTGGTGGCGGCCCGACGAGATGGACATGCCCCACACCAACCGCCCGGGCCACGGCCTTCCCAACACCGGCGAATACGTCGACGGCTTGGGCAACAAGGCCTATGTCTACGCCGTCGCCAACCCCGGCGAAAACTTCCGCGAGGGCGGCGGCAACCGCTACGACCTCGCCCACCGCAAGAACAGCGGCTTCGGCCTGGTCACCATCGACACCGAGGCGAAGACCTACAAACTCGAGTGCTTCAAGTTCCTCATCGACGCCACCGACGGCAAAGCGAGCAACCAGTTCCCCGGCTGGCCGCTCACCATCCACCAGGCTGAGAACAAGGGCGAGAACCGGATCAAATAGGGCGGCGGCCAGGCTCAGGCCACACCGGCCCCCAAACCGGGCCAATCAGCGTGCGTAATCGCTCACCGGTCGCCTCCCCTCCTGCGCGATTGGCGCGAAACGGGTTGTCTTGGGCCCTCTTTCGCGGGGAGAGGCTGGGGGTGAGGAGCGAGCCGACCTGGATGTCTTGTCTCAATAACCTGGTGAATACAGTGTCCGCGCGCACAACTCGCGCAGGCACCCGAACCCGCAATGTGGGCCATCAATAACAAGCCCATCCCCTTCGCAGGCTGTCTTATTTGTTGCACAAGGCGCTCCTCCACCACGGCGTCTGTGAAAACGCGTGAAAAGTAAAAGGCCATTGAACGTCAGTGCTGGCAGCATCGCTGTAGCCTTGGTCCTGAACACACACGCGAAATCGGATTTGAGAATGATGCGACACCTGACAATCTCAATGGGCCTTTTGCTAACCGCGTCTATATTATTCCATGGGGGCTGTAAGTCGCCACGAAATGCAGACCATGCTCTGGCCATCCGATTCGAGCCTACACCATCGCCGCCGATCACGGTTGAGCACCGAGCAAGCTATGCCCGCTTCTACCTTGTTGGCTGGTCGCTGCATCATGAGACGCTCGGCCGATACGCATCTGATACGAACGGTCAGCTATTGATTGAGAACATCGACCCCGATCGAGACTGGTTGATCATCGACGACCCGCGCTACCTTCAAGTACGCATCGGCTCTGGCAGCCGGGTCCGGCCAATGACCGCGCGGAGTTACGATGAAGAGACACTTGTTACTCACACCATTGGGATCGAGGTGGACGGGACGGTCATCATCAATCCGATACCTCGCCAGCACGAGTAATTCCATAGGGCCGCCGCATCATTGCTGCGCGTAGATCACTACGGGATAACGTTGCTCGGCGACCATCACTCGATTGTTTGATCAAAGATCCCCTTCGCACTTCCCAAAATCGTTAGTGCTTCACCTCGAGATTCACCGCCACCTCGTCGATGAAGACCTACTGCCCGCCGGTCTCGATCGTGACCTTGATGTCGTCGGCCGAGTCGGAGAAGTGTTTTTGAAGATCGCCGGGTCGAGCCTCCTATTGGAGGCGATCAGCCTGCAGGCCTTGTGCGCGGCGATGGCCTATGACGCGGTGGCTAGGGGGAGCAACACAGCACAAACGATGTTGGATCGGGCCATCGCAATTGCTCCCCAATAAAAACAGGCAGCCCAGATGAAGTGGGCTGCCCGTGGCGTTTACAACTTGTGATTGTTTGGCGATCTACTTCAGCTGCTGCCAGTAGCTCGACGGCATGTCCAGCGCGAGCTGCAGGGCGCCGTTGGAGCCGGCGTACATCGGCTCTTCGACGACGGTGACGTTCGCGCCGCCGACGCGGTCGAGCTTGTCTTCGATCGCCTTGTTCAGGCCGTCCATCAGGCCGCCACCCCCCGAGAGGATGATGTTCTCGCGGAGCTGCTGCTGGAACTCGGGGTCGAACGACGCGATCAGCTTGTGGATCGCATCGACGATCGGGTCGACCAGGATCGTGCACGCCTCGCGCACCTGGTCGGTGATGTCGTGCTTGGTCGGCTTGCCGTCGACGGGGAACTCGACCTCGATCTTGTCCTTGGCGGTGTGGACGAAGCCGAACTTCTCCTTGATCTTCTTGACCATGGTCATGTTGACCGACGCGTTGGGGTAGTGCTTGTTGATCAGCTCGAGCAGCCTGGCATCGACGTTGTCGCCGGCGATGTCGAGGGTGGTCTGGTCGTCCTCGGCCGGGACCGTGCCGTGCATCCGGCAGAGGTCGGTCGTGCCCGCACCGATGTCGACGACGAGGACGTCGCTGATCCGGTCCATGCCGTAGGCGACACAGAACGGCTCGGTGACGATCATGACCGAGTCGAGCGTGCCCTTGGCGACGTCGAGGATGGCCTGCTTGTTGTTGATCGACGCTTCGGACGGCACGCCGATGACGCCGTAGAGCGATTCGCCCCGGCCCGGCTCGCACATCTCGACCATGCGCGCGATCAGCTCACGCGCCGCTTCCAGGTTGCGATCGCCTTCGCCCTCGGACTTGATCACACCCGCGGCGAGCGGGCGGTACAGGTCCAGCGACAGGCGGTTGTCCACGGCTTCTTTGCCGTAGATGATCTCCCGGCCGTTGAATTTTTTGGACGACACCGCGTCTTTTGGCCAGCCAACGTAGGACTCGAGCGTCTTGCGGACGCCGTTGGCGCAGGAGACGGAGGACCGGCTGGTGCCCAGGTCGATGCCGATGTACAGGGCGTTCTCGTCGGCGCCGCTGTCGTCTGATGGTGTGGGTGTCTTGCTCATCGTGGAAATCTCCGGTTAAAGGCTTCTTCGTTGGTTGGGGGATCAGTCGGTGGTGGGTGGGGTGCCGCCGGTCTCGCCGGCTTCTTTTTTCTTGATCTGTTTTTGCAGGTCGAGGTTGGTCTCGAAGATCTCCAGGAGGACCTTGTCGTTCTTGGGGTCGCGGACCTGCTTCATGAGCTTGCCCGACGGTGCGCCGCCGCCGTACCCGCCGCGGCGGATCGCCATGGTGAACTGGGCCATCTGTTTCTCGAGGCGCAGCACGACGCCGTTGAGCCGGGTGATCTGGTCTTCGAGCGCGGTCTGTGTCGGCGCGACCTCGGAGGTGAGGTTCTTGTTGTCGCCGAACATCTTGGTGAGGGCTTCTTCGACACGTTCGAGGGTCTGGTTGTTGTTGCCGCCGGTCTGCTGGATGGCCTTGGTCATCACGGACAAGACGTTGTTGCGGATCTTGTCTCGGTCGATGACGCGGACGCGTTGGCCGCGGTATCGCTTCCACAGGTCGTCGACGTTGACGTCGGTCGAGGAGACGTCCAGGGCCGAGTCGATCTGGCTGGCGACCTCGGCGCTCTGTGGCGAGTCGGCTTCTGCTTCGTATTTTTCCTTGCGCGGGTCCTCGCGCAGGGACTGGCAGACGATGCCGTTGCCGGACATCAACGTGAAGGCCTGCTCCGCGTCGGGCGCGTCGACGTGCCCCTCGACGGGCTTGCCGGTGTCGCGCATCAGTCCTCTGAATCGGTATCGCAAGGTGGGGTTCCTGTGGTACAGCGTCTCGGGCGCAGAACGCCTGGCACGCAACTATGAACGCTGTTTCGGGGTGGGTCAATAGAAATGTCAGGCAGACCCGATAATCGTGACGATTGTGCGGGTTGAGCGGTCGCGGTGCCCGCACCCACTGGGTTTTAGGACGGTTCGGGCGCGAGGGGCGGCGAAGAAGCGGGCCTTCGGAACGGGTTATCCAAGAGCAGGTTGTCTCTGGGCAGTGGCCAAGCCCCCTAGCCGTTAGTCGTCGAAAACTAGGGCGAGAGCCGTTTGAAATGAGCGGGTTTAATCCTGCGGTTCGTTTGCAAACGCTTTAATCAAAAAAACCGCTGCCCAAGCGATATCGGCCATTGGCCCATAGTCCAGCGTGCCTGCTCTATCGGTCGGCTCATGAGAGTGGTGGTTGCGCAGATAAGCCGTATCGGTGACCGTGAATGCCGGGTATCCATACGCCCAGAACGAGGCATCGTCCGACCATGCGATCCGTTTACTGATGCGCCAAATCCAGGCCACACGCAAAGGTGTACTGGTGTGTCGTTGGAAAGTTGATGCGCCGCGTTTCATGGTTTTCCTCGATTGCGGGTTGCCCAGGAACGTCACGTAATCGAAGGTGTAGGGGAGGCCCAAGAGTTCGACGGGGTATTTCCGTTTGCGTCTTGAGGTTTCATGGAAGCAGCCGATCGTATCGAGACAGACCATCGCCTGGACGTCGATCTGCTGCTCTTTCATCGAGCGTGCATAGACCATTGAGCCCATCGAGTCGGTCAGAAAGAACGGAGGCTCCTCGTTAGCGAATGCGACAAACCGGATTGTATATTTAGGCTTCGTCTTCGCTAAGTGCCTTGCAACTTCAAGCATCACCGCGACGCCGCTTGCGTTATCTGAGGCGCCGGGTGTGCCGGGGCGATCGGGCGCTGGGGGGGTGCCGTCGTCATCCCAGTACGCCGAGGCAACCTTCGTGTCGTAGTGCGCACCGACGACGATCACATTGTTTACGCACGCGCCTTGAACGATGGCCTCGATGTTGTAGGCCGTCGTCTCGGGGAGTTGGAAGCGGTCGTTCTCGGGAACCCGGACCGGTTGGCGGAGCGGCTGGAGCCCGGCTTCCTTGAAAATGGACTCGATATAGCCTGCCGCCGCCTCATAGTTCGCCTGCCTGTAGCAGTTGCGTTCACCGATGTCCTCGGCCAGTACCTGGACATGTTGACGCAGATTGTCCTCGAGATCGCTTGGCAGCTCGGGATGGTCTGGGTTAGCGATCGGCTCATATAAACTGACATTGCAACCGGCCAATCCAACAGCGATGAGCGAAGAGATGGCGCAAAAAAGGAAGTGCATACTTCCATTATATCAAAAGCAAGATTCCGTTCAATCCCAAGCGCTAAAGCGGTGCGTGGTACGCGGTAGGTCGTAGCGGGAATTGGCCGTTAGGCTGGATTACCGCCCTTGCATCATCTGCTTGATCGCCTGTTTCGCGTGTTCAGCGGGGAGGGCGTAGGTCGTGGTCCGGCCGTAGCGGGCGATGTTGATGCCAATGGCCTGGCCGTCGGTGTTCAGGACCGGGCCACCGATCTGCGGGGCCCAGATGACCGCGTCGTGCGCGATGGCTAGCGGGAAGTCGGTGCGGCGCTGTGACAGCTTGCCGCCTCTGGCGCTGTAGACCTGGGCGGCGGACTTGCTGGGGTCCTGGGCCTTTGGCTTGGGCGGCGCGGGGCGTTTGCCGAGGGTGGCTTCAAGTTCGAGGGTTTCCTCGCCGCGCTGGACGGTGAATTCAAGCGTGTCGCCGACCCTTGCGTTTTGGACCCGCTCGATCAGCTTCGCGACCGAATCGATCGCCTCGTCATCGATCCGGGTGATGAGGTCGCCTTTCTGCATACCGGCTTTGGCTGCGCCGCTTTCTTTCTCAACCGAGCCGACGTGGACCCCGCTCTTCTCGACGTCGGCCTGTAGGCCTGCAACGCCGAGGAACGGCTTGGCGGGCGGCTCGACGCGGACGTTGTTGACACCCTGGGGGATGACGCGGGCATCGACGCTGACCACCGCCATCGCCAGCGGGCGCTGGTCCGCACCCGGCACGACCAACAGCGAGCCGAGCGCGGGTGTTTCACTGGCCCACCGTACGGGCGTGAGGTTGTCCGCATCGACTTTGAGCATCGCCAGGTCGTTGGGCCCGTTGCCGTTGACGACGCGGGCCATGAGTTCCTGCTCGCCGATGCGCACGCGGGCCGGGCCGGCCAGCTCGCTGGCCTTGGTGACGATGTAGCCGTCCTCGCGGACGATGGTGCCCAGCGCGACGACCTTGCCCCGGCTGATGATCTCGACGGTGTTCGCCCCGGCCGCGGAGACCGACGGCTCAAAGCGGGCCAGCACGTGCGGCGCGATCTTGCCGTGTGTCTTGCGCAGGTCCTCGGCGATGCTGTCGAGCATGCGCTCGCGCTTCTTTTCAAGGAGCATGAGGCGTGTCAGCTCGGACTGCTTGCTCACGCCGCTGGGCTGCTTCTCGGTCGCATTGCCGTCGCCGACGTTCTCGATCTCCTCGGTGCGCTGTTGTCGCTCGGCCAGCTTCTCCTGGTACGCACGCACCTCTTCGATCAGGTCGTCCCGGCCCAGCAGTTCAGCGGCCTGTTCGGGGCTCAGCTCGATCCGGCCGTTCTCGTCGCGTAGCTCTTCGAGCCGCTGCTTTAGCTGCTCGTCGTTGTCGTTAAGCCGGCGGGCGATCTCGCGCTCGATGGTGTCGGGCAGGGTGTCGAGCCCGGGGATCAGCGGGGCCTTGGGCTGCGGGGCGATCGTGACCTCTTTGCCCGCCGTGGCGAGATCGTCCCACTGCGCGTGGTAGGCGCTGATGGGGACGTGCCGGTTAACGAGCACGCTCATGCCGATGTTGGAGTGGATGCCGATGACGTTGCCGTGCAGGTCGAAGAGCGGCCCGCCCGAGTCGCCGGAGATCACGGTACAGTCGGTGGTGAGCCAGCGGATGGGCTTGCTGGCGGAAGTGACATGCAGCACGCGTCCGAGGCGCATCGGCGCGGGGCGGTCGGTCTGCACGCCGCCGCCGTGGCCAAACGCGATGCACCAGTCGCCTTCCCAGGTGGTGTCGCTGTCGGCGACGGGCGCGGTGGGGTAGGTGCTCCCGTCGGCCATTGGGTCGGTGATCTGGGCCATGCCCGAGTCGATCTTGCGATTGACGCCCAGTGCTTTGCCCGCGACCTGTCGGCCATCGGAAAGGACGATGACGACATCGCCGCCCGCCTCGGGCAGGACGTGCGCCGCGGTGAGGACGAGCCCGTCTTTATTGATGATGACGCCCGAGCCCATCGACCCGCCGGGGATGACGATGCCGACGGTCGCGGCCCGGCACTGGTCGGCGACGCCCGTGAGCACGGGGTTGAACGCGGCCAGGTCCTCGCCCGGGTCGTTGGCTGCCTGCGTCGGCAACACCGCGCCGCACAACAACAGCAAGACAGCGAGCATCCATGCGGTTAGGCGACTTGGCTTCATCAACGGTCTCCGATACTTGAGGGCGGTCTGGCGTGACCCGCCAGGGATAGGGCCACCTATAAAGATACGTATAGATGAGCAAAAAGATCAATCGATCTTCCTAAATAGCGACGCTTTTCAGGCGCTTGCATTAAAAAACCCGCGGCAAAAAGCTACGGGCCGGGGGTGTTATAAATGCTTGGGAGGGCGAGGCTCCTGCCGAGCCGCGAGTTTGAAAGGGTGTGCGGATCGGCAGGAGCCTCGCCCTCCCAGCAAACCCATCTTCACTCACTTAGAACTGCCAGATCAGCGACGCGTAGTACGTGAAGTCGTTCTTCTTCGCGGTCGTCGGCGTGCTGGAGTCGTGCTCGTTGGACAGGCCCAGCTTCAGGGCCATGCCCTTGTCGCGGTCGATCGTGATGATGTAGTCCAGCGTCGTGACGTTCCGGAAGTCGGCCGCGTCCTCGAGCGACGGGTACAGGTAGTTGGTAAAGGCGAACGAGTGGCCGTCCTTGATCTTGTAGTCCGCCTCGACGCCTAGCAAGGCCTCGGTCGTGAACTCGTCGCCCAGCGCCCCGCCCATCTCCTGGTTGCCACCGATACCCGCCCGGCCACGCACGTTCCACTTGTCGTTGTCGAGGAACTGGTAGCCGATGCCGCCGAAGCCCGACCAGCGCGTGTCCCAGTCCTGGAAGTCGTCCCAGTCGAACCGGCCGTTGGCGAAGTAGAAGTAGTCTTCGCCCGGCAGCAGCCAGTCTTTAAACAACTCGGCGTTGAAGTTCTTCTCCGTTGTCGCGCCGTTGGACGAGGCCGTGCGGTAGAGCATGCTGTACAGCCAGCGGTCTTCGTCGTCCTCGTAGTCGGTCTTAAACGCGGCGCGGAAGTTGAGGTTCTGCGAGTTGCCCTCGGCGCCGTTCAGGCCCAGCTCGAGTTGGCGGTTCCAGCCCTTGAAGATGCCCGTGCCAAACAGCCCTTCGTCGGCCGCACGCTCGGCCTCGAGCTCGGCGGCCTTCGCCGCCGCGTCTTGCTCTGCCAGCGCAGTGGCCATCGCGTCAGGGTCGTCGTAGATCGCCGCGATCTTGTCTCGCGCGATCGTCATCGACCCCAGGGACGGGTGATCGATCGTGACGCTCGTGTCGTCCTTGGCCGTGATCGTCGCGTTGATCACGTCCCCGCCCTTGAGCTGGATCGTCTCGGCTTGGGCAGTTGTGGCCATTGCAAACAGGAGCGCCGTCGTCGTCAATAATCGTTTCATCGTTTCTCTTTTTAAAACAAATGTGAACAGAACTTCTCTAAACAGCCCAGCCGCGAAGTGGGGGGTTCGTTTGATGTGACGTGTTAACCCCCACCTCGCGGCGGGAGCTGTTGCGTGCGAGTGTGACCGCCGCTTTACTCGCCGGCCTTGTCCAGGTGTACATCCATCTGCGGGAACGGGATCCCGATGCCCGCCTCGTCGAGGTGCATCTTGATTGCGCGGGTCAGCGCCTCCTTCAACGGCCAGTAGTCCGACGCCAGGCACCAGAAACGAACCGTCCAGTTGACCGACGAATCGCCTAGGTCGCCAAGCACGATCTGATAACCGCGCCCCTCGCCCTTGAGTAGCTTCTCATCCAATGATTCAGCGGCCTTGCTGAGTACCTCGCGCGTCTTGTCGATGTCGGCCGAATAATCACAGCCAACATTGACATCGCAGCGCCGCTCGTCGTGGTGGGTGATGTTCTCGATCGTTCCGCCGTAGATCGAGGAATTGGGCACGATAATCCGGCGGTTGTCGCCCGTGTCCAGCGTCGTTGTGAACAACTCGATCGCGTTGACCTTCGCGGTGACGCCCGCGGCGCTGATGACATCGCCGACATCGAACGGCCGGAAGATCAGCAGCATCACACCATTGGCGAAGTTGCCCAGCGTGCCCGACATGGCCATACCCACCGCGAAGCCGGCGGCGGCGAGGATCGCCGCGAAGCTGGTCACCTCGACACCGACCGTCCCCAACGCAATCATCACGCCCACGACCAGCACCAGGTAGTACACCATCTTGCCAAAGAAGCGCGACAGCGTGAGGTCGATCTTGGCCTTCTCCGCCGACCGGCAGACGATCCGTGAAATGATCTTGCCAATGATGAACGAGGCGACCAGGATGATCAGTGCGCCGGCGACCTTCGGGCCCCAGTCGATCAACAACTGCGTTGCCTGGCTGAAGTCGCCCTGCATCAGACCGCCCACCGCCTCTTTGCCCTGCTCGGCAGCCTCGTTGACTTGTTGCTCGCCCGTTGGCTCTGCGGGGGGTGCTTCGGCGGTGCCGTCTGCCTGTGCAAGTAAATTGAAATCCAGCATCCAGTCTGTTCCCTGTCGTTGAGGTGGCTAGGTAATTTAAAACAACTACCCCCAGGCCTGCGAGCAATATAGCAAAGGATCGCGACCAAGCCAGCCCAACAGAACACCCGGTGTTACACCGGGCGTTACACTCCGGGCATGCGGATCACCACCTGGAACGTCAACGGGATGCGAGCGGCGCTGCGCAAGGGCTTTGATCGACACCTCGACGCCATCGCCCCCGATGTGCTGCTGCTGCAGGAAGTCCGCGCGCTACCCGAACAACTCCCCGCTGACTGGCGCGAGCCCGACGGCTGGCACGTGCTCTGGAACCCGGCACAAAAAAAAGGCTACGCAGGCACCGCGATCTGGTCACGCTCGCCGATCGAGACGCACGCCATCGGCCTGACCAAAGCAGACAACGACGAAGAAGGCCGGCTCATCACCGCCACGATCAACGGCGTCGGCCTCGCGTCGGTCTACCTGCCCTCCGGGTCCTCCGGCGAGCACCGGCAACTCGAAAAAGAAAAGTGGATGAAGGCCTTCAAACCCTGGGCCGACCGCCAACGCAAAGCCGGCAAGCCCTTCGTCTTCGGCGGCGACCTCAACATCGCACACACCCCGCGCGACATCTTCCACGCCAAATCCAACGAGAAGACCTCCGGCTTCCTCCCCCACGAACGCGAATGGCTCGGCAAGGTGTTCGAAAGCGGCTGGGCCGACCTCGTCCGCGCAGACTATGACCAGCTCCTCGAAGCCGGCGGCGACGTCGCTTCGCGCTTCGGCGTCGAGGGTGAAGGCATCGAGCCCGACAAGCACGGCCCATACTCCTGGTGGTCCAACCGCGGCAGCGCAAGAGCCAAGAACCGCGGCTGGCGCATCGACTACCTGCTTGCGAATGAATCTGCCGCGAAGCGCTTCCGGGAGGCACACATCCACCGCCAAGCCGGCCTCGACTGCTCCGACCACGCGCCGGTGTCGATCGATCTGGAAGCGGAAGACTGATGGTTCGCCCCCTCTCCCTACGGGAGAGGGCCGGGGTGAGGGGGCGGCGAAGCCGCTACTTCTCCGCTGCGACAACAGCAAGCATTCTCACTCATCGCTCGTCCCTCACCCAACCCTCTCCCGTGGGCAGAGGGGGCAAGGCAAACCCACTATCATCCCATCATGATCGCCCGCATCACCGGCAAACTCGTCGACCTGCAATCCGACACCGCCCTCATCGAAGCCAGCCCCGGCATCGTGCACGAGGTCCTGCTGCCCGCGTTCGTCACCCAGCGCCTCGCGCCCTCGATCGGCAAGACCGTCACGCTCCACACCCTGCACTTCCTCGAGGGCCAGAACCAGGGCGCGATGTTCCTCCCCCGGCTCGCCGGCTTCCTCACCCCGGCCGACAAGGCCTTTTATCAGCTCATGACCACCGTCAAAGGCATCGGCCACCGCCGAGCGCTGCGGGCCCTCGTCCTGCCCACCGACCAGCTCGCCGGCGCCATCGCCGACCGCGACATCAAGCTGCTGCAGACCATGCCCGAGGTCGGCAAGAAGACCGCCGAGACGATTGCGCTGACCCTGCGTGACAAGGTCGATGAATTCCTGAATGCTCCGCGTGCAAGCTCGCCGGGCGACCCCGATGTCGTCGGTGTCGCCCCTTCAACGCCAACCAATTCTTTGTCACGCGGTGCCGTCGAAGCCCTCGTCACCCTCGGCGAAGATCGCGCCCGAGCCCTCGCCTGGGTCGATCAAGTCATGCAATCCGACGAACGCCCCGAAACCATCGAAGAGTTGATTGCAGCGGTGTACCGACTCAAAGCCGCGTGATCGTTAGGCTTTCTCTTCCGGATAGATTTCTTTCAGCACTGCATTGAGTTCGGCGAAATCCTTAGTACCCGCATCGATCAGCATGATGCGTTTTTGATCCTTTGGTTTGAGAAACCCGCCGAGCAAGATTTTGTTTTCATTAAACTTGGTAGACAACTCCGCATAGCTCTCGATTGCCTCGTGCGGAAACGTGCCATCTGATT
>JAHQVV010000232.1 GCA_019634195.1 Phycisphaeraceae bacterium | reverse complement strand
CAGGCGGTTCTTGCCGTCGCCCCAGGCCGCCTCGATCCCGCCGGGCGTATTGTCAGTGGGCTTGAGTTTGATCTGCTTGAGGCCCCGGCGCCTCGCCTCGCTGGCGTAATACGTGATCAGTTCGTTCATGCTCGCGTCGGGCAGCTCGTACACGCAGAATTCCCATACCTCGCCCGCACCCGCCTGACGGTAGGGCGGCAGGCCCCGCGGCGCGGTGCCGCCGAACGGCTTGATCTCGCCGGGGTGCGGGTTGGGCCGATCGATCAGCGGGAACTTGGCCGGGTCCGTCCCGGTCAGCCCGGCGAGCGGGGCGTTGCCAGCGGCCGACGCGTTGTCCCGGTTCGGGTCGGCGGCACCGAAGTCGGTCGGCGGTCGGCTGTTCGGCGGGCCGGCCTTGAGTTCTTCGATGGTGATGACCGCGAAGACCGCGATGCCGGCGAACAGCACCACGGCGATGAGCAGGCGCGTGTTACGCATCGCCCTGCTCGGCTCGGCCGGCGTGGGCTTGGGGTTCGGCGGGTTGTTCGCGGGGTTGGTCAAAAGCGGTGGGGCGATGCGGGGCTACTGGACGCGGTTCTCGATCTGCTCGCGGCGGGCACGCGTCTGCTCGTTGGTCTTGATCTCTTCGGCACGCTTGAGCGCACTCTCGGCCTGCGGCCAGTCGCGGCTGAGGATCGCCCGGTCGCACGTCGCCAGCCAGATGCCGAAATCACAGTCACTGACTTTCTGATTGATCGCTTCGCTGTCGAAGATCTTCTTCGCGGCGAGGTACTGGCGTTTCGCGCCGCCGAAGTCTTCTTTGGCGTACAGGCCGTCGCCCTCGGTCACCAGCAGCGTGTACTCACGCAGTTCGTCGATCTTGTCTTGCAGGTCGGCGATCGGGTCGGTGTCGCCTAGCGCGTTGCGTGCTTTGTCCAGGCGGTCCTGTGCCTTGGTCAGGTCGCCGGACTGGAAGGCCAACTCGCTCGCGTTGAAGTGGACCTGGCCGGCGGCCTGCTTGATCTTCTCGTTGATTGTGCCGTTTGTGTCCGGACCCAAGGCCAGTATTTGCTGATACTTCTCGATTGCACCCTGCGGCTTGCCTTGGGCCAGCAGTTCGTCGCCCTGGCGCTCCAACTCGACCATCATGCGGGCGTCTTTGAGCGAGGCGAGCATGCGCGGGGCCTGCGTGTTGTCCGGGTCGCGCTTTAGGATCGCAACAAGGATCGGCTCGGCCCTGTCGGGCCGCCCACCCGCGATCGCGTCGCCCGCCTCGGCGACCATCATTTGGATCTCCAGCTCATCGATCAGCGCCTTGTTGCCCTGCGTCGGCTGGACACGCTGCAGGTTCTGCCGAGCGGCGAGGATCTCGGCCGGGTCGCCGGACCGCTCGGCTTCGGCGAGTTCTTTTTCGAGCTCTTGGATCTGCAACCGCTTGTTGAACTGGTCCGCCAGCGCGGTGACACGCTTGTCCACCCCTTCGCCGGCGTCTTCGATCTCCGTTTCCAGGATGTCGATCGCTTCTTCCAGGTCACCGGAGGCATCGAGCCGGTTGGCCTGTCCCAGTAGCTGAGCGATCCGCTGGTCGCCGACGAGCGTCGCGTAGCGTTGTTCGAACTCCGCGATTTGATCAAGCTCATCTTGGGTCGCGGTGGTTGTGCCGGTCGTTTCTTTAACCTCACGGATCGCGATGACCGCCTCGTCGAGCTTGCCCTCGGCAAAGAGCGTCTCAATATAGAAGCAGATCTCTAAGAACGCGGCGCGTTCATCGTATTCCTCGACGAGATCCTTGGCATCACGCAGGCGGAGGCTTGTGTCGATTTTTGAAGGCAGTGTCTTGGCCGAAGCCATGATCTTCTGATAGGCCAAAGCGTTTTTAAGTGCGGTAATGTAGTCTTCGTTCTCTGCCGCGAGCAGGGCTTGAGCCTTCAGGCTGCCGGACTCCACCAGCTCTTGTAGCCCCCAGTTGTTTTCGGTTTCAAAGAAGCTTGGGTGTTCAGTTGGGATGGCGCCGTAGGCCTTGATCGCCTCCTCGAACTGCAGGTTGTCGATCAGGTCGTCAGCGGCCTCGATGTCTGTGGTGAGCGCGGCCTTGGCGTTGGCGAACTGCTCCTGCGCCTGCTGCTTCTTCCAGATGAAGAACCCGCCGATCGCCAGCAGCCACACCATTAGCGTCGCCGCGAGGATCATCGGCAGCTTGCTCTTCTGCGGGACCGCGGCGGTCTCGCTGACGTCGTCGATCTTCGGCGGCGCCATCGCGGCGTGCGGCCCCGGGGCGGCCTGGCCTTGGCCCTCTTGGGCGAAGTGCATGCGGATCGCTTCGAGCAGCTCGGCGCACGACCCCACCCGGCGGGCCGGGTCCTTCTCCATCATCCGCGCGACGAGTTCGGCCAGCGAGGCCGGGATGCCGTCAACAAGCTGGTCCAGCGGCGTGACCTTCGCGCGGACGTTCGTGTGCCACTTCACCCAGCGCATCGACTGGTTGCGCTGGTCGCGCAGGATCGTTCGGAACGCGCTGTTGAAGTTGTCCCGCCCCGCGAGCATCTCGTAGGCCACGATGCCCAACGAATACAGGTCGCTCTTGGGGGTCGCGGTTTCGCCCTGCAAGAGCTCGGGTGCCATGTAGCGGACCGAGCCGAGGTCCAGCGTCTGCTGCTCGGCAACGATCGCCGCCAGGCCGAAGTCCGCGAGCTTGAGCCCGCCTTCGCGTGGCATGAGGATGTTCGATGGCTTGAGGTCGCGGTGCACGACCCCGCCCTGGTGCAGCGCGTCCAGCGCCTTGGCCGACGCCGCGATGATGCCCAACGCCTGGCGCTGGTCCATCGGCTTGTTTTCCTGCTGCAGGATCCACTCTAGCGACGGGCCGTCGACGTACTCGCTGATGAGGAAGATGCCGCGCGGGTCGTTGACCGTGTCGATGTACTGGACCAGCAGCCTCGGGTCGCTCGCCGCGACACGTTTGTGGATCGCCGCCTCGGCCAGGGCACGCTGGCGGATGTCTTCGCCCTCATCACCCGGCGCGACGACGATCTGCTTGATCGCGACGTCGCGGTTCAGGACGTGGTCGTGGCCGCGGAAGACGATGGCCGTGCCCCCCGCGCCGACCTGTTCCATGATCGTGTAGTTATCGACCTTGTCGCCGGCTTTTGCGGTCAGCGAGGTGACGGCTGGATTGGTGTCGGGGGCTTCACTCATGCAGGCGGGTCCATCTCAGAGGCCGGGACATTTAAATGAGCGGTCAACGGATCGACGATTGACCGGGGATTGGTAGGTGCACTGAGCATTGTAGCGTTGGGTTGCCCGGTTTTGCGTGGCCTGTATCGGTTCTTTCTTGTGGCATCATCCATTGGGCTTAGTTGCTAAGAGCTTGTATCGGCTAGACGTACGGAAAGGGTTGCTCATTGCGTTGGCTTGGCCGGCTAGCCAAGCAGTGGCGGCCACAACCGGAGCATGTGCTCGGCCCCCGCGATCGCGATGCCGACGAGTGCGGCGGCCGCAAACGGCACCTTCGGCGCGGTCGCATCGTCGTCCGGCGACACGGCCTTGCCCCTGCTGATCGCGATCCCGAACAGCCGGGCCAGCGTCAGCCGGACGCGCCCGTGCCGGATCATCAGCACGATCGCGATCAGCACGCCGGCGATGAGTGCGTAGATCGTCGTGTCCAGCACGATCCGCCAACTCGCGCCCCACGCCCCGATCGCGCCCATCAGCTTCATATCGCCCCCGCCTAGCCCGCCCATCATCACGAGGATCGCAAACGGGATCAGCCCACAGAGCAGGCCCAGGAATGATGCGGCAACGGTCCCGCTCACCGTGCCCTCGGGCCCGACCAGGCCGTGGCCTACGACCAATCCGGCGACAAGCCAGAACACCAGCCCCGCGCCCATCGCCGAGGCGGTGAGCTTGTTGGGGATGCGCCCGGTGCGCAGGTCCGTCACCGTGGCGGCGACGCAGACACCAACGATCGCGATGTAGGCAAGGATGAGGGGCATAAGTCAAAACACTCGACGGCGTTTACTTGCTGTGTAGCGGGAGGCGCGCAGCGTCCCCTGCGAAGCATCTCAAACGATCCGAACGGGACGCTGCGCGTCACCCGCTACACCAGGCTTGGCCAGTCCAAAAAAAGCCCCGCGTGTTAGCGCGGGGGAAGAAGCGGTCGTTTCAAAGAACAGGCGGTGGCCGTGTTAATCAGAACGGGTTGTCTGAGGAGTCTTGCTGGTTGTCTTGGACGTTGCCCCATTCGTTGGTGACCCATTCCTTGATTGCACCGGAGAAGAACAGCAGCACCGCGAGCAGCGGCAGGGCGATCGCCGCGATGATCAGGACCTTCTCCAGGCCCTCGGCACCCCGGTCATCGTTCCAGAGTTCCAACGCGGCTTCTTTCATGTTCGTGAGCACCTTGGTCATCATGTGTCTCCTTGCCGAGTCTTGCCTCGGCGGTTGGTGTTGTTGAGTCGGGGAGGGCGCGGCTCCTGCCGAGCCGCGTGTTTTCTATGACGACCGGCTCAGCAGGAGCCTCGCCCTCCCATGGGGCTGTACATCATCAGGGGAAGGGCATCTGGTTGATCGTCGTAACCAAGCCATAGTGACCAGCCAGGGTCGCCAGCCCGATACGGATGATCACCCACGCCGGCAGCACCACCGCCGCCAAGAGCAGGCACCACTCAAGCATCGTCGCGCCGCGGTCGTCTCGCAAACGCTTGGGTACGAGGTTCGAGATGGCATCCAAAAATTGCTTCATCTGAATACAAGTCTAGTATCGGCCCAACGCGGCGTCCAGGCGATTATTGCTTGTTTTTAAAGGGATAATCCATTCGTAGGACAGGCATTCCTGCCTGTCGGCCGGCGAAGCCGAAGCGCACGTTGCGACAGGCAGGAATGCCTGTCCTACCAATGAACTACTCGGCCGCAAAAATCTGCTCGGTTAGCGGGGTCACCATGTCTTCCGTCGCGGTCTTGAGGTGACCGGCCATGAGCGATTTCTCGCCCGTCGGCAACAGCTCCATTGTCTTATGCCCCTCGCCGTCCAGCGCAGGCACCAGCGTAAAGATGTCGCGCAAATGGTAGTGCCCGCTCTCGCCCAGCGGCATGACCTCGGCGATCTGTGTGACCTGGCGGAAGCCGCCGACCTGCCTAACCAAGTGGATGACCACGTCGATGGCCGAGCTGATCTGGCTCCGCAGCGCGGACAGCGGCAGCTCGACCTCACTCATCAAGGCCATCGTTTCCAACCGGTTGAGCGTGTCGAAGGCGTTGTTCGCGTGCAGCGTCCCCATCGATCCGCCGTGGCCGGAGGTCATCGCCTGGATCATGTCCAGCGCTTCTTCGCCGCGGACCTCGCCGATGATGATGCGGTCCGGGCGCAGGCGCAGCGAGGATTTGAACAGCTGGCGGATCTTTACGGCGCCTTTGCCAAACTGGTCGGCCGACCGGCTCTCCAGGGAAATCAGGTGCGGCTGCTGGAGTTGCAACTCGGCCGAGTCTTCAATGGTGACGATGCGCTGGCCCTCAGGGATATAGGCCGACAGGGCATTGAGCAGCGACGTCTTGCCGGAGCTGGTGCCGCCGGCGACGAGGGTATTCTGCTCGTTATTTACCGCGATCCGCATGTATTCCGCCGCGGCGGGTGTGATCGAGCCCAGGTGCGTGAGCCAGTCGATGTCGAGCATCGTCTTGGCGAATTTCCGGATGGTCATCGCCATGCCGAAGCGGGCGCAGGGCTCCTTGGCGACGTGCACACGCGAGCCGTCGGGCAGGCGCGTATCGACGAGGATGTCCCCGTCCGCGATGGATTTGCCCGTGAACTGCAGGATGTTGTTGATCGCCGCCTCGTAGGCCTCGACGTCCTTGAACTTCGCGTCGGTCTTGTGCAGCTTGCCCTGCTTCTCGATGTAGACCTCTTCGTAGTTGTTGACCATGACCTCGGCGACCTGCGTGTCCTCCAGGTATGGGAGGATCGGCGCGAGGTAGTGTTCGATCGTGCGTTGGAAGAGGGCGGGGTCAGGCATGGAGAAAGTATATACCGAAGGTATGAAGATTAGGCGGGGTGACCGAAGCCGCCCCGCCATCGTGAGCAAAACAGCGGCGTCACCCGGAGATGACGCCGCTGTAAGAGAGAGTGTTTGAGTTCTTGTTTACGCAGCGGCCTTCTTGCCACGCTTCTGCTGAGCACGGCGGCGACCGACGGTGCGCTGGTCTTCGGCCATCCGGCGGTCCGGCGCGGCGCTCATCTTCTGCACCAGCTCGATCGGGTCGTTGGCCCAGAGGTCGGCACCGATCTCCTCGGCCAGGCCGTCGGCCCGGTTGAAGATGCCGCCGCCCACGATGATCTGCAGGTTCGGGCACGAGCCGATGTCGTGCAGGTAGTCGATGAGCTGGCGCGTGGCGGGCACGGTCGCGGGGATCGCGCCGAAGACGATGAGCTTGTCGAGCTTGTGCTCGCCGAGCTGCGCGACGATCTCGTCGTTGCTGATGCCGCCGCCGGTGAAGTAGACCGTGTAGCCGTCGGCTTCGAGCAGGTCACTGGCGAGCTGGCCGGCGAGTTCTTCGGACTCTTCGGCGCCGCAGACAACCAGGCAGCTGACGTTGCGGGACTCACGCTGCTCGTAGCGGAGCTGGAGCTGGTCGGTGATCGACCGCATCAGGCGTGTGGCGTAGTTGTAGGCCAGGTTGGTGATCTGGTCGTTGCGTCGCATGGTCTGCAGCGCGTCGAGGGTCGGCCAGATCAGATTACTGGCGACGGTATTTGCTGGGCAGTCGGCGGTGAAGACCTCGTCCATGATCTCGCGGGCGCCGGCACGGTCGCCGGAGATCAGGCAGGTGTAAAAACGTTCAAGGATGGCATTGTTTCGGCTGGGCATTCAGCACTCCGCTGGTTGGTTGCCCCATTGGGGCGTATTGTCTCGTCCGTGTTCGGGGTAATGACTGGGGCCGGCTTCCTTCCGACGCCCCTCGCGTACCCGGTTCATCGGGGCGATGGGGCGTTTGGCGTGACCGGTGGTTGAGGTGGGCGTGATCGGACCAAGCTGGGTCCAATAGCGGGATTAGGGATCGTGTTTTAGAAAGGCTTCAACCAATTCAAGGATTCAATCGCCTTCCAGTCACCTTTAAGTGCGATAAACTGGGGCCGTCTGTGACGGTTGAACCGATTGTGCCGTCTGTTTGCTAGATGGATAGGAGCCCGATGATGAAATTGCTCAAGTGGTCAGCCCGGTTATCGCTCGTCGTCCTGTTTGTGCTGCTGCCTTTGGTCGGCTGCAGCACCAATGAAGCCACCGGCCGAAGCCAGTTCTTGCCGTTGTCCTGGCAGGAAGAGGTGCAGATCGGTGCCGAGGCCGCGCCGCAGTTCATCGAGCAGAGCGGCGGGGAGCTGCCGGACCAGGGCATCGTCCAATATGTCCGCGACATGGGGGCCAGGCTCGCGGCCCAGAGCGAGATGCCGGACATCGCGTGGGAGTTCTACGTCCTGGACTCGCAGGTGATCAACGCGTTCGCATTACCGGGCGGCAAGGTGTTCATCAGCAGGGGCCTGATGGCGAAGATGGACAACGAGGCGCAGCTCGCCGGCGTCATCGGCCATGAGATCGGCCACGTCACTGCAAGGCACGGTAACGAGCGCATGGGCAAGGCCATGATCACGCAGGGCCTGATCCTCGCCGCGGGCATCGGCGGGGCGGTCAGCGACAACGAGTACATGCAGGTGCTCGGCGTCGGTACCGCGGTCGGCGGGCAGCTCTTCCTCCTGAAATACAGCCGGGGCAACGAACTCGAGGCCGACGCGCTGGGCGTCCGCTACATGGCCAAGGTCGGCTACAACCCGATCGGCCAGATCCAGGTCATGGAGATCCTCCGCGAGGCCAGCGGCGGGGGCGCACCGCCCGAGTGGTTATCGACCCACCCCGCATCAGACACCCGCATCAGCAACCTGGAAGCGATCATCACCCAGGACTACCCCCGCTACAACGAAGACGGCTTCTACAACATGGGCTTCGACAGCTTCAAGCAGAACATCCTCACGCCGTTGAACAAGCTCCCGCCCGCTAAGCACGGAGCGAGTGCCATGCTCAGCCCCGCGGAGTTTGAGAAGATCGTGGGCATCCCGTGGGAGCACGCGGTCGGCCAAAAATGCACCTGCCACCCGTAGTTGGCTTGATTTTGCGTCATTTTCTGGACCTACCTCAGCCCATGAGATACACTTAATCACGTGAAGGCTGTCTTGGCCCGTGCGTTTGCACACCAAGGCCGTGTGGTTTACTAGCCACTTTTCCTTTGCCCTAAAACCGGAGTCTGTGACGAATGATGACGCGAACCAACCTTTATCGTTGCGTCTGTCCCTGTGTCTTGATGCTTTTCTTCGCCGCGATGCCGACCTTTGTCAGCGCGGACGGGGGGATCGCGGATGCGGGCGCGGATCTAGATGTTGCTTCCTTCATGCCAGATCAGTCGGCTCAAGCCATCGCATTCGCACGCGACGAAGACAAGCACACGGTCAACCCCAATCAAGGCACCTACAACTACGACTTCGGCACGGCCCGATCGCCCGTCCGGGAGGGCTGGGTCGCGATCACGAACAAGGCACAAGGCGATATCTACTGGACAGGCGAGACCCGGCTACTCCGTGCCGTGGCGGTGCCGCCGCGCGAGGGGATCAACAAGATCAACACGGACTACGTGACGAGCAAGGAGCCGGTCACCTTCAACCACAAGATCGCCAACGGCAAGTACCGCGTCGTGATCAATATGGGTGATGCGCGGCGCGGCAAGGATCAGATGGGTGTGCGAGCCGAGGGCAAGCTCATCAGTGATTCGATCGATGCGGACCGCCGAGAGTTTGTCTACGTCTCCACGGAGGGTGGGAGCGAGTCGCCCGCGCATTTTGACGTCGAGGTCGAGGACGGCGAGCTCACGATCGATTTCTTCGACAACGGCGGCCGTGACAAGTACTGGGTGGCCACCCGCCTCAGTATCTCGCGGCTCTAGGGATCGATCCGGCTTCGTCCCGGCTATGATCTTTGTGTGACGACGGATACCACACAGCCCGACAATCCGGCCTGGACCGACGACGACCTGTCCGAGAACCCGCACGAGAACGCCGACAAGGCGACGCGCGTGCAGAAGATGTTCTCCGCGATCGCGCCGAGCTACGACCTGAACAACCGCGTCCACTCGATGGGGCGGGATCAGGCGTGGCGCAGGGCGGCGGTGAAGATGGCGGGGTTGCAGCCCGGCGATGATGTCGTTGATGTGGCTTGTGGGACGGGGGATCTGTCTGTGGCATTTCAAGAGGCACTTTGGCGAAACGCACAGTGTGGAACTGTGATCGGGATTGACTTTACTTATGAAATGCTGACAGTCGCCAAGTCTAAGATTCCCGAAGACTGGATCGATGGTGAGGGCGATTGCGATCTAACGTACTTCCAAGGTGACGCGATGAACCTGCCGCTGCCCGACGCGTGCTGCGATGTCGTGTCGATCGCGTTTGGCATCCGCAACGTCGCCGACCCCGGCAAGGCGATGGCCGAGTTTTATCGTGTGCTTCGGCCCGGCGGGCGTTTGATTGTGCTTGAGTTTTCTTTGCCCAAGAACCCGCTGCTGCTGGCCGGCTACAACGTCTACTTCAAGCACATCATGCCACGCACCGCGACGCTCATCGCCGGCGACAAGAGCGGGGCGTACAAGTACTTGCCCAAGAGCGTCAACACCTTCATCGACCGCGAAGGCATGCGGGCGATGATGACCGACTCGGGCTTTACAAAGCTTAAGCACAAAGCCCTGACCTTCGGCATCGCGGTGTGCTACCGCGGCGTGAAGCAATAGCCGAAAGAACGGTG
>JAHQVV010000231.1 GCA_019634195.1 Phycisphaeraceae bacterium | reverse complement strand
CCGGGACGCGCAGGCCGGTGTCGTAGCACGAGCGCTTGCCGCGGGGCAGGCCGACGCCGTGGTCAGACCAGTAGACGATAACGGTGTTGTCGAGCTCGCCCGCGTCTTCGAGTTCCTTGATCCTCTGGCCGACCCACCTGTCCATCGCGGCGATGTTGTTGTAGGTCCTGCTCATCGCTTCGCGGACGTTCGGCGTGTCGGGGTAGATCGGCGGGATCGGCACGCCCTCGGGCGTGACCGCCTCGGGCGTGCGCTTGGCCTTGGGGAAGGCCTTGCTCTCGTGCGTACCGGTGTGATTGAAGACCGCAAAGAAAGGCTGGCCCTCGGCCCGGTTTTCCCAGTGCGCCTTGCCCGAGGATTCATCCCAGACCGTGACAGGATCTCTGAACTGGTAATCCTTTTTCGACGCGTTCGTACAGTAGTACCCAGCGGCACGCAGGTGCTCGGGGAAGCAGCGGACGAACGCGGGGGGCAGGCCCTCGTAGCCGGGGATGTCTTTGTAGGCGTCCGGGTCTTTCTTGACCGCAGACTTAGAAGGGTTGCCGTTTCGCATCTGCATGGTGCCGATGCGGGTGGCGAACATACCGGTGATGATCGACGATCGTGCCGGGGCGCAGACGGGCGAGGTCGCGAACGCGTTGTCGTAGGTCACGCCCTGGGCGGCGAGCTTGTCGAGATTGGGTGTCGGGACCGTCTTGTCCCCGTAGGGACCGATCCACGGGCTCATATCCTCGACGCTGAGCCAGACGATGTTGAGCGGCTTGGCCTCTTCTGCGGCTACCGCCTCGCTCGGCAGCGCCCCGATCAGGCAAAGCACCAAAATCATCAGCTCAATACAGCGTCTTAAGCCCATACTTTTTCCTTAGTTGATTGACCTGATCCAGAAGCTCTTTCTTCTCGCCCTCGCGGATAATGAGCGAGTAGAGGTCGTGCAGTTTCCAGAAGCCCCACTGCGTGGCGACCGTCTTGTCGCCGATCTGTGCGCCGTTGATATCCCGGCGGAAGGTGAACTCGACTTCTTTACCCGCGCTCCGGCCGGCGAGCTGCATCGTGAAGGCGTCGGGCTTGGTGTATCGGCCGTAGACGCTGATGGTCTCGCCCTGGTGGATGTTGGGCAGGTCGGCGGGGAAGACGGCTTCACTGTCGATGCCGACGACGTCGAGGCGGACATCCTTGATGATCGGGAAACGCAGCCGGCTCATCAGGTCCTGGATCGTCACGGAGGCGTCCTTGATCTCATCGGCGTAGACGGAGTAGCCCTTGTTGCGGTACGCGAGGAAGTTGAGCAGTTCGCGGTTTTGCTTGGCCCCGACGCCGACGCAGTAGATGCTGGCGACCAGGTCGTTGTCGCGGGTGATGAGGTTGATCAGGTCGCGGGTGTTGACGACGCCGCGGGTGGATTGGCCGTCGGAGATGAGCACGAGCTCGTAGACGCGTTTTGGATCGATGTCGCGGATGAGCAGGCCGCGCAGCGCCGCGTTGACATCGGTGAAGCCGACGGATTGCGCGTTGCTGAGGAAATCACTCGCGGCCTTGGCGTTGTCCTTGTTCGCGTCGATCGGGCCGGTGTCGCTGAGCAGGCTGACCTTCTCGTTGAAGAGGACGACGTTGAAGCGGTCGCCCTCGTTGAATGTCACGAGCGACTCGCTCACGCCCTTGGTGATCTGCTGCACCCACTTCTGCGAGATGCTCGAGGACGTGTCGATAATGAAGATCACGTCCTTGGGCATCGTCTTGAGCTTGCGGAGCGAGCGCTGGGCGGTGATGTCCACGCGGAAGTAGCCCGGCTCTTCCTTAGGGTCGATTGTTCGGCCACGCCAATCTTTCGGGTCATAACGGATTACGCGGTAGGCGAAGTCGTTGTCGAGGTTGTCGGGGACGTCGATCTTCGTCGTGCCGCCCAGCGCGAGGTCGGTGAAATCAATCGGCGGGGTGTCGAGCGTCGGCGCGAGGTCGGGCGGGATGTCGGTCACGGCGGATGGGCCGTCGAGCGTGGGGCGCTCGATGAGCATAGTGGTCGGGCCGGCCGTGCGGTTGGGCGCGGCGCCGATAGTGCCCAGCGCGTTGCCCGCGAGGTCCCGGCTGCCGGTGCCCGGGCCATCACCCTCACCGGGGTTGCCGTCGCCCTCGCCAAAGCTCAACTCAGCAGGCGGGCGGGTATCGAGCTGCGAGAGCACCTCGTTGTCCAGCTCGAACGCGGGCAGCTCGATCTCCAAGGCCCCCGCCGCTGCGTCGTTGAGCTCCTCCAGCGGTCGCAGCTCGACATCCAGCTCCAACGGCTCGGACACGAGCTGGGGCGGTTCGGATTCGAGCAGCTGCCTGGTCAGTTCCTCGGCCGTGGGCCCGAGGGTGGACGGGTCGATCGTCGGCGGCGTGACGACGTACTCATCCAGCGGCGCACGCTTGACCGCGATCGGCCGGGCGGGTGCCGACTCGATGGCCGGCACGTCCGCGATCGGCTTGTCCCAAGCCCAGACCCCCAGCGCCCCGTGCGCGAGCACCCCGATCAGCGCGACGATCACAAAGATCGCTCGCTGGCCGGTGATCAGCACCCCGGGCTTGTACGGCTTGGGTTCTTTTCGAGCCATGGTTATCGCTCACGCCGCAAGAGTTCGTCCGCACGCGTCTGCAGATCCAGATTTTCTGACGCCTTGGCCTGCTCGATGGTTTGACGCAGGTAGCTGTCTGCCCGTTCCATCCTGCCCGCGCGGACCGCGAGGACGGCCTTGGCGAAGGTCGCGTAGGCCGACTCGGCATGCGCGGTCGCCAGTTCATCGAGGGTCTTCACTTCGCCGGCCGCGTCGCCGCTGGCCTGCTGCAGTTCCGCCAGCGCGAGGTAGGCCCGCTTGGCCTGGTCCTCGCCCTTGCGGTCGGGGTACAGCAGCCAGAGCTTCTTGAACGCCTCGCGCGCGGACTTGGCGTGCACCGCCGCCTTCTCGGCCTCGGCCTTGTTCGATTGGTACAGCCGCTGGTGGATCACACCCGCCTCGTACAGCGCTCGGGACGCGATGCGATGCCCGCGGTCGGGGTTTTGCAGCGGAGCCAGCTCGCTGAGCGCTTCCGTAGGCTTGCCCATGTCGCGGTAGGTCAGCGCGATCTCGAGCCATGCCTCGGTACCGTAGCGCTCGCTGATCGCGCGGACCTCGTTGAGCGTCGCTACCGCCGCGTCGAAGTCATCGGCCAAGCGCTGGGCCCGGCCGGTCAACAGCATCGCGCGTTCTTTGGATGCCTCGCCCTCAACCTTCGCCAGGTACTTCAGCGCCTCTTTGGGCTCGCGGCGGTTGACCAAGGTGTCGCCGAGCCACAGCCGTTCGTCATCGCTGAAGACACCCGCCCCGCCGAGTTCCTGCATCTTCATACGCAAATCGTAAGCCCGTGAGGTCTTGCCGTTATCCGCGTCGTGCTGGGCAACGATACGCAGCGCGCTGAGCTTGGAAGGCTTGATCAGGCCTTCGCGTTCCACCGCGTCCAGCAGCAGCGGGATGCCGCGGTCGCTGTCGCCCTGCGTCATGCGGATCAGCCCCTGCTCCAGCACGGACTCGGCCCGGTACGGGTTGATCGGGTGCTCGCGGGTCAGCCGGCTGTGCGTCGCCAATGCCTTGTCCAGGTCGCCGCTGAACCGCTGCGCGACGGCCAGGCGGTATAGCGCCTCCTGATCGACCTCGGGGCTGCGCAGCGCGGGGTCGCTGAGCTGCAGCACACGCGTCGCCAAGTCAATCACTTGCTTGTGCTTGCCCAGCGCGACGAGCAGTTCCATCAAGCGGAAGCCCGCCTGCAGCGAGGTCGGCGTCGGTTTGTCGATCGTCTCGAGGTAGGCCTGGTAGTCCTTGGCCGCGGGCTCGATCTCGCCGTTGGTCTCGTAGAGGTGGGCACGCCGCAGCAGCGCCTGCTGGTAGTACGGGCTGGACTTGCCGCGGTCGACGAACTGCGTCAGGCGTGCGGCGCCCTGCTCGACCTGGCCGGCCTTGGCATCGGCGGTGGCTTGCAGGAACGCGACATCAACCGCCAGCTTCGTCTCGGGGAACCGCCGGATCAGTTGCACGATCGTGGCTTGCATCGCGTCGTAGCGTTTCAGCTCGAATTGGCTGAGCGCAAGCTTGTAGAGCACTTTTTCCTGGATGGGCAGCTTGCCGCTGCCCCCGGAGACCTGCGACAATAGCTCCGACGCCTCCCCGTGCTTCTCTTGCTCCTGGTAGGCCGAACCGGCGAGGTAGTACGCGGGCAGGCGGTCGGACACCGGCAGCGCATCGATCGCGTTATCAAACGTCTTGAGCAGGTCGTCGTAGCGCCCATCGGCAAACTGAGCCCAGAGCAGGCCCACCACCGCGGGCGCGAAGTGTGGCGAGCTCTGGTACCGCGACGCGACGGTGTTGTAGAAGCCGATCGCCTCGCCGTAATCCCCGGCGTTGTAGCTCAGGTCGCCGGCAAAGCGCGCGGCCTCGGGCGTGATCGCGTTGTTCTCGATCTCCAGGCAGCGCTGAAGCGCCGCGATCGCCTTGGCGTTGTCCTTCATCAGCGCGCGGACCTTGGCCAGGTCCAAAAGAGCCCGCGCCTTCATCGGCGTGTCGAGCTGGGACGCGTCGGCGAGCGCGGTGGCGGCGGCCTGCATGTTGTCCGCGCCGCGGTAGGCCAGGCCCTTGAGATACAACGCCGAGACCGCGATCTTGTCGTCGAGGTCCTCGGTCTTGATCTGCTCAAGGGGCTCAAGCGCTTCTTTGAATTTGCCCTGGTCGCTGAGGACCTGGCCGTGCAGGAGCTTGATCGCGTAGGCGGGCACGATCGTCGGCTCCGCGGCGGTTGCCAGCAGCTTCACCGCCCTGTCGTCCTGCCCCGCTTTGCGGAACAAGAGCGCCCGGTAGTACTGCGCATCGCCGAGCTTCTCGCCCTTGGGGAACTTGCCGAGGTACTCGTCAAACTCCGCCGCGGCCTCGTCGGCCTCGCCGCGCTGCAAGAGCTTGTACGCAAACAGGAACTGCTGGTGCTCGGCGTCGGACTGTGCCAAAGCTGGTAGACCTATGAACAGCACCAGAGCAGCAATGAACCACCTGTGCATCGGATCGGCCATACAACTCATTATTCCGCCTCCGATGCCGCAAGTTGAACTGTAGGCAATCCAGCTTTACTGGCCGCGTCGATCACACGTAAAATGATTCCATAATCAATCTCGATATCGCCACGGAAGATGACAGGCTGATCAGTAGAGATCGCTGCGAGCTTCTTGAGTTCGGCTTCGAGCTCAGTCAGTTCAATCACCCGACTCCCTAGGAACACTCGCCCATCAGCATCGGCGGTGATCACGACCTTCAGCGCCTCGTTCGATCCCGGCTCGGCCGACTCGCTGGCGGGCAAACCGACATCGACCATCAGTTCCTGCTCACGCATCGAGTACGTGGACATAAAGAAGATCAGCAGCAAGAACAGGATGTCCACCATCCCCGCCAAGGGCAGGACGGGTCGAGCGCGTTCTCGGGATTCGGATGCAAAACCCATCTATCGCACTCCGTGCGAATGTACAAAGTCATCAATGACCAATGACCAATCTACGGTCACTACACATGACATTGGGCATTTCGGCTTGGTCATTGGTCATTACCTTCTGCCGGGGATCGCCAAGCCTGTCGGCGCGTCCGCCCCGCCGTCACGCTTGATGTGGTCTGCGATCATGTGCACGGCCTGTTCGGCCTCGGCGAGCGTGCGCGTCGCGCGGGCCTTGGTCAGCGAATAAAACACAAGCGTCAGGATGCCGACGCTCAGGCCGAACAGCGTCGTCGCCATCGCCTCGCCAACGCCGCGCGACAGGACCATCGCGTCGATCCCGCCGGACTCGTGCTCCAAGCCGTAGAACGCCTTGATCATGCCCAGCACCGTGCCAACCAGCCCGAGCATCGGGGCGATGTTGCTGATGTCGGCGAGGTAGCTGACGCGGTTCCAGACGATGTCTGCCTGGCGACGGCCCTCGGTATCGATCATGTCGAGCATGACCGAGTGGTTCTGGCTGTGGTTCTCGACGCAGCGTTGCACGATCCCTGCGGCGAAGACCCCGCGGGCGCGACGGCAGACATCGCCGGCCCGCTCGTAGTCGCCGCGGATCACCAGCTTCACGACCTCGTCCACAAACGCAGGCGGCGCAAACGTCCGGCGGTTGATCGACAGCATGAAATACAAAAAGAACACCAGGCCCAGCACCGACAGCCCTGCAATGATGCCGTTGATCACCGGCGAGAACATAAACAGGTCGCGGAACCGGTACAGCGGGTTGTCGGCTAGGCCGGCCGGCTTCTCGGCGGGCTCGGCCGTGCTGACCGGCTCGGCGGGCTCGGTGCTGCCAACGGCCGTACCATCGCCAGGCGCGTCGGTGCTCTGCGCGTTGGCCATCAGCGTCGCGCCAATCGTGCAGGCCAGTAGCACCACCATCAGCCCCAGCCGAAGCGGGGTCCGGTTCTTGTTCGGTTCGGTCAAAGTCACGATCGGTCCCATGTCCATAGGAAGGATGACGCAAAACAAAGGGACATCATACTAGGCTAAGGCTTCAAAGGATGAGGGGGATAGGCATTCTTGCCTGTGGTTCGGCGAAGCCGAATCACGAATGGGATCAGGCCTTCGGCTTGCTGACAGACGGGAATGTCTATCTCCTTCATTATGTCAGAGAAAATCAGCCATCGATGATCGGCAGGGCCACGACCGAACCGCGTTTACGAACCATCAGGCTGTTTGCCTCGGCACCAACACCCAGGGCCCCGGCACCCGCCCCGGGCGCCGCCTGAGGCTCGGCCTCGACCTCACGCTCATCGAACAGGTGGATCTTCATCCCCAGATCGCTAAGCATCTGGTGGTCCTGCTGCGGGGTCCGGCCGAAGGTCGTCAGGTAGTTGCCGATCAGGAAGCTCGACCCGCCGGCAAAGAACATCCAGCTCTGCATGTCGCGCAGGATCTTCTCCCGGCCGCCGGCGATCTTTAGCTCGCGGTCCGGCAGGATGAACCGGTAGATCGCGACGATCTTAAGCGCCTCCATCGGCTCGAGCGGCTCACGCTTGCCGTGCAGCGGCGTGCCCTGGATCGCGTTGAGGAAGTTGATCGGCACGACGTCCGCGCCGAGCTCGTTGAGCTCGAAGGCCATGTCCAGGCGGTCTTCCCAGTCTTCGCCCAGGCCGAAGATCCCGCCGGAGCAGATGGACAGGCCCGCCTCCTTCGCGGTGCGGATCGTGTTGACGCGGTCGTCGTAGCTGTGCGTCGAGACGACGTTGCCAAAGTGCCGCCGGCTCGTTTCAAGATTATGGTTGATCCGCTGCACGCCCATGCCGGCCAGGCGCTCGGCCTGCTCGGGCTTGAGTTCGCCAAGCGTCGCGCACGGGCGGATCTTGCCGCCCTCGGCCGCTTCACGGAAGAACGGCTCCATCCAATCCAGTTCCTTGTCCGTCGGGCCACGCCCCGAGTTCACGATGCCGAAGCTCGACGCGCCGCTGGCCAGCGCCTCGTCCGCGGCGGATTGCATCTCCTCGACACGCATCCGCGAGGGCTGAACGTGCGTATCGAAGTGCTTGGACTGGCTGCAGTACGAGCAGTCCTCCGAACAGCCGCCGACCTTGCCGGTAACGATCGAGCAGAACTTCGCGTTGGCACCGACGAAGTGCGTGCGGATCTTGTTGGCCCAGAAGAACAGGTCGTAGAGGTCATTGCCCTCAAGCTTCGCCAACGCGCGTGCCTGATCGCGTGAAAGCGGTGTGCCACTGAGCACCTGCAGCCCCAAGCGCATGGCGGTGTCGTTCAGAAAAGCGCTGGCCGGCAGCGCATCGGGTTGTGCGAGGGTGTCTGGCATGGCTTGTTTATACATGGGCTGGGGCCAAAAACAAAGCCGACGCATGCGCCGGCCTTGGGTGAGATTCGGTTGTTCTGCTCATCCGGCGGGTACTTACTTGCCGAAGATCTCGGACATCTTGATGGAGGTGATCGGGGTGAGTTGCTCGCGGCCGATGTTGGGGGTGTACACCAGCAGGATCCCGCGGGTGTTTTCCAGGATAAACAGCGACTCATCACCAGCGTTACCATTATTGCCGCCGCCGCCACCACGGGTACGGGCGGTCATCATCGTGAATTGAGGCTGAGCGATGACCATGTCGGCGTGGGCGGCGTTGGAAGCGGACTGCTGGTCAACGCGGACGACGAGGATCGCCGCGAGGACAAATGCCGAGGCGATCAGGCAGAAACAAGCGGTTTGGATTCGGTTCATATCGAGGCTCCTTTTGAGGAGGTATGGTTGTTTGGTTCGTGCAACAGCGGGTCGAGGTGAATCAGCGTGGCGTGCCGACACCCTTCTTGATATCGTCCGCGACCTTGCGGCCGCCAATGATTTCGACCTTCTTGTTGGCGCTGTTGACGGTGAAGCCAACGAGGTTGCCGGTGCGGGAGTCCATCACATAGATCACCTGCTGCTGCGCCTGGGCGGCACTGCCAGCGATCATGAGGAAGCTGCCGCCGCCGATCTGGGCCTCGGCTTTCGGGACAGGGCCAAGCGTCAACGCGATGGCTGCGAGCAGCACCACGTTGAGCACGATCAGGACTGAGAGTGAGCGTCGGTTCATAGTGGACCTCCTAAAGGGTCACATGGTCAATAAAAAAAGGACTTCATCGAACGGGTTCATCAGTCCTGGTGGGTTCGTTTCGGGGACATCAGGCATCCGATCGCAATCGCGATGGCAAAAAAGATGCCAAGCAAAAACGCCATCCACGACGCCGACTCCGGCGCCGGCTCGACCGGTTCCTTGCCGATCTGCGCCAGCGTCGGCAACGCCGACATCATCAGTAATGACGCTAGCACGATACGCACGGTTACTTCAGTAAGCTTCTTTGCCATAGGCACAATCATACGCCAACACGCCCACCCACGGCAATCGCCTAATCAGATTACGAAAACCCACGCGCCTCGTTAACATGCCCGCATGCTTATCTGGCTGCTCTGGCTTGTTGGTGCCTACCTGCTCGGGTCCGTGTCTTTCGCGCTGATCCTGGGCCGGCTCAACGGCATCAACATCCGAGAACACGGCAGCGGCAACGTCGGCGCGACCAACCTCGGCCGAGCGCTGGGCAAGAAATGGGGCCTGACCTGTTTCTTCCTGGACCTGGGCAAGGGGCTCGCCCCCGTGCTCGCCTACGGGTTCTGGGCCGGGCTGATCACCTCAAATGAGAACACGATCGGCACCGTCCCGATGTTGCAGTGGCTGGCCGTTGGCATCGCGGCCGTACTCGGTCACGTCTTCCCGATCTTCCTGAAGTTCAAAGGCGGCAAGGGCGTCGCCACCAGTGCCGGGGCGCTGCTGGGCTTCTGGCCGGTGTTGAGTG
>JAHQVV010000230.1 GCA_019634195.1 Phycisphaeraceae bacterium | reverse complement strand
GGACGAGTAGTTGACCGAGCAGGCCGCGGGCGACCTTGACCGTGTCGCGCTGGCAGAAGGTGCGTGGTAGCTGCGGGAGCGTATTGGGGGGGTCAGGTAGCAGCACCATCGTCCTCGGGCTTTGTGTCTGGTGCCGAGATGCGTTTCGATCGCGAGCCGAGCCAATCCAACAAGCGGTCGAGCACGACACCCAGCACGAAAGTGATCAGGCCGGCGAGGATGAAGGGGTTGGAGGAGCCTGTACTGACTTTGAAAAGCAGGTGCTCACTCAGGCTGGCCTTGGTGGAACGGAGCCACTCACACCGGTAATTCGTGATGCCTGCGCCTTTCTGTTTTGCAGCGTACGAAAACCCATCACCCGGATAATTCAGATTGAACATCGAAGGCTGCAAAAGTCTCCCTTCGGTGTCCCCATCGGCAAGGTATATCGTCGAATACTCACGGGTGCTCTCGGCTTTTGCCCCGAGCGCAAACGGCAGCTTCTTACTCGCCGGCCGAAACGCCAGGCCCACCGACCCCAAACCCTCGATGGGGAAGAAGCGTTCGGGGACCAGCGAGTCTGTGCCCTCCGGCTCGAACGGTAACCATGCGGTTGTCGTATGCGTCCCGCCGTCTTCCAGATCGGTGATGATCTCTAAAGCGAGCAGGGCGTTGGCGGGGTAGGGCAAGGATTCCATGTCGCGGAAGCCGTTGTCGGTTGGTTCGGGGCTCTGCGTGCCGTCTTCCTTTTCGATGAGCGTGCCGTCGGCGATGTAGGTGCTTGTTGTGATCCTTGTGCCATAGCCAATCACCGCGGCGAGCTTGGGTTCGTCGTGTATTTTCAGTTTTGGCATCGCCTCGCCGGCCGCGTCGTTCCAGCGGGGCAGGCCTTCGAGCGGGATCGTGATGGGAGCGGCCCCGCCGACCATGACGACGAGGACACGGTCGTGCGTGTCGCCGTAGCGGGTGGTGTAGTTCAGCGAAAGCGCGTCGGCCTGTGCGTTGCCGGTCGATGGGGTGATCGGCACGGCCGCGACGCCGACGCTCTGGCTGCGGAACGCCCACGACTGGCTCACGAGGATCATCGCCAGCCCGAGCACCGCGACGAAGGCCCCGAGGTTGTCGGTCCGCCAGGGCAGCCGACGCATCGCCGACCACAAGACCGCCGCCGCCAGCAGCCACGCCGCGGCCAACAGCGGCCACCACGTCAGCACCGTGTGCTGCGTTGTGTCGAAGATTCGCCATTGCCAGATGTACCGCCCGCCGACGGGCACGTGTGCGGCCGCGACATACCCGACGACGAAGACGCCGAGGATGCCGATCGTCCGCCATGAGCTCATCGCGCGCGATAGCCAGCGCAGCGGGGCGGGCAGCATCTGGTCTTGCTCAAGCACGCGTTGGTAGTGGGGGTTGGGCATGATGATTCTTTGTGCGTGGATCGCGGAGTATAGATCGTCTAGCCGCCGGGCAACGCCCGGGAGACAAAATCCCTGGTACTTTTGTACCACGGGCGTTGCCCGGCGGCTATTTTCACTGTGTAAGTGTTTGCCTGTCGATGACACCGCTATGTCGATGCCGCTGCAACTCCTGGCCCTCGCTTTCGCTGGCGCGATGGGCACGCTCGCCCGCTACGGCCTGACGGTGGCGATCGACAGCCGACTGCTCCACGACGGCAAGCACCCGCTCTACGGCACGCTGCTCTCTAACGCATTGGGCTGCCTGCTCTTTGGCGTCGCCCTGGCTTACCTCACCGCTCGGGCCATGGACGACCATCCCGCTCGGCTGATCCTGCTTACGGGGTTCATGGGTGCCTTCACGACGTTCTCGACCTACGCCTACCTCAGCTCGGATCTCATGGCCAAGCAGCAGTGGTTGCTCGCTGGCGGGCACATCCTTGCCCACAACGCGGTCGGAATCGCCCTGTTTATCGCCGGGGCGGCGCTGGGTGCAAAGCTTGCCGCGTAACGTTGGTTTCTCTGTCCGGCCCGGTTACACTATCCCGTTTACCCTGACGCGAACCGCCTGCCCCGGAAGACCGCCAACATGGCCACCGAAACCACACCCAATGGCGCCGCCGCCGCCAACGCCCGCAACTCCGCCGTCGTCCGCTTCGCGGGTGACTCCGGCGACGGCATGCAACTCGCCGGCACACAGCTGACCGACACCTCCGCGATCCTCGGCAACGATGTCGCGACCCTGCCGGACTACCCCGCCGAGATCCGCGCGCCCGCCGGCACGGTCGCCGGTGTGTCCGGCTTCCAGGTCAACTTCGCTGCCGAGCAGATCTTCACCCCCGGCGACGTCGTCAACGCGCTCATCGCCATGAACCCCGCCGCGTTCAAGGCCCACTACAAGGACGTCGAGCCCGGCGGCATCATCGTTGTCAACGAGACCGAGTTCAGCAAGACCAATCTCAAGAAGGCCGGCTACGAGCCGGGCTACAACCCGATCGAAGACGAGGCGATCGATCAGCAGTACAAGATCTACAAGGTCCCGATCACCAAGTTGAATCAGGAAGCGCTCAAAGACACCGGCATGTCGCCTAAGGACGTGAACCGCTGCAAGAACATGTACGCGTTGGGCATCGTGTACTGGCTGTTCGACCGTTCGCTCGACATTACGATCCGCCACCTCAACGAGACATTCGCGGTTCGGAAAAAACGCCCCGAGGTCGCGGAGGCGAACATCAAGGCGCTCAAGGCCGGCTACTTCTTCGGCGAGACCGCGGAGATGTTCCCCGTCCGCTATGCCGTCGCCAAGGCGCCGATCCCCACCGGCAAGTACCGCAAGGTCACCGGCAACGAGGCCCTGGCGATGGGGCTGATCACCGCGAGCAAGCTGGCGGGTAAGAGCCTGCACTACTGCACCTACCCGATCACGCCGGCGTCCGACATCCTGCACTACCTGGCCCCCGCGAAAAACTACGGCGTCAAGACGTTCCAGGCGGAAGACGAGATCGCAGCGATGTGCGCCGCGATCGGCGTCGGCTTCGCGGGACAGCTCGGCGTCACCGGCACGTCCGGCCCGGGGCTCGCACTCAAGGGCGAGGCGCTCGGCCTGGCGGTCATGACCGAGCTGCCCGTCGTCGTCGTCAACGTCCAGCGTGGCGGGCCCTCGACCGGCCTGCCCACCAAGACCGAGCAGTCCGACCTCTGGCAGGCGATGTACGGCCGAAACGGCGACTGCCCGGCCGTCGTGATCGCTCCGCAGTCGCCCGGCGACTGCTTCAACGCCGCGATCGAGGCCGCCCGCATCGCGCTGACCCGTATGATGCCCGTCGTGCTGCTGACCGATGGCTACATCGCCAACGGCTCGGAGCCCTGGCGCGTGCCGACCGAGAGCGACTTCGAGCCGATCGAGATCACCCACGCCAGCTACACCCCGACCGGCGAGAAGGACGACCCCGGCTTCGCGCCCTACACCCGCAACGAAAACCTCACCCGCCCCTGGGGCATCCCCGGCACCCCCGGAACGGAACACAGAGTGGGTGGGCTCGAAAAAGCCAACGGCACGGGCAGCGTCTCCTACGACCCGACCAACCACCAGACCATGACCCGCATCCGCGCAGAAAAAGTCAACCGCGTGCAGAACATGGTGCCCGATATCGAGGTGCAAGGCGATGAAGACGCGGACCTCTTGGTCCTCGGCTGGGGCGGGCCCTACGGCTCGATCCTCACGGCTGTCAACAACATCCGCGAGCAGGGCAAGAAGGTCGCGACGACGCACCTGCGTTACTTGAGCCCGATGCCGAAGAATCTCGGCGACGTGCTCAAGAAGTACGACAAGGTCCTCATCCCCGAGTTGAACAACGGCCAGCTCCGCCTGATCCTCCGCGGCAAGTTCCTCTGCGACGCCCGCGGCCTCAACAAGATCCAGGGCAAACCGTTCCTGGTCGAAGAAATCGAGCAGGCGATTGAGTTGTTACTGAGTGGCGAGTGGGGCGACGCCGAGGCGCTGTACCCGGTGGATGGGAACGTGGATGTCAACGCGCAGGCGTTGACGGTTTGAAAAGTGGGACAGGCATTCCTGCCTGTCAGTCAGGCCGTAGGTCTGAATCGAATTGAAGAAAATTCCGCTTCGCGGGTCGACAGGCAGGAATGCCTGTCCTACCAAGAGAATAGATATGCCTGATACACCGCTACCCACCCTCAAAGCCAAAGACTTCTCCTCGGACCAGGATGTGCGCTGGTGCCCGGGCTGCGGGGATTACTCGATCCTCAACGCCGTGCAGCGCGTCTGCGCCAATATCGGCGCGACCCGTGAGAACTCCGTATTCATCTCCGGCATCGGCTGCTCCAGCCGGTTCCCGTACTACATGGACACCTACGGCTTCCACACGATCCACGGCCGAGCCCCAGGCTTTGTCACTGGTGTCAAGATGGCCAACCCGGACCTCGACATCTGGATGATCACCGGTGACGGCGACGGCCTGTCCATCGGCGGCAACCACCTGATGCACCTGCTCCGACGGAACGTCAACGTCAACGCGATGTTGTTTAATAACCGCATCTACGGCCTGACCAAGGGCCAGTACTCGCCGACGAGTGAGACGGGTAAGAAGACCAAGTCTTCGCCGATGGGCTCGCTGGACTTCCCGATCAACCCGCTGTCGCTGGCGCTCGCTGCCGAGGCGACGTTTGTTGCACGGTCGACGGACAAGGATCGCGGCCTGGTGGGTGTGCTCGAACGTGCTGCCGGCCACAAGGGGGCTTCGTTCGTTGAGATCTACCAGAACTGCAACATCTTCAATGATGGCGCGTTCGTGTTCGCGACGGGTAAAGATGTCCGCGAGGACAACGTGCTGTACCTCGAAGACGGCAAGCCCATGATTTACGGCAAGGACAGCAACAAGGGCCTGCGCCTGGTCGGCAACCGCCCGGAAGTCGTAAACCTGGATGACAATGGGGTCAGCGAAGACGACCTCTTGTTCCATGACGAGTCGAACAAGCCCATGGCCGAGATGCTGGCCGACCTGCACTACCCCGACTTCCCCGAGGTGATGGGCGTGCTGTTCCGCGAGGAGCGGCCGACGTACGAAGGCCTGCTGCACGACCAGGTCGACGCCGCGAAAGAAAAGAAGGGCGAAGGCACACTCGAAGCGCTCTTTAATGCGGGTGATACGTACGAGGTGGAGTAAGTCCGCGGTGTAGCGGGAGGCCCGCAGGGCCCCGTGCGAAGCATCTGTCATGATTCGGAGGCGGGACGCTTCGCGTCACCCGCTACACGTCAATGACTTGGCATCTGCCGCGTCTCGCCGGACTGCATGTCGGTCTTGCCTGTCAAACAATCCCGGATCGCGGCCGCCACGTCCATCGGGTCCAGCGTGTTCTCCGCGGGGATCACCTTCTCCGAAAAATTCTCACGCAGCATCGGCGTCTCGATCGCGCCGGGGGCGATGGCGTAGGCATTGACGTTCAAACGCTTGCCCTCGTCGGCGGTGGCCTTGGTGAAGATGTTGACCGCGGCCTTGGCGGCGCCGTAGATGTTGAATCCCGTAAACGGGTCGAACGCGCCCATCGACGAGACGTTGCAGACCACGCCAGCCTTCTGGGCCTTGAACGTAGGCCAGGCGGCCCGCGTCGCGTAGACCACGGCGTCGAAATTCACGGCCGTAACGCGCCGCAGCGTTTCGTCCTCGATCCGGTCGATCGGTTGCAGCGGGGCGTAACCCGCGATGTTGGCCAACGCGTCGATCCGACCGAACCGCCGCAGCGTCTCGCTGACCAGCTTGTTCACCGCATCGGGGTCGGCCACATCCGTGGGCACGACGAGCGACTCCGCGTCCGGCACATCCGTCGCGATAAGGGCTGCGGTTTCTTCGAGGTCGGCCTCGGTCCGCGCGGCGAGGACGCATCGGTACCCCGCCTCGGCCATGAGCACCGCGAGGTCCCGCCCGACGCCGCTGCCGGCCCCGGTGATGATCGCAACAGGTAATTCGGATTCATCCATGGTGTGATTGTTGCGCTCAATTGCCGCAGGTCAAGCGGCGAACCCAAGAAAGGCGCTATACTCCCTCCCATGATCAATGGCTCGTTCAAGCTGTTCCGCCTCTTCGGCATCGATGTGTTCCTGCACTGGTCGTGGTTTGTGATCGCGATCTTCCTGATCCCGCAGTTCGGCAAGGGCACATTTACGGGACCGGGCAACACGCCGATCTATTGGAGCGCGCTGCTGTATGTGACGCTGTTCGTGATCGTGCTGATCCACGAGTTCGGGCACGCGCTGGCGTGCCGATCAGTAGGGGGGCAGGCCCGGCACATCGTGCTCTGGCCGCTGGGCGGGGTCGCGTTTGTCCAGCCGCCGCACCGGCCCGGGGCGCACCTGTGGTCGATCGTGGCCGGCCCGCTGGTGAACGTCATGCTCATCCCCGTGACGATCATCGCGTACTTCCTGGTGAGCGGGTCGCTGATGTTGCCCGATCTCGCCAGCAGCAACCTAGAGAAGTTCGCCTTTTACGTGATGGCGCTGAATTTCATGCTGCTGATCTTCAACATGCTGCCGGTCTACCCGCTTGATGGTGGGCAGACGCTCTTGGCGTTGTTGTGGTTCGTGATCGGCCGGGTCAAGGCGCTCAAGGTTGTTAGTATCATCGGCCTGACCGCCGCGGGATTCGTGCTGCTATTCTCGATCGTTACCACCGACATGTGGTACATCATCCTGTCGCTGTTCGTTGGCATGCAGGCCTGGAACGGCTATCGCCTGGCGAAGACTCTGGCCAAGATGGACCCGCGGCTCTACGACGAGCGCATCGCCAAGCAGGCCGAGCAGGACAACGTCGAGCAACGGATCGTGGAAGAGATCGACCCTTGGCGGCAGTAGCCGGCTAACTAAACGGTTTGCAGCGCATCCACCGACCACTTCGCACCGTCGCGGGTGACTTTGCGGTACAGCGTGTCGCGTTCGATGGGGTCGTAGCCGGCCTCGAGGATGAGGTCGCGGAGGCTGCCGGGGGTGACTTCCTGGTGGGTGCCTGCGCCGCCGACCTTGGTGATGTCGTACCAGACGACGGTGCCGTCGACATCATCGACGCCAAACGTCAGGCCGAGCTGGGCCATTTCTAAAGTCTGCATGATCCAGAAGCACTTGACGTGGTCGAAGTTGTCGAGCATCAGTCGGCAGACGGCGAGCATGCGCAGGTTGTCCAAACCCGTCGGCCCGGGCAGGTGTTCGAGCTCGGAGCCGTCGGGGAAGAACGGCAGGGGGATGATCGTCTGAAATCTGCCGGCATGATTGTTGTTAATCGCTTCGTCCTGTGCTTCGCGGAGCAGGCACAGGTGGTTGATGCGGTCTTCGAGGGTTTCGACGTGGCCGTAGAGCATGGTGGCGTTGGACATCAGGCCGAGCTCGTGGGCGGTGCGATGCACGTTGATCCATTCGAGCCCGCCGATCTTGCCGCGGAAGACCTCGTTGTGCACGCGGTCGTCGAAGACTTCCGCGCCGCCCCCCGGAAGGCTGCCGAGGCCTGCTTCGATAAGGTCTTCGAGCATGCCTTTGATCGTGCCAGCACCGGGCTTGCCCTTGTTGTCTCGGCCGTGGATGCGGGCGAGGTGAGTCAGCTCCACGGCGGTGAAGGCCTTGAGGTGTACGCTCGGCGCGACCTGCCTGCATGTCTGCAGCAGCTCGGTGTAGTAGCTGAACTTGTTCTTGGGGTGCAGCCCGCCAACGATGTGCATCTCGGTCGCGCCGGCGTCTTCCGCCTTCTTCGCCTGCTCCGCGACCTGATCCATGTTGTATTCGTAGGCCCCATCCTGCCCGGGCTTGCGATGGAACTCGCAGAACTTGCACGAGAGCACGCACAGGTTCGAGTAGTTCATGTGGCGGTTGACGTTGTAGTACGTCGCCTTGCCATGCTTGGCGGTACGGAAGTGGTCGGCCAATTCGCCTAGCGTCCAGAGGTCGCGCGTCTTGAGCAGGGCGACACCGTCGTCGAAGGAGAGGCGCTGCCCCGCGTGGACTTTGGCTGTGATCGTCGTGAGATCGCTTGGCATGGTGATTTATCATAGTCCGCGCGGCGGAGCCGCGTCGCTTCATCTATTCTTAGGCCCATGCCCATACTCGGCCACGGTATCGATCTGGTTGACACGCCCCGCATCGAGCGGCTGCTCGGCGAGCACGAGCAGCGGTTCCTCGACCGCGTGTTCACGGTGGGGGAGCAGGCGTACTCCGATAGCGGCGGCAAGATGCGGGTGCAGCGGTACGCCGCGCGGTTTGCGGCGAAGGAAGCGGTGCTCAAGGTGCTCGGCACGGGCTGGTCCGGCGGGATCGCGTGGACGGATGTCGAGGTGGTCAAGGAGGCGACGGGCCAGCCACGCGTTAAGCTCCATGGCGAGGCGGCGCAGGTCGCGGAGCGATGCGGGGTTACCGCCTGGCACATCAGCCTCAGTCACCTGGGAGGCCACGCTCTGGCAAGCGTGATCGGCGAGGGCGGGTGATGGTGGGGCGGCATCTTGCCTGTCATAGCCTGTGATGAGAATGCCAGGCTGCAAGCCCGCCCCAGCATCGGGTTGAACCGGATCGGATCGGGCTATCATGGTGACCAGGGGTCAGGCCGATAGCAGGGTGAGGACTCATGGCCAAACGCGACCAGACACCGCCGTACGAGATTATGCGAAGCCGAGGCGGCGCATCGGGGGGTGCTGCGCCCGGCGAGGGCGGGTCGGACGAGGCCCCCGTGAGTGAGGAGGAACGCATCCCGAGGCCGCCGGGCCGAGCACCGTGGTGGGTCGGCTCGGCGTCACCTCTGGTTTTGCGGGTCCCTCGGGGTGTGGCGGTCCTGTGCGTCGCGGGGCTGCTGCTGGTGATCGTCTTGGCGTACTGGGTCGGCTCGATGCGGGGGGCGGCAGGGGCAAGGCCCGAGGCGGTTGAGCCCGGTTTAGGCGAGCGTACGGGTCCCAACGGCTTTTTTGAGTCCCCCGATGACGACTATGCCGGCCCTGAGGTCGATGTCCCTAAGGACGTGCTGGTGGTCGAGCGGCGGGAGCCGGGGCTGAACTACATGCAGCTCATCACATCGACCCGGGAGGACTGCGAGAAGCTGGCCCGGTTCTTCGGGGCCCGCGGGGTTGCAATCCAGCTTGTACCGGTTCATAATAAGGGGCTCTGGGTCGCGTACGCCGTCAAGCGGGGCTACCGCTCAGATGAGATGGGCAGCGAGTCCCAGCAGCGTTACGAGCAGATGCTCCGGTCGCTAGGCCGGCAGTGGAAGCAGAGCAACAGTGGGCGCGGCACCGACCTGTCCACCATGATTTTTAACCGATACGACGGGCCCAAACCAAAGCCCAAAGACGACTAAAGGAACGCAACGATGAGCCTCGATCCCAGCCTGAAAATCGGAGGCGGCCTCGCCGGCCACCGAAACGTCCTGACCCGCGCCGAGCGCATCGCCAAACTCCAGCAGCTCGGCGAGTTCAAAGACGAAGAGTCCAACGCGCTAGGCCTGCGCAAGGTCGGCAACCGCAAGGTTGTCGCCGGTGGCAAGACCAAGAAGAAGAAAAAGGACGAGGAAGAAGCCACCGAATAGCCGCGTTGCTCAACCTGTACAGCACACGAGCGCCGTCCTTACATCGGGCGGCGTTTTCTATTCCGGTATCATCCCTGCTATGGACACCAGCCGATTTATCTCCGACCGCGCCAAAGGCATCGACGCTTCGGGTATCCGCCGGGTGATGGACCTTGGCGCGACACTCAAAGACCCGATCAACCTGTCGATCGGTCAGCCCGACTTTGACGTGCCCGACACGATCAAGGCCGCGGCATGCGACGCGATCAACCAGGGCAATAACCACTATACCCAAACACAGGGCACGCCCGGGCTCCGCGCCGCGGTCACGGCGAGGCTCGCCCAGGAGTTCCCCAAGACGATCGGGCGGGGCGGGACGGAGCAACTCGATTCGGGCACCGGCCTGCTCATCACGTCCGGCGTGTCCGGGGGGCTGGTCCTCTCGCTGCTCGCGACCGTCGGCCCTGGCGACGAGGTCGTCATCCCCGACCCGTACTTCGTGATGTACAAGCACCTGGTCACGCTCGCCGGCGCGACGCCGGTATACGTCGATACCTACCCGGATTTCGCGGTGACCGCTGAGCGGATCGAGTCTGCGTTGACCGAGCGCACCAAACTCGTGCTGTTCAATACCCCCAGCAACCCGACCGGCGTCGTGGCGACGCAGCCGATCTGTAAAGAGGTGGTCGAGCTCTGCGAGCGGCGGGGTGTTCTGCTGGTCAGCGACGAGATCTACGACGAGTTCTGCTACGAAAAGACCGAAGTCGATGGCGGGACGTGGTGCCCCTCCCCGCTGCACGCGTCGCCCAATGTGCTGCTGCTCCGCGGCTACTCCAAGACCTACGGCATGACCGGCTGGCGCCTCGGCTACGCCGCCGGCCCCGCGCCGATCATCGAGCAGATGACCAAGATCCAGCAGTACTCGTTCGTCTGCGCCCCTTCGATGGTGCAGGCCGCCGGTGCTCTCGCGCTGGGTGTCGATATGTCCCAGCATGTCAGCGCGTATCAACGCAAACGCGACCGCGTGGTCGAGCGTCTCAGCCCGCACCACAACCTTACCACCCCCGGCGGCGCGTTCTACGCCTTCCCCGAGGTCCCCCCGAGCATGGGACTCTCCGCGACGCAGTTCGTTGAGAAGGCGATCGAAAAAAACTTGCTCATCATCCCCGGCAGCGTCTTTAGTCAGCGCGACACGCACTTCCGCCTCAGTTATGCCTGTGACGACGCGATGCTGGAGCGCGGATTGGATGTGCTGGTCGAGTTGGCGAGCGGTTGATTACTTCACGACCGAAGTCGTTGCCGCGGGCAGAGTGACAATCTCGCCGGTGTCGCGCCGGATAATGATTCCCGCCGAAATATCGACATCAATACACTCGCCGTCGTATTCAACCCCGTCACAATGGAAGCGGTAGCGGTTTCCAATCATATGGCAATGATCGCGCCATTCCGTCTGTATGTCTTTCCAACGCTTGTCATCAGGTACTTCAGTGTTGTAGCTAACACCCCGCATTCCTAGTGCCCCCAGGATACGTGCCAGTAAAAACACACGATCCCACAGATGTGGTTGAGTATGAAGGGTCGCTGCGGTATCCCCTAGTTCAGCGGGGAATTGATCCGGTGGAATGTGCGAGTTGATTCCTATGCCGATAACCGGCATCCCACTGACGCGTTCAATCAAGATCCCTGCAAGTTTTTTCCCATTGAGAAAAAGATCGTTAGGCCACTTCAGTGTCAGTTGCCCTTCCCGAACCCCGTGGTCACGTACACCTTGAAATAAATCGTGGACGATGGTGTGTGCGTAACGCTCTGGGCTGAGTGCGGGATGTCCAACGAAGCTGAAGAGCAGTGCGGTACCCGCGGGTGCAAGCCAAGTGTTTCCCCTGCGCCCTCTGCCGCTGGTTTGCTCATCGGTAATAACCACCGTGCCAAGCGCCGCCTCGCCTTGTTCGCGGGCATAACGCTTGCATATTTCTTGCGTGCTGGCCGTGCTGCGATAAACCTCGAAACGCTGAAAGGGCCAGCCGGCCTCGGCTTCGAGAATATCGACCCAAGCACCCAGACCGATGGATCGAAGCCGAACCCCTTGCTCGGGATGTTCATCGAACTCACAGCCCTGATCCTTCAGTTGCCTCAAGCTATTGGCGATCTGGCCCGGCGTCTTTTTGAACGCATGTGTAAGCACATGCATGTTGCGGAACACCTTTCCATCGTGCAGCCAGAATAGTAATTTGATGTGTTCAGGTGGGGGCTGATACTCTTTATATGGCGGTGTCAATGTCTTCACTCGATATCCAATCCGATATCGAGTGAGGGGGCCGAGTGGGTTAGCGCACCGACGGAGATGCGATCAACACCTGTCTTCGCAATGTTGCCGACCGTGTCGAGGTTTACGCCGCCGCTGGCTTCGAGTTGGATTTCTGGAGCTTGCTGGTCGCGCATGGCCACGGCCTGGGTCAGCGTGCTCAGCGGCATGTTGTCGAGCAGGGCGATGTCGATCGGGGCCTTGAGCACCTGGCTGAACTGGTCGAGCGTGTCGACCTCGACCATCACGAACTGAATCCCCGGCGTTAGCCGGCGGGCTTGTCCCGCCGATTCCGCGAGCCTCTCGGCAAGCCGATCCAACGGCGTCCCCGCCAGATGGTTGTCCTTAATCAGCACCGCGTCATACAGCCCCATGCGATGCGTCTTCCCGCCGCCGCAGGCGACCGCGTACTTCTGCAGTCCGCGCAGGCCTGGCAGGGTCTTGCGTGTGTCGTAGACCTTCGCCTTGGTCCCTTCGCACCGAGCGACATACTGTGCGGTCAGCGTTGCGATGCCCGACAGGTGGGTCAGCAGGTTCAGCGCGACGCGTTCGATCGCCAGCAGGTCACGCATCGGCCCATCGATTGTTGCAAGGCGTGCCCCGGCCTTCGCCAAATCGCCATCGGTGTGGTGCGATTGCGGTTTAACGCGCCCGCCATAGACCGTGCAGATTGTTTGGAGCGTGGACAAGCCCGCGATCGTCCCTTGTTCCCGGTTGACGAAGTCGGCGGAGCCCGTGGCAGCCTCATGAATAAAGCAGGCCGATGTGGCGTCCAAGCCATCGGGGCCGAGGTCTTCGCGTCGTGCCGTCTCGATGAGCCGCTTCAGCTCGGCTTGGTTGATGTAGTCGTCCAGAGGAATCACACCTCTAGTTTATCCGCGCACCACCCGCACCGCGTATCGCTTCGGGCACAACGCAACAAACCGCAGCACATCGCCCGCTCTTGCGCCCGCCGATTCATACACCGAGCCCCAGCCCCGCCAGCGCAGCATCCGCCCGCGAGCCAACTCGGTATCGACCACCTCGCCACCGGGCAGTTCAAGCGTGATCGCCTGGCCCGGCTTCCCCTTGCTCGTCTCGGCCGTGGGCAGGCACGCGTACCGATTCCGCAACGCGCCCGGCGTGATCGTCCAGTCACGAAGCGGAGACAACGCCTCGTCCAGCACGTACCAGGCCTTCATGTAGGCGACCTTGTACTTCGGTCCGACATCGATCGGTTCGGCTTGCTTCAACTCGATCAGCGTCGCGAGCCGGCTGTCTTTTTTTAGCTCCCAATACGTATCATCCCCGCCGATCTGCTTGTTGTAACGCTTGCGCAGGCACTTGAGGCCTCCCGCTTGGAGGTCTTCAAAGAGCTGTACCCCGCCCGCGAGCGCCGTCGCCATGAACGGCCCGCCCGAGGCCTTGAAGAACAGCCGCTCGCCGGGCTCGACCCTGCCGTGCGGCGGCTGCATCGCCTTGGTCAGCCGGGACTCGATGGTCTTACGGCCTTCAAGGATCGCATCGATGTAGCCCGGCTTGAGGATCGCGACGTGGATCATGTGAGGTAGGTCGATTCATTGAGCCCGCGCTCGTAAAACCTTCGCAGCGTGCGGGCTTCGTCGAGTGTCAGGTGGTTGTCTCGCAGAGCCGCTTCGATCGATTTGGTGAACTTCCGCCTTAGTTCGTCCGGATTGTACTGCACGTAGCCGAGCACTTCGCGGACGGTGTCGCCTTCGACGACTTCGCTGATCTCGACCTTGCCGTGGTCGCCGATCGCGACGTGGACCGCGTTGGTGTCGCCAAAGAGGTTGTGCAGGTCGCCGAGTGTTTCCTGATAAGCGCCGACCAGGCAGGCGGCCAGGTAGTAGGGGGCGCCGGTGAACGCGTGCAGCGGCAGGGTGTGGTTGGGGTCGGTGTCGCCGGGGTCGGGGATGAACTGGTCGATCTTGCCATCGCTGTCGCAGGTGATATCCGCCAGGATGCCCCGGCAGGTCGGCCGCTCCTCGTGACGGTGGATCGGCAGCACGGGGAAGAGTTGATTGATCGCCCAGTGGTCCGGCAGCGATTGAAAGATCGAGCAGTTGCAAAAATAGATATCCGAAAGCATCACTTGTAGCGAAGCGAATTCTTCGGGGATGTCGTCGAGCTTGCGGACGAAACGCAGCACCTTCGAGCCGATCGAGAAGAACAACCGCTCGGCTAGCCCACGGTGTTCGATCGAGCAGTAGCCGAGATTAAACAGCGATAGCGCCTGCTCACGTGCCACCTGCGCGTCGTGGTAGTACTCGCTGTAGTTCTGCTCGGTGATCCCGGTATACGCCTCGGCCAGCGTCCGCACGGGCTGTGGCATGGTTTCGAGCACACCATCGCTGAACGACGGCGGCAACTCGAAACGATCGAACCCCGACCAGCCCAGCACATCAAAGATCAGCACGCTGTGGTGCGCCGCCATCGCCCGGCCGGACTCGGTGATGATCCGCGGGTGCGGGGTGCCCGTCGCCTCGCAGACGTTTTGCAGGTGGAACACGATGTCGTTGGCGTATTCCTGCAGGGAGTAGTTGATGGACGAGTCGTGGGCCGAACTCGTGCCGTCGTAGTCCACGCCAAGCCCGCCGCCGACGTCGACTGTGTCCAGCCCCGCACCCATCTTGCGCAGCTCCGTGTATACCCGGCCAAGCTCCGTGACGACTGGCTTGATCTTGCGGATGTCGTTGAGCTGGCTGCCGACGTGACAGTGCAGCAGCGTCAGGCAGTCGAGCATGTCCTCGTCGCGGAGGCGCTGCACCAGGTCGAGCACCTCGGATACGAACAAGCCGAACTTGCTGCGCTCGCCGGCGGAGTGCTCCCACCGGCCGGTGCCACGCGAGGCGAGCTTGACGCGCACGCCGAACTTTGGGCGGACGTTGTGTAGCTTGGCCTGGTCGATGATGAGTTGGAGTTCGGAGAACTTCTCGATGACGGGGATGATATTCTTACCGAGCTTGGTGGCCAAGATGACCGCTTCGATGAAGCTCGCGTCCTTGAACCCGTTGCAGATGATCGGTGTGTCGGGATCATCGACCATGGCCATGTCCGCGAGGAGCTCGGGCTTGCTACCGGCTTCGAGGCCGAAGCGGTGGGCGCTGCCGTGCTCGAGCATCTCTTCGACGACGTGCCGCTGCTGATTGACTTTGATCGGGTAGACGGCTTGGTAGTTGCCCTTGTAGTCGTGGTCGTCGATGGCGGTGGTGAACGCGCCGGCGATCGCATCAAGGCGGTACTTGAGGATATCGGTGAAGCGGATGAGCAACGGGGTGCAGAGGTCGCGACGCTCAAGGTCATCTGTGAGCTGTTTGAGATCGATCTGCGGGCCGTCGCTACCGGCCGGGCTCACAGCAAGGTTGCCTTGGTCGTTGATGCGGAACAGGCCTTGGCCCCAGTCGTCCACGCGATAGAGTGCCGTGCTATCGGCGGGCGTCCATGATCGGGCTGTGGTCGTTGGCTTCGTCATTTGGAGGTCTTACTTGGATTTAATCGGCCAACGGATGACCGTGGCATTGTTCTCTTCCATCGCGCTGGTCATGATCGCCCAGCCAGGCGCGACGATAGCGAAGCCTTCGAGTTCGTCGGTGGGTTGTCCCAGGTCGATGATGCGTTTGACGGTGGGCGATTCCAAGTGCCGTAGATAGCCTGATCGCGGAGTGAAATCGAGCAACGTAAGCCGATAGCCCAGCCCGGCCGTCTGGTTCTGTGCGAGCACGAGCGTGTTCTCCTGATCGATCCAGTGCATGGACTGGACAAATGGCCCACAGTTGAATGCCGCGATCAGCACGCCCGGGTCCGAGGTTTTCTTGGCCGTCTTCAGCTTTTCAGGATCGTACAGCCGCAGTTTATTGTCCTTGTCGCCGTAGTCGGCCGTTGCGATGAGCCATCGCCCGTTCCAGCGGACGAACTCGGGGCGGGTGCCGTTGGTGGCGAGGTCGTCGATGACCTTGTTGGTGATCCAGTCGTCGAGGCTGCCGCTTTCAGTGAGCCCGAGGAAGTGCAGGCTGTAGATCGTTCCTTTTTGGTCGACGGTGTTCCCGATGAAGGCATCGTACTTAGGGTGGTGCGTCAGGCCGGTTGGGTGGGGGATGAGGTTGCGGGGGAGCTGCTCGTCTTCGTTGGTTCGGCTGAAGCGGTTGCGGTACAGCATGAGTTCATAGGTCTCGCCCGCATCGCGCAGCATGGGCTTGCCCTCGTCGTTGGGGCCGATCCATTCGAGGCGTTTGATGACGCCCTTGTTGCCGCGGTCGCCGTACATCCAGACCGAGCCCTCCCAGACGAACACGCCCTGGCAGGCGCCGATGTTGTCGATGGTGTATTGCGCGATGATCGGGTTGTCGATGCGATCGACGGCCGGGCCGGTTTGGCAGCCGACGAGCAGGGCGAGGCAGAGGAGTAGCGGGGCGATGAGTCGTTTCATGGTTTAGATGATCGCAAATTATGGGGGGTGATGCGCATGAAAAACCCACGGATGGAATCCGTGGGCTTCGTAGGGTGATTCAGTTGTTTGAGCCGCTCAGCCTTAGCTGATGCCGTCTTGGCCGGCCATGTAGCTGATCAGGTCGACGACGCGGTTGGAGTAGCCCCATTCGTTGTCGTACCAGCTCACGAGCTTGAAGAAGTTGCTGTCCAGCTCGATGCCTGCGCCGTGGTCGAAGGTCGACGAGGCGGGGTCGTGGATGAAGTCGGTGGAGACGACCTGGTCGTCGGTCCAGGCGAGGACACCCTTCATGTCGCCTTCGGCCTTGGCCTTGAGTGCGGCACTGATCTCGTCGTAGCTCGTTGCCTTCTCGGTGACGACGGTGAGGTCGACGACGGAGACGTCGATGGTTGGCATACGGAACGCCATGCCGGTCAGCTTGCCCTTGAGTTCGGGCAGCGCCAGGCCGACGGCCTTGGCCGCGCCGGTCGAGGCGGGGATGCAGTTGACGCTGGCCGCACGTCCGCCGCGCCAGTCCTTCTTGGATGGCCCGTCTTGCGTGGGTTGGGTCGCCGTCATCGCGTGGACGGTGGTCATCAGGCCCTTCTCGATGCCGAACTCGTCGTTGACGACTTTGGCCAGGGGTGCGAGGCAGTTGGTCGTGCAGGACGCGTTGGAGACGACGGTCGCCGAGGGGTCGAGCGTTTCGTTGTTGACGCCCATGACGATCGTGGGGACCTGGTCGGGCGACTTGGTCGGCGCGGAGATGATGGTCTTCTTGGCGCCGGCGGCGACGTGCTTGGCAGCGCCGTCGTAGTCAACGAAGAAGCCGGTGGACTCGACGACGTAGTCTGCGCCGACGTCGCCCCACTTGAGGTTGGCGGGGTCGCGCTCGGCGGAGCAGCGGATGGCCTTGCCGTTGACGATCAGGTTCTGGTCGTCGGAATCAACCGTGCCGTCAAAGCGGCCGTGGATCGAGTCGTACTTGAGCAGGTAGGCCAGGGCGTCGTTGTCGAAGAGGTCGTTGATGCCGACGACTTCGATGTTGGGGTTGTTCTGTGCGGCACGGAAGACGAGGCGTCCGATGCGTCCGAAGCCGTTGATACCGATCTTGATGGCCATCTTGGCGATCTCCTGGGGTTCGTGATGATCAGTTGGTCGGTGTGGCCGAACTGCCGACGCACGCCGAGCAAAGCAAGTTAAGGATTCGGGCGTGAAAGTCAAACCAGCGGGGCTCACCGAACGCTTACACTACGGGGATGCCCAGGTTGTTTGACGAGCAAGAGCCGCCCTCAGGGGCGAAAAAAGGCGATTCGAAGGCGGGCAGGCCGATGTCGGTCGGCTCGCTGCTTTCGCAGATTAAGTCGGCGGTAAACACACAACTGCCGGGCAAGGTCCGCGTGGTCGGGGAGCTCTCCAACCTCTCGGACCGCAACCACTGGTTCTTCTCCTTGAAGGATGGCGAGGCAGTGATCCGCTGCGTGATGTTCGCCTCGGCGGCCCGGGCGGTCGGCTTCAAAGCACGCGACGGCGCCGAGGTCGTCGCGACGGGGCGGGTCGATGTGTACCCCGCGCAGGGCTCGGTGCAGCTGTATGTCGACAAGCTCGAGCAGGTGGGGCAGGGTGCGTTGGAGCAGCGGCTGCGGGAGCTGATCAACGAGCTCAAGGGCGAGGGCTACTTCGATCCCGAGCACAAGCGACCGCTGCCGACGATGCCGACGCGGATCGCGGTGGTGACCTCGCGGAGTGCCGCGGCGCTGCAGGACGTGATCAACACGGCGGCGAAGCGCTGGGCGGGATGCGAGTTAGTGCTGGTCGATGTGCGCGTGCAGGGTGATGCGGCCGCGTCGCAGATCGCCGACGCGATCAACCGTTTATCGACGCACGGCCGAGACCTCGGCATCGACGCGATCCTGCTCACGCGCGGCGGCGGATCGATCGAAGACCTCTGGGCGTTTAACGAGCGCGTTGTCGCCGATGCGATCTGGGATTGCAACCTGCCGGTCGTCGCGGCGATCGGCCACGAGACGGATGTAACGGTCGCGGAGTTGGTCGCGGACGAGCGGTGCGCCACGCCGACGCAGGCCGCCATGACGCTGGTGCCCGACAAAGTGATGCTTCAGCAGCAGGTCGATCAATCCGCGGACCGGTTGACGCTCGCGCTCAAACGCCGGGCGCAGCATGAGCGGCAACGCCTGCGCGGAGCCGAGCGCCACCCCGCGATGAGCCGGCCCGAGCGGTTGGTGGTGCAGGCGGGTCAATCGCTCGATCGTTTGACCCGCCGGCTAGACCGAGCCCTGCCCGCGGTTGTTGCGTCGCACGCGCCCAAGCTCGAGACGCTGAGCCGGGCGCTGCCGCAAGCGATGACCCGCCGGGTGTCCCGTGAACGTGAGGCGCTCGAGGCACTGGCCCGAGAGCTCGACGCCGTGGGCCCCGCCAGCGTGCTTGGCCGCGGCTACACCTATACCCTCGGCCCCGATGGCGACCTGCTCCGCTCGGCCGAGGC
>JAHQVV010000229.1 GCA_019634195.1 Phycisphaeraceae bacterium | reverse complement strand
GATGTGACCCAGAACGTGCACCTCACGGCCTTTCAACGCCGGCCCAAAACCCGGCGCGCATCACCGGGGCGTCGCTGCGCACACGCGTCCCCGAAGCCGCCGATGCCATCGGCGGTCCGTCAACACGGGTAATAACCAGCCCAAGACCCCGCCGACACCGCCGACGGCTTTGTCCTGAACCTACCCCCTCAATCAAGCCCCAACCCCAATGCCCGCGCGCACAGTTCAAGCGAACGCCATCAATCCCCAACGCATGCCAAGCGATACAACACCCGTGAAAACACCAACCCCGCCGAACCTGCACCACGTGTGCGATCGCACGCCTGATCGCCTCGGGTGCCCGGGGATGAACGCCAGTGAACCCCCGGAACGCATTGTCTTAAACCGATCAACTACGCCGGCCAGGCGAAACGCAACGCAGGCAGCCGTGTTAACACGCCGACTCACGCACCGAACGTGTGCCCGCCACGTCTCCGCCCCGCCCTCCGTTGTCAAGGCGTCGGCCGTGTCTCGATCCCGCCCGGTTTGCCCCACCAGTCGCCGGGCGTGCCTCCACCAGCTTGATACGCCGCGATTTCCGTATCCGCAGGGTGGTTGTACCACTGCACCGAGCCGTCGAACAGGCCCGAATGCAGGCCTTCAGGCCCGTCCATGTTGAACTCGTGCGGCGTGCCCCGCGCGGGGTGGTTGATCAGGCGCCACCAGCCGTTGCTGACGGTCTTGTCCTCTGCCAGGTCCGACCACAACTGCGAGTTAGGCTGCGCATCATCAAGCGATGTGAACGCGTAGCCCGGCTCCCAGTTCGGTGAGCCCACGCGGAAATTGCCGTAGAACACGTAGCCGCTCTGGTAGGTACTCGTACTGCCGTGCGGCCAACGCTCGCCGGGCAGGCTCAGCGCGACCGGGTACGGATTCGAAGGCGAGTAGAACGTCTCGCCCTGGTCTTCGATGGTGTAGCCCTCAATGTAGCCTACCCAAACCTTGCGGTAGTCCGCAGAGCCATCGGTCTTCCAAATGGATGGGGCAGGGTGGGTATTCGGCAGGTTCCGATCCGGGAACTTGCCATCGTGATCCACCGCGTAGTTGTAAGCGGCCTGGCCCAGCGAACGCACATTGACCAGACAGGCCGTGCGCGTGGCTTCCTCTCTGCCCCGCTGCAACGCCGGCAACAGGATCGCGATCAGCAGCGCGATGATGGAAACAACAACTAATAGCTCGATGAGGGTGAATGCTTTGCGCATAGGAATACTCTGTGAAAACAGGTCTCTAGAAAAGGCACCACGCCCGTCTCAGAACACGAAACCACTTAAAGGAGAAACAATGGCAGTAAAAGCCACCACCCCGCTTCGGCAGGGCAGGGGCTGAAGGATAGGAACAGTTTTAGCTGTGCCTGCGTCGCAGCAGGCACAGGCCGCCCAGGCCTAAGAGTCCCAGCGACCCTGGCTCGGGGACCGAGTCAAATGTGAGCCCGCCGATCCCTGCGCCTTGCGCATTAAAGCGGTCGGTGCCCTGCACGATGTAGTCCCCGTCGGCATCGATATCAAAGAACACCCAGCCGGGCGACACGCCGCTCGCCGGGCCGTTCAACTGTGTGCCCCCGTGGCTGCCGATCGTCGCGGTCGTGCCGCCGTCAGTGAGGGAGATCGACGTCGGCGCCCAGTTGTTGTTGTCGCCCGTCGCGGAGAGCACGCCGACACGGACGACCTGGCCCGCGGCCAGCCCGCTGACGGCGAACTTGACCAACTCGTTAGTGTTGCCGCTCGACGAGTTGCTTTCCCGGACGATCCAGAAGCCCGCGAAGGCGTCAGTCCCGTCAAGAAGCACAGGGTCATCGATCTGGGCGTACCCATTGAACGGTGAATTTGTTCCGCCCGCAGTCGTGCCGAGGGTTGCGTTGCCCTGGGTGAGGGACGTGACGTAACTGGGCAGGCTGCTGAGAACATCAAACGTGCCCGAGTTTCCGCTGCCAACTCCGGTGTTGAATGCGGGGCCGTTGGACGTACCCGCGAAGGCCCAGCCGTCGGTGCCCAGCCCGCCGGAGCCATCGATATCGTTGGTGCCCATCGTCAGCCAGTCGCCGGTATTGATCTCATGGTAGGCGGTCGTGCTCAAGCCGATCGGGATGGTGATGCCGGCGTGTACCGAGCCGGCGGTGAACAAGCCGATTGATCCGAGCATGCAGAGCGGTGCTTTCCACATAGCTGTCCTCCTGTTTGGGGTTCTGGGGTGGTGTTCGATCATCTGCCATGCCTCCTATGTTTAGAGCTAAAGAAATGGGGTCCCTTTGCCGCGCCCCGTTTAGGGCGATGGGCTGGTTGGCTCGTCGCCCACTGCCGATGGGCTCTGGACCAACACACGGACATGGTCAAGCCATAATGCGTAGGCAGACATCGTCAGGGTCTTTCCGTCTTCGCTGATCTCGACCACGTCCGAGCTGAACCCACCCGAATCTTCGACCAACTCGCGGCCGAGACCGATTTCGTAATCGAGGCCCGACAGGCCGACCCGGCGGTCGGTCTCGCGTAGCTGCTTCTTTGTCACAAGGACCCCGACGATGGGCCTGGGAAAGCGCAGCGTGGCCGTCAGCCGCGTGCCTTCGCGGTCATTGGCTTTGGGTGCCGCGTCGCAGTTCAGTTGGACGAGATAGCTGTCGACACGCTGCGGCGCGGCAAGCAAACTGCTCGGGCCAACCAACTCGCCGCTGAACAGCCGGCCTGGCTTAGAGATGCCAACATCCGTCCCCGCATCCAGCACGACACCGCGCTGCTCGGGGATCATGAACAATTGCTCGTTGCTCTTCAGCATTGCCAGGCCGGTACCAACGGGCACCTCGTGGAGGAAGCGCAATTGGCCTGTCCACTTGGGCAGGTACAGCGCGTCATCCATCGAACGGGCGAACGGTGTGGTATCGACCTCTGTACGCCGTACGAGGCTAGGCACCTCTCTCGTTACCACCGCACCCTGATCGGCAGTGAGCAAGACGCGTGTACCGGGATCGATTGTTCCCTCGCGGGGGTCAACCGCTACGGCCGAGGCCTCGCCGTCAATCACACCGACGAAGGTCTGGTCGATCTCAGCTTCGACGGCGAACCTTGTACCCACGTCGACCACATCCATGAGCGGTGTGCGGACAAGCAAGCCCTTGGATGATTCGGTTTCGCAGATGCCGACAAGCTTGCCGGTGTGCAGGCGCAAGGCGTTGGGACTGTCGATCAGCTCGATCGTGGCGGGTGCTTCGAGGACCACGACCGCGCGGCCGATGGTTGTGATCTCGGCGAAGCCTTGAGTCAGGGTAAACCGCTGCCCGGCATAGAGGTCCTCACCGGGACGCCGGTCCCACACCGCCTCGTGCTCGGCAGAAAGCGTGGCGACAATACGCTGAGCACCGGGTACCCCTGCAACCGGTGCGGGCTCACCGGGTGCTTCCGCGATCGGTTCAATCTCGTCCGGGCCGCTCAACAGCACAATCGCCAGCACGGCCCCAAACAGCAGCGCGGCAGCGGTCGCCAGCGCCACCACACGCTTGGGTGTAAACGTGTGCCTGATCACGTAAGACAGGGCCGAGGCGTACACCTTCCTCGTCAACGGGTGTGGCGCGTCGGTATGGAAGGATGGGAACTGGGCTTGGCCTTCGATACTGGCCAGGTCGGCGAGCAGGTCAGGGCTGGTGCGGCCTTCGGTGTCGCTGGGCAAGGCATCCTCGGCGCTGAACGCCGACCCGGCAAGGTCTACGCCGACCGCTTGCTCGCGCAGCAGGTAGTGCTGGACGCAGGACCGGACAAACTGCTCGGCGTTCGTGTCGCTCTGCTCGACCCAGGCGCCGAGTTCAGACGCGTGATCGGGGCCGAGATCACCTTCCAGGTAGCCGTGGATCAGTTGGGCGGCGTCTTTCACGCGTCCCTCCCCCCTTCACGGAGGCGGGTGTCCATGCAGTTGCGAAGAGCGCCGCGGAAACGGTAGAGCATGGCCGAGACCGCGGCGGGGGTCATGCCGACGCGTTTGGCGATCCGGCCGGTCTTGAGCCCGTGCAGGTAGCGCATCTCGATGAGCTTGCGGCCGCGCTCGGCGAGCCGGCCCATGCAGTGGTGCAGGGCGATGCGGTAGCGGTCGATATCGGGCTCGACCTTGGTGTAGGCGTTCTCGATGCGGCTCATCGCCGACTCGCTGAAGATGTGGCGGTCGTTCTGGTTGCGGCGGCGGTAGTTGAGCACCTCGAACCGCGCGATGCCGATCGCCCAGGCCACGAACGGCCGCCCCGGGTCGTAGGTGTCGAACTTGTCGATCACCGCCGACGCAACCGATTGCATCACGTCCTCAGCGTCATGGAAGTCCGGCACCATGCAGGCGACATACGACGCGACCGCGGCCTGGGCCTGCAGCCAGTACTTCGACAGGTTGTGGTTGGGGTCGCCTGCAGACATGTAGTGGCTCTAGAGGATGAGAAATGCGTCCCTCACTTATTAATCAGCGTATCAAGCCGGAATCTGACGGGGCTAACCTAAAAAATGAGCCGAAATGGTGATTTGGCCCACTGAGGAGTGAAAAACCCACCTCATTTGAGGTGGGTTCCAGGGTTTGATGGGTTGTTTGCCGGGCTTACGCGTCCAGCTGCGGGCGGCCCGCCTCGGGCCAGCAGACGATCCAGCCGCCCTCATCCGTCGGTGCCCAGTGACGCAACCCCGGGTCGTTCAGTTGGAGGGATGACGCTTGGCCGTCGTGCTTGACGGAGACCGTTGCGCTGGCCGGCCCAGATCGGCAGATCAATGCCGCGTTGCAGGATCATGTGGTCACGGAACGGCAGGCCGAATACGAGATCGGTAGGCAAAGGAATAGAGAGAGTGCTGCAAGCCGCCGGGTCATTCGGGGTCTCCTTCGTTCATTGATCCACGGCCGGGTCGCGCCTGCTGATCGATCATCTGTTGCAGCGCTTCCCAACCGGCCAGCTGCTCTTCGGTTAGCGAGGCCTCGCCGGTCGTGCTGAGCCGGTGCTCGACCGCGCGGAGCCAGCGGCGTTTTTCACGCGGTAGCTGCACCTTCTCGTTGACCACCAGTCCGGTGACGCGTTGCTGCTGGTGTCGGCGGACGATGCGCAGCTTCTTACGGGTGTGGACCGTGTAGCCATGCCGACGGCAGACCCGGCGGACCTTCTGCACCGTGCCGCGGACATACTTCGGCCAATCCTCAGGATAGCTAACGGTGATGTCGTCGGCATACCGCGTGTACGTCCCCTTGTGCTTGAGCACGTACCGCTGGATCTGGCAATCCAGCACGTAGTTGACGAGGTTACTCAGCCGCGGGCTCGTCGGCGCACCCTGCGGAAGGCCGTCGTTGTGCGTGACCAAACCGGTGAGCAGCGCCGCACACTCACCATCCCAACCGACCCGACGGAAGTACTGCTCGACGCGTTCCTTCGTAGTCGCCGGGAAAAAATCCTTGATGTCGAGCTTGATGACGACGGCCTGGCCGGTGTGCACCGCGGCGTTGTGCGCGATCGAGATGCCGGGGTCAAAGCCCATCGCGCAAGAGTGCGTCTTGAGGTTGCGCAGCAGCTTGCGGAGGATCGTGCGCTGCAAGGTCTTTGTCTTGTGGTCGGGGATGTCGAGTCGCCGACGGCCGCCTCGCTTCTTGGAGATGCTGGCCAGGCGATACTTCGGCTCGAAGTTTCGCAACTCGTCCGGCGGCGTCTGCAAGCGATGTCCCAAGGCCTCAATGTCTTTGCCAAGACCCTTGGCGGCGCGCTTGCGTTCGACTTTGTGGGTTTCTTTGTAGGGCTTGAACCAGCCCCGCTTGCTTCCGACCAGCAAGATCACCACAACCGTGATGAGCGGAACGCCACAGCTGACGAAGCAGACCTTCGCCAGCGGGTCGATACCAGCCAGTAATTCGATGGATTGAGTCCCCAAAAGCGGTTGCAGGCCGTTAAGCCGGCAGCCGCCACCTTGCTAACCGTTCATAAATGTCGATGGCACGCCGTCGACATTTGTGTAACGGTTACTACCGAGTCTGCAGGCCGCGCGACGCGACCCGGGCGACGAAGCATCGCCCTATGCTCATCTAAGAGCTTCACCAAGGTGGTCGCATTCTGGCTCGCGGATCGGCTTGTGTCAATGAAAGAAGCCCACGTTCGATGAACGTGGGCTTCGAATCGTGATCGATCGATGTCGTGCGTTTACGCGTCGAGCTGCGGCCGGTCGGCCTCGGGCCAGTCGACGTGGAACTTCTTGCCGCGGGGCTGGTCGACGCGCTCGTAGGTATGGGCGCCGAAGTAGTCGCGCTGGGCCTGGAGCAGGTTGGCCGGGACCGTCGCGGTGCGGTAGCCGTCGTAGTACGCCAGTGCCGCGCCGAACGCCGGGACGGGGATGCCGTACTGCACCGCCAGGCCGATGACCTTCCGCCAGGCCGCCTGGCCCTTGTGGACCGCGTCCTTGAAGTAGTCGTTGAGCAGCAGATTAACCAGCTTCGGATCGGCCTCGTAGGCCTCGGTGATCTTCTGCAGGAAGCGGGCACGGATGATGCAGCCGCCGCGGAAGATCTTGGCGATCTCAGCGAAGTTCAGCTCCCAGCCGTACTCGTTCTGCGCCTCGGTCATGAGCTGGAAGCCCTGCGCGTACGAAACGATCTTGGAGCAGTACAACGCCTGCTGGATCGCGTCGATCAGCTCGGCCTTGTCGCCAACATTATCGGGGATCGTTGGGCCTTCGAGCACCTTGCTCGCCGCGACGCGTTCGTCCTTGATGGCGCTCAAGCAGCGTGCAAACACCGCCTCGGCCATCGCGTTGGCGGGGATGCCCAGGTCCAGCGCGTTCTGGCTGGTCCACTTGCCCGTGCCCTTTTGGCCCGCGGTATCGAGCACGACATCGACGAACCAGTTGTCTTTGTTCGCGGGGTCGCGCTGCTGGAGGATGTCGGTGGTGATCTCCATGAGGAAGGAGTCGAGCTCGCCCTCGTTCCACTTGCCAAAAACCTCTGACATCTCGCCGGGGTCGATGCCCAAGAGGTTCTTCATCAGGAAGTAGGCCTCGCAGATGAGCTGCATGTCGATGTACTCGATGCCGTTGTGCACCATCTTGACGTAGTGGCCCGCGCCGTTGGCGCCGATGTACGTCGTGCAGGGCTCGCCCTCGTCGCGCGTCACCGGGTTGGTCGGGTCGTTGCGCTCGATCGGCTTGCCCGTGGCGGGGTCGACCTTGGCCGCGATGTCCATCCAGATCGGTTCGAGCTCTTTCCAGGCGCTCTCGCTGCCGCCGGGCATCAGCGACGGGCCGAAGCGTGCGCCGAGCTCGCCGCCGGAGACGCCGGAGCCGAAGAAGCGGTAGCCTTGGCTCGCGAGCTCCTTCTCCCGGCGGATCGTCGCGTTCCAGTTCGAGTTGCCACCATCAATGATGATGTCGTCTTTGTCTAAGAGCGGCAGCAAGCCATCGATGACCTTATCGACCGCGTCGCGATCGCTGGGCAGCACGGCCGTGGACTTCACGAGCAGGATGATCTTGCGTGGCTTCTTGAGCGACTTCACGAAGTCGGCCAATTCAGGAAAACCGATCACACGCTCAGCGGAAGGCTCTTCCGCCTTATTCGAAGCGATGAACTCTTCCATCACCGACGTCGTGCGGTTGTACACCGCGACGGTGTAGCCGTGGTCGGCCATGTTGAGGACGAGGTTCTGGCCCATCACAGCCAGGCCGATCAAACCAATATCACATGTTGCGTCAGACATTCGATTGCTCCAATTCAGATTTGAACCACGGAAACACGGAGATCACGGCGGTCTGATTCAGGTCTCCGTGTGCTCTGTGCCTCTGCGGTAAGTGAAGTTTGTGAGATCCGACTCCGTCGCCGGAAAGCTAGTTTATTCAATCTGCCGTCAGCTTGCCCTTCACCAGCGTGACCACCCGGTCGCCGGCATCCGCGACGGTCTGGTCGTGGGTGACCATGGCGATCGTTTGGCCATCATTGTGCAGACTACGGAAAAGGTCAAGAATGGAGCTGGCCGTGTCGGCATCGAGGTTGCCAGTGGGTTCATCGGCAAGCAAGACACTCGGACGATTCACTAGCGCCCGCGCGATCGCGACGCGCTGTCGCTCCCCGCCGGAGAGCTTGGCCGGGCGGTGGGTCAGGCGATCGCCAAGCCCGACACGGTCGAGCATTTCGATGGCGGTTTTTTGGGCCTCTTTTCGGCGAGACAGCCATTCAAGGAGATCGATCAAGCCCGCAGTGACTAGGCCCGTGATGCTTCGAGACAAGCTGTCACGCCCAAGCATCGAGCCGATGAGCACGTTCTCCAGTGCCGACAGCTCGGGCAGCAGGTGATAGAACTGGAACACAAAGCCCGCGTGCCGGTTGCGGTAGCGGTCGAGCTTGGCGCCGCGGAGGGTGAAGATATCGGTGTCGTCAAACACCACCGTCCCACGCGTCGGCCGATCCAGCCCGCCAAGCAAATGCAGCAGCGTCGACTTGCCCGAGCCTGACCGCCCGAGGATCGACAGCCACTCGCCCCGGTTCAGCGACAGGTCCACGCCACGCAGGACGTGCAGCTCCCGGCCCGCTTCGTGGAACGAGCGTTTAAGTCCGCGGGCCTGGATGATGGGTTTTGTTGACGTCATGGAGTTCGATTATTAACGCCAAGACGCCAAGACGCCAAGACGCCAAGAAAGTCATGGTTGGGTTAGGACAATACGGAAGATGCCGTCTTTCAGGACCGCTTCATTAAAGTTAATGAGTAATGCGAGTTCGCAATTCGTAGCCTTCAAGTAGGCCTTACATTGTGCTTTGAATTTGGGGAGTACCGTGTCGACTGCTTTCAACTCGACGACCAACTGCTTGCCGACAAAGATATCCATTCTCCCTTCGCCACAGGTGTGATCTTTGTATACGGCGTAAACGGGCTGTTGGCGGTCAAACGGGATCTCTCGCAATACGAACTCATAACACAACGCTTCTTCATACACCGATTCAGGATAACCAGGCCCCAACGTACGATGCACTTCAATCGCAGCGCCAATAATCGCGCGAGCAAGCTCGTCAACCGCTTTGCTCGGCTCTTCTTGGCGTCTTGGCGCCTTGGCGTCTTGGCGTTGAGAATCGGTCATAAGCATTATTCGTACCGCAGCGCCTCCACCGGGTTGAGACGCGACGCGATCACCGCGGGGATGATCGCGCCCAGGACACAGCTCACCACCGCGCCGACCCAGATCAAAAACACCTCTCCCCAGTTGACCTGATCCGGGATCTTCTCGAAGAAGTAGAGCTGTGGGTCCCACATCCGCCAGCCGATCTTGCTGTCCAGGCCGGTTTCGCCGGCGAAGCCTGGCAACTGAATCACCGGGAACGCGTAGAACGTGATCGCCATAAGCCCGCCAAACGTGCCGAGGAACACGAGCACGCCCGCGCCGATCGTGAAGTCGCGTCGCCGATTGATGTACGCCATCGCGATCGCCGAGAGCAGCGCGACGAGCCCGGCCAGCACCACCGTTGCGATCAGCGTCGCGAGCTTGGTCGCCAGCGCCTCCTGCAGGTTGTTCAGATTCGTCACGGTAAACCACGCGAGCCAAACGCCCAGGCCCGCGCCGATGAGCCCGATGGCCAGGCCGTAGGTCATGAACAGTGTGAGCACACCCGTCGCCGGCGCCCCGATCGCGCGGAGCACGCCGATGTCGCGGGTCTTCTCTAAGACGATCATGTAGAACGTCGTCGCCACCATGATGATCGCGACGATCGAGATGATGACGAAGAGGAACGTCACCATGCCTTTCTCGTTTTTGACCGCGCCCAGCAGCGTGCCGTGCACATCTTCCCATGTCATGACGCCGATGTAGCGATCGGTCTGATGCGCATCGACGACCGGCTGGACCGCCGCCTTTAGCGTGAGCGCATCCACGCCCTCAGCCGCTTTGACATAAACATCCGTACAGCGGGCGGGCTGGATCACCGCCTCGCCACCCTCGCCGGTCAGCTCGTCGAAGTCCGTGTACTCCTCGAACCGCTGCATCTTCAACGATTTCTGCAACCAGTCGAAAGGCACGAAAATAACCGCTTTATCGATCTCGTAGTACCCGGTCTTAAACTCGTTGACCGCGGGGATGCGCAGCTGCACCGCGTCGATCGGCTCGCCGTTGGGTGCGAACACCGGCAGGGCCAGCTTGATCGGGTTCAGCTTGTTCGGCACCGTCAGCGGCACGTTCGCGATCGACCGGTGGAATGCGTACGAACCGTCCGACAGCCTGGATTGATACCGGTTGGCTGCGATACCCACCACCGCCGCCGGGCCGCCCGCCGCCATGCCGTAGCGCTCGTAGCCCGATGGCGTGGTAAGCGTTCGGCCCGCCTCCTTTAGGTCGTACCCCTTCCGCAACCCCCGCCGGGTCGCCTCGGTCATCTCGATCGGCTCTTCATCGAACAGATCGTCGGCGGACCACATCAGCGTCTCGCTGTAGGGCACGATCTGGTTGTAACGCGACGGGCTCATCCCGATCACCTGCACCGGGTCCGTGAACCCGCCGATCGTCACGGTCGCCGGGTACTCGATCGCCGGCGTCGCGAGCGCCACCTCGGGCAGCGCCTCCAGCTGGTCGATCAGCTTCTCGTAGTCACCGAACCCCGTCAGCGACGACTTGATCACCACGTCCGGCGTCAGCTGCTTGGCCGTGGTCTGCATCAGGTCCAAAAACCCACCCATCACCGACGCGACGATGATCACCATCGCGGTACAGATCGTCACCGCCAACGCGGCAAACAACGGCGCCAACTTGCGGCGGAGGTATTTCGAGATGAGTAAAAGTTTGTACATGGTTCGGTTTTTAACCGCAAAGGCGCAGAGGCGCAAAGGAAGGCAAACGCAATTAACTACGAATGATACGTTTGATGCCGTCTTTGAGTACTGGGGTCTTGAAGTTGATGATGAGCGCGAGTTCGTGCCCAGTTGCTTTTAAATAGGCTAGCGCTTGGGCGTCGTGGATCTCAGCAATGGCATCGACCGTTTTGAGTTCGATAACTAATTTGCCTGCCACCAAAATGTCGATTCGCCCTTCACCAATAGATTCGCCTTTATAGGCAAGGTGAATCGGCGATTCGATGGCATGTGGAATATCCCGGAGTCTGAACTCAATGGCAAGCGCCTGCTGGTAACTACGTTCAAGGAATCCAGGCCCAAGAATGCGATGCACCTCAATCGCAGCCCCGATCACATCATGTGACAAACGGTTCAGTTCTTCACTCATTTCCCTCATCGGAAAATGCCTTCCTTTGCGCCTCTGCGCCTTTGCGGTTCAATCCCTGCCTTGTGGCCGCATCAGCGGGAACAGGATCACGTCGCGGATGGACTGGGCGCCGGTGAGCATCATGACCAGGCGGTCGATGCCTAAACCGATGCCGCCAGCCGGGGGCATGCCGACGCGGAGGGCTTCGAGGAAGTCTTCATCGATCTGCTGCTGTTCTTCGGTGTCGCCGACCTGCTCGCGGAAGTGGTGTTCCTGGATGTCGGGGTCGTTGAGCTCGGTGTAGCCGGGGCTGATCTCGACGCCGTTGATGGCCAGCTCGTAGACATCCGCGAAGTAATCATCGTCCTTGCAACGCTTAGCCAGCGGGATGATGACGCCAGGTACACGCGTGACGAAGCACGGGTCGATGAGGGTGGGCTCGATGAGTTGCTCGAATAAAAACACAAGCTGTTCGGCTGGACTGAGTTCCGCGAATCTTTGCTCAATCGATAGAGCCGCGATTCCAATAGCGGCACCATCATCTCTCTGAGAAGGCACCATTCGGTCCCGAATATTGTCTAATAAAATCTGAGCTAGTTGCTGTCCATGTGTTTCGCGAAGATCTTTCTTCTCGAAACGCACTCCCGTGCGCTCTTCGACGAGGTCCACCATAGACACGCGACGCCATGGCCTTGTCAGATCGATCGTCGCCATG